>JARLHU010000234.1 GCA_031292095.1 Desulfosporosinus sp.
AAGTTAAGGCAACGTTTTTTGTAATAGGAACAAAAGCTAGTCAAAACCCATTATTACTGCGTCGCATGGTTACAGAAGGACATGAAATTGGTAACCATGGTTACACGCATATCTATGGTATACGTGAAATGATCGGTGAACTAAGGCAAACTGATCAAAGTGTTTATTCAGTAACAGGTACACATACTCATTTCTACCGTCCGCCAGGAGGATTTGTAACTAAAAGCCAAATCAAATCGATTGAGAATCAAGGTTATGTAGTAACTCTTTGGAGTGTAGACAGCAAGGATTGGCGTAAACCTGGTGTTGATCAGATAGTAAACAACGTGGTTCAAAAGGTTTTTCCAGGGTCAATCGTCCTGCTTCACGACGGTGGCGGTTTTAGAAGTCAAACTGTCTTAGCCTTAGAGCAGGTGATTGATCAATTAAATACTGAGGGATATCGTTTTGTTACCCTTAGTGAGTTAAAAACTCTAGACTGAAATAAAATGCCCACTCTTCTCTGATTTATTGTCATCGGGTGGACCACAGAGTTAATGGCTTCAATACACGGCAGAAATCTTAGAATTTAAAATTATTCCTGCTGCTAAGAGTCTAGTTTATGTCAGCCAAAATGCTAGCGAAAAGTATTCAACGCATTGACCATAGGGGTTCACCTTATGTACCAAAATTAGCATAATGTTTGAGTTCGGAGCATAAAATTTTATCGACTTCTATTTTAGTCCTCATCTTATCTCTCATCGGTAACGGTGAGGGTGTTTTTTGTTTTCAAAGAACAATAACATACTGGTTCTTATATTTTTGCTTATTAGTTCGGGTACATAATGAGTTATGAATTAATAATATGAATTAATATGGGCTAGGAGGGAGCCTTATGAAAGCAGATGAGCAGAATCTAATCGTATTGAATGACGTGCGGGAAATGAACCGCTTGTAGAGAGAAAATAAGAAATCAATTGACATGATGAGCGACCAAATTACCTATTATCAGGAAATTTTTGACTCTGTTATCGCTAATAATAGGAATACCAATCAAAGTATTGTAAGAGAGATACGCGCGAATCTTCTCCGATTATCGATACTGGCCAATCCAAAAATGAGGACAATGTATCGAAACAGTAAAAAAAGTCCCCATTAATATTTTATGATCATCACACAATAGCGGACTGGTGCTAGGCTACTGTCGACAACAAGCAAGATTGTGCTTGATTCACTAATGGAATCAATGGGATATGGAGTGGGGGTATCCATCAAGGGGAAAAGAGTTAACACTAATTAAAAAGCGGTACAAATATGGTTGTGAATAAATGGGAGGACAATGAACATAATAGTCTTACAAAGGAGGGATTAATTTGACGGTACAAGCAGACTTGGAAAAAGCAGTAGCCGCTGCACAATCAGCCCTTGGAACTTACGAATCTTTTTCGGTCTCAACCCTAGACGAAACCGCTAAGCAAATGTTTAATGACCTATCCAGTGATATGGAACGTCATGTTGCTGTACTAAGAGGTAGGCTGGCATACGTAACTCAGAATAACGCTATGAATAAGCCTTTAAGTTAACGAACAAGCAAAAATGGACGTTAAAAAAACTATCCTTTATACTTATCAAAACGCGAAAAATTAACCGTTCCGGATAATTACAGTGTGGTTAATTTTTCCACGGTGCTGATAATTTTCCTGATGCGGTTTAAGAGGTCTTGAAAACGGTTGGTCAAGCCATCCGTCGGTTCTGTGATTCATAATAATTGAGTCGCCTGTTTGAAGATAGGCGGCCTGATTATTATGAATCATCCTTAGTATCAGGTAATCATAATGACAAGCTAGGAAATCCGGTTAGCAATAACCGACACTCGCACTCCTCATTAAAAGTCCCTGAATTTACATAGATTTAATCAAATTTGAAGAAGAAAGAGCTTCAAAACCGCATTAAATCTCAGGGTTTATATGAAAGGTGGGGATTATGAGATTCAATATTGTTGTTGAATAATCTAATCGGAAGTGGTACATAAGATTTATGTTTATTAGCGGCGGTATTACCGAAGAACGGGGTAGGTATTTTGGAAAAACGATTTTCGAGGTATTGGGGTTTCTCATTATTAGTTTTGCCGGTGTTCAATTCTGTCTATTTCCTCTTAAATCACACCAGCGGGCGAGTCTATAATCTCACTACCGTCTTTGATCAAATGATCCCATTCATTAAGTACTTTGCCCTTCCTTATATAGTTTGGTACCCTTTTGTGATGATCACACTATTATGCCTAATGAAACGGCAGCCCCGTCTATATGTTACGACACTAATCTCTTGCCTTATGGGGTTAGCATTAAGCTATACCTTTTTTATACTGGCCCAGACCACTACGCCGAGGCCGCCGATTGACGCTCACGACTTATTTGCAAGGATTATATTGTTTATTTACCATGCGGATAAACCGTATAATTCGTTTCCCAGCATCCATGTATTAATTAGTTTTGTTCTCTTCCGAGCCTGCACAAGATTGAATATCCAGGCACCTATTTTTACCGCTTCGGTAAGGGGGTTGAGTGTGATGATTATCCTATCCACGTTGTTTATTAAACAACATACTTTGTTGGATGTCGGCGGAGGGATAGTGTTCGGGGCTCTCTCATTCTGGCTTGTGGATATGGTTAGCTTAAAGATAGGGCAACTCTATCCTTTTGATGTAGATGAATTAGGCAGTGTCCAGGAATAGAATTGTCCACCATCCAACGCTACGAATATACCAGTCCGTCACCCTGTGGCTTCTTGAATGGTGTGTGGAGGATTGTGTGTCTTTAGTGAGGTGGGATACTGAAATTTCGCCTATTTGAAGTAAAGCCTGAGAGCTAAGCGCAATTCAGAAAGGTCTGGTTTTGTCAGCCTCCCTAAAGCTTTGTTTGTTGGGGGTGTGTTCCAGGGACTACTTGCAATTACTTTACACAATATGTCAAACCTTTTACTTTATTTGTAACCCTGTCTTCGGTTACAATAATGTAGTCGCCTTATGAAGCAATTGGTGAAAATACAAAAACATGGATATAATCCATGTAGAAAGGAGATAGGTATGACATCACAAGAAAAGTATATTATTCAAACCATTCTGGTCGACGTTGGGTTGGAACCTTTATGCGCCGAGACCATTGATCAAGACTGAAAGATACACCGATGGTAGCGCTTAAATCACTCTAAATATTAGTGACATAATTAACAACTTAATTTGGTATGACTCCATTTTGGCACAACTGGCAGCAACTTCGATTATGGGCGTTTCAAATGTAATATAGCTGCAAATTTTACGCAAAATCAGGGACTGTTGATTGAAAAGGAAGTACTAATTTTCCAGTTCCCAAAGTGTAGGCTCGGGACTTAATTGAAATGTTAGTAATCCTTAAATGATTGCTTATCAATATCATCAAGAGAAAATTAATAGTTTGATTACAAAAAGGGGGATATGATTATTTTAGCGCAAAATCCTGTAATCAGAACTAGCCCATCCCTTCGCCCCCAGTACCAGTTCCAAGTCGGAGACCGTGTCGAGAGGTATAATCACTGCAAAGGAACTGTTGTTAGAATTGATAATGATGAAAATGGAGTATTTATTGTAGTGTGGTTTGATAGTTTATACTACGAACTTGCATACGACCCCTACGATCTGAAAATAATTCAATGACATACTTTGTCTGATAAAATGAGACCTAGCGATACTTGTATACTTGTCTCGAAACCGTTTAAAGCCGAATGGTTTAGGCGGTTTTACTAGTTAAGAATCCCATCTAAAATGGTATATCATGAGTAGCTCTCCCCTCTGTCGTAATTTACACAATATGACAATATCTTCGCTTTATCTGTTAGCCTGATCGCGGTTACAATAGATGTAAGGTAAGTAAATGAAATCAGTTGTTAAAAACCAAGCAACTTAGGCAGAAGGGTGGAAGTATGACAGCACGAGAAAAGTATATCATTGAAACTATTTTGGCAGACGCTGGATTGGAACCTTTATACGAAGGGGCCAATGACCAAGAACCGAAACCTAAACCTAAACCAATAACAGGGTTAAATCATCGCGCTAAAAGCGAATACTCAGTCTGTTGAGTATTCGCTTCTTTTAATTATTACTGTAGCTTCAGCGCCTATTTTGAACTGCTATATATAGCGGTTTCGAATAACCAATGAGCAGATTTTTGGATCTTTTCAGTGGCCTCTGATTATTTATAGTCCTTTTTGCTATGCGCGCTTTCACATGAACCCTCAGAAGAGCGGATGGTGCCGTCTACGACGAGCAAATCAGCAAAAAGCAGGAAATACCGATTGGGGAAAGACTTTCGGACAAGGTGGCTAAGGTATACGGAAGTTGGAAATTTATCCTCACGGTATCCACGGTTTTTTTGCTTTGGATTATCTGGAATAGTGTTCAGTTCCTCAAGGAAATGGAGGCATATGATATGAAACTGCAAACCCTGATTCTCTACAGTGGTGACGCTGACTTACAGATCGCGGCAGATTTGGCTCAGCATTTTAGTTGCCCGATTGTACAAGCCGTCTATGCTACGGCTGACAAACAACCTAGTATAAGGTGTTTACGTTGAATACGTTGTTTTCTAGGTACTGATAAGTCTACAACACAGTATAAAAACAAACAGTATGGCTTCGTTGATGAAGTCATACTGTTTCCTTAGTATAGATAACAAATAGACCGGTCTGACCTTTTTTGTCTTTTCATTAGTTATCTTGGGAGGAAGTGAAGTAAAGATGTGGAAGTGCGACACGTTCCTAGGACGATAAAAGCCTAGGAATTGGTAGCAATACCGAGAGAACTGACACCTTGAAAAGTCGAATGATGGGGTGTACTTCGCCATGTAACTGGCAAAGCAACGGCAATTCACCCTCGCTCCATCTTTTTCTTCTATCGTCAACAGGGAACTGTTATTAACCTCGACAGCGCAAATCAACAAGTAACTCCATTTTAATCACCTCCTGTTGATTCTATTACTAAGGCATTCAAGATAAAAATTCGTTAAGAGGCTTTACTCCTAAGACCTCGTATCGTTAGATGATTCAGCAGAAAATCGAAATCACTATTTCTAAGTAAACATACCTTGAGTAGCTTAGTTTTAATCTTCAATTTTTTACCGCCCTTCAAAAATAACCTTTACTAGGTTTGATTTCTTGTGGAGCATCTTCTCAACTTGGGTTAACTCTTCTGCCTCTTGTGCTTTTAAAATTTCTTACGCATATTGGTAGTGATACCCTTTCTTAATCAACATCTTCTTTACTTTAGTCAACTCCATTGGATCAAAGAAATGTACTTCTTTTCCGCTGCGAATAGTCCAAACCTGCGGAGTTAAATACCCTTCCTTAATAAGCTTTTTAAATTTAAAACTTGATACTTCGAGATAGTATGTAGCTTCTTTGGTATTCAATAAGGAATATTTATATTGCGCGGTCATTGTCCATCCTCCTTGCGAATAAACAGTCGTTCACATTTCTTCAAGAAGCCTTATCTACCATTCTAATTCTATTATATCCAAGTAGTGAGTCTGTACGCTGGTAGGTTTTGTCTACTCACCTCCGTATAATAAACCAAATCCCGGGCATGATAATTCTTTAGACACATCTCTCCTAGCGGAAATGGCAGAAGAGAAGCATTCGTCTAAATAACTAGCATGATAAACCGAATCACGGGCAATCCAAGAGCAGACTATCCCCACTGCAATGGAGGGGAGGGATCTGATTGGACAGGCCCAAACCGGAACGGGGAAAACAGCTGCTTACGGAATTCCCTTGGTGGAGAGAATTATGGAACAAGCAGAACAAATTCAAGGAATAGTACTGGCTCCCACTCGTGAATTAGCAGTCCAAGTAGCAGAGGAATTAAATAAGATTGGGCAGTTTAAACGGGTACACGCCTTGCCTATCTATGGAGGACAAGGGATTGATTGGCAGATCAGGGCCCTTAAAAAAAGACCCCACATTATTGTGGCGACTCCGGGACGTTTAATGGATCACATGAGGAGGAGACTATCCGCCTTAATGAAATCAAAATAGTTGTTTTGGATGAAGCCGATGAAATGCTTAACATGGTTTTTTGGAGGATATCGAAACAATACTTAAGGAAATTCCAGAGGAACGCCAGACCTTGCTCTTTTCTGCCACCATGCCCAGGCAGATTCAGAATCTAGCACAGCGTTTTATGAAAGAGCCGGAGCTGATAAGTATTAAGGCAACGGGAATAACTGTGTCCGATACTGAGCAACATTATGTGGAAGTATCGGAAAAACTAAAATTCGAGGTGTTATCTCGTCTCTTAGATATCCAATCACCGGATTTGGCCATTGTTTTTAGTCGAACCAAGCAGCGGGTGGATGAACTTTCCGAGGCGTTAAGTAAACGCGGCTATTCAGCCGAAGGAATTCACGGTGACCTGACCCAGAGCAAGAGAGAAAGCGTTTTGAGACAGTTTAAAGATGGGACGATCGAAGTTTTGGTCGCGACTGATGTAGCTGCTCGGGGATTGGATATTAGCGGAGTGACTCACGTTTTTAACTTTGATATCCCACAAGATCCGGAAAGTTATGTCCATCGTGTGGGCCGAACCGGTCGTGCAGGAAAATCCGGCTTAGCCATTACGTTAGTCACACCGCGGGAGATAGGTATGCTAAGACTCATTGAGCAGGTTATTAAACGGAGGATCATACGTAAGCCTATTCCCACAATCACAGAGGCGGTGGAGGGTCAGCAACGACTAACTATGACGGAGATCCTACGAGTGATTGCAGAAGAAGATATTGAGAAATATAAAGGGGTAGTTGAAGAGTTACTGGCAGAAAATGACTCGTTGACCCTTTTGTCCGCTGCGTTGAAAATAATAACGAAGGAACCGGAAACCATAGAGGTTCGATTGACTGAAGCGGCACCAATGCGGGGGAGAAGCATGGGAAATGTAAGACCTCAGCAGAGGAATAATAACAGGGACGGTTATGGACAAAAGGTTGATGCTTGGGCTAGAAGAGGTAAAGGGGATGTTCGTGGAGGCGGTGCCGGAGCTGTTGCTCAAAGGGGTAGGGATAATAAGAGAAAGGGATAAAGGAGGATTGTTCCTGTTCTCATTATTGATGTTAAAGCGGTGACGCCCTTCGTTGTAATACTATAAAGTTAAAGTTTTTAGTACCAATAATAAAGAGACTTATATATTTTACTTTTTATTGTGAGTATCCAAAAAACTTTGCGACCATTCAACTTAATAGCGCAATTGGATAGCCCCTCTGTTGCAAGAAATACCTTCATCTACAAAAAATCCTACCAAATGTAATCAAAAGAGCACTCGGCTGTGAACGGCCAGGGCTTTAATTGGTTATTCTCGCTTTTCATTTCCAAAATTATCGTATGTTTGACAAACCCCGGGTACAATATCCCACAAGGCCTTTATTCCTCCTTATAGCTCTCATCGGGAACTGGTGGGGGCTTCTTTTGTACCCAAATGGTATTTGTATAAGTTGTAATGATAACCTAACTAAGGATCATTAGAAACTTTTATAAAGAGCATACTAAGCTAATAAAGCGACAAAATTTAAATTAAAATAATTACCGAAGACTTCCAATGGAGGTAATTTATATTGTTTGAGCCTTTAAACATAATATTAAGAGTAGTTTTAGCACTGATACTACTTCTTGCAGCCACCAAATTTTTAACTAAAAGAAGTCTAGCTCACCTCACTTATTTTGATTATGTGGCAGGAGTAACACTTGGAACTATTGCAGGTAACTTAGCCTTTAATCTTAAGATAGGTATCTTAAATTTTATTCTTTCCATAACAGTTGCAACACTAATTATCGTGTTAGTCGCATATTTTTCACTAAAATACAAGCCACTTCGTAAAATTCTAGCTGGCGAACCCACTATTCTAATTAAAAATGGAAAGATCCTAGAAAATAATATGGCTAAATTAAACTATTCTTTTGATTATTTAGTTCAGCAACTCAGACAGGAAAAAGTTTTTGATATTGATCAAGTTGAATTTTCTATTCTTGAGCCAAGTGGGAAATTGAGCGTTCAGCTAAAATCACAATTTAGGCCATTAACTCCCCAAGACCTAAATCTGTCAACCAGTTATGAAGGACTTGCAACCGAGGTAATCTTGGACGGTAAAATAATAGGAAACAATCTCCTACAAAGTGGCTTAAACTATGAGTGGCTCTATCAAGAACTCAATAAAAAGGGAATTAAAAGCACAGAGGATGTTGCTTTTGCTGTGCTTGCTACCAATGGTAACCTTTATTTTGATCTTTATCGGGATTAAGAGTAGACCCCTTTTGTTGAGGTAGTCATTTGGATTGAGTAAATCGAGCATGAGGCGGAGTTTCTCCGCCGTCCTCTAAATGAGATTAACTACTGGCTGAATATATTTCTTTTCGTTGATATAAACAACCTAACTCACTTTCGAAAACCATATTTATTTACCAGCTAAGTTTATCACTTCTTTACTGGTTAAGTTTCTCGATTTATTTATGCGTGATCGTTCTAATAAATCTACAAACGCTTCCAATCGCGTCTGTACCCCTGTACGTCCTGTATGTTCATCCATGATTAATTTCATAATCGGAATTTGATAATCGTTCTGAACTCTAGGTAAAACCTCAGAAGCTACTATTTCAGGCATACAGGTAAGAGGAAATAGCTGAATAACCCCATCAAACCCTTCTTGGGCAAACTTTACGGCAGCCCCTACACTTTCTTGACCATGTCCTCCTACAAAATGGGCTAAATAGGGCTTGGCTAGCTTATGGTAAGAATTCATGGAGCGGTACCCATTAATTAACCCTCGTAATACGTTTTCTCCTACCCACCCGGATAAATAAATCGAGCGGTCGACGTGAACGCCTAATTGACCGAGCTGCTGTTCAACATCTGCAGAACTAAACGGATCGAGAACAGTATAAATTTCTCCTACTATGCCAATACGTATAGGTTCTCCGATAGATTCATCCCTATCAGTATTCTGATGACTAAATTGCCGTTCACAAATACTTTCATTAAGCCAACGGACCACTTCTTGTACTCCCGCGTAACTCATCGTTTGGGCCATTCGCCTTTTTGCTTCGTCGTATATCTTCTCTGCTTCTTGAGCTAAGCGTGGTCGCGCTGCATGGATCATATCTTCAATTTGATCCAAAGCAATAATTTTTTGATAGCTGAATCGTATTGCCTGAAGAATTTTAGCCCAAGAAACTTTTTTGCCTACTAAATAGCGGATGCGCTGAGCTAATCCGAGGAAACTTCCATCCGGCGGTTCAAGAATCACCACATCATAAGGGTATCCTGCATCCTTGAGGATTTGACGTTCAACTTCTCCGTAATAGCCGAAACGACAAGGCCCGATTCCTCCGGTCATAGCTATCGTATCAGCACCCTTTTCCGCCGCCTCAATAAAGTTACCCAAGTTGAGTTTAAGCGGGAGGCAAGCGGATTCGGGCGAAAATTTAGTACCAAGCGTCAGGGTACGCTTGCTGTTTTCTGGAGGCACAATCACATCAATGTTGACCGATTCAAAGAGCGTTTGAGCCATAATCCAAAGGTTCCCCATGTGTGGAAACGTTAATTTCAACAAAGTGACCTCCTTTTATGTAAAGCGTTTTCCTTTTTTCTATCATCTGAAATTCTCTGATACTTTTAATATATTGCTATCCAATTGTCCTTCTCCTCTTTAATTCTTAATATTATTTCTTCTGTTTGTCTTATATTTCATTTGTGAATTCACCCAGCACGCGAGATCAAGTTTAAGCTGGGGACCTGCAAGTGGTTTTTGTATAAGATGGAGAAAAGGGGGGCCCGTTAACGTTAAGCTCTCCCCCTTTTGGGACAACTTCTTGTAAGTTGGTGGCTATATTTCTTCAAGAAGCCTCATCTACCAGTCTAATTCTATTATATCCAAGTAGTGAGTCTGCAAGCTGGTAGGTTTTGACTATTCACCTCCGAATAATAAACCAAATCCCGGGCAAGATATCCTTTTAGATACCATCTTTCCTCCTTTCTTCGCTCTCACAAAAAAACGGTGGGGGCCTTTCTTATACCCCAAATATGGTAATGTAGACCGTACATGTCTTCAGCTAATCCTGTTATACGCTTAATAATTTGGATTTATCCAGAACCTTACAAACTCCATAAGCCTTTTCCCTTCAGATGTAAGTATTTTTCCTTTGCCATGACACTCTCTGCAAACAAAAAACATGGATTCAGTTGGTTGATCAGGAGCCATCTTTTCAACATTGGTTATTTGCTCTCGGGTCTCCAAGGTTCGAAACGAATCTTTTAGACCGCTATGCATGGCCCAGAACTGCAACCATGTGGGGTTCTCGGTCCTGCCGAGGCCGTAACACTTTGGGCATTGTTTATCAAGAACATCAAGGTCAATCATATTCAACCTCCGTTCAACTGATTTCGTTAATAGATTTTATTACGGGTAATGTTGGAAGAGAATTAAATCATGGGGCATTATGGAAATTTAATTCAATATTTTCACTTTTTCATTTCTATAAAATCCCGCATACTAAACCGAATTATGAACATAATATCCCTCGTAAAATCTCTCGTCCTACCTTTTTGCTCTCCCCGGAAACGGTGGGGGCCTTCTTTATTTTGCAAGGAACAAGTTAATCTAATCACACGGCATCTTTGAGTGTCTATGAAAACATGATGAGTGAGAGATATGTACGGTCGCGATGAACATCAAATGCACAAAACTGTCAAGAATAGAACCCAATAGGTTTATCTCCTAAGTAGGATTAAGAATCACCATTAATGGACAAGCAGCATAATTTACGAATAAGGAAAGGACTTAATTGAAGAGGACTAAAGAGTTCGTTTTGAACATTTAGAAAGGAAGACGTCCGTTATTTATGAAGGATGAAGTAAAGAGAAACCCCATATACAACGAGCAAATCAGCAAAAAACAGGAAAAACCAGTTGGGGAAAGACTTTCGGACAAGGTGGCTAAGGTATACGGAAGTTGGAAATTTATCCTCACGGTATCCGCGGTCTTTTTGCTTTGGATTATCTGGAATAGTGTTCAGTTCCTCCCACATTTTGATCCGTTTCCGTTCATACTGCTTAATTTATTTTTGTCCTTTATTGCAGGGTATACTGGTTCATTCCTGCAAATGTCAGCAAACCGACAAGCGGCTAGGGATAGGGATATATTTGAGCACAATTATGAAATCAGTAAACTGGCGGAAACAGAGAATCAGCATATTCAAAAAGACATTGATGAAATAAAAAGTATGTTAAAGGGAGATTTTAAAGGCCCAGAAACTCTTGATCCAGGCGCAGTTGGTAACCACTTGCAAGCAGATTCAGCTACGTGTATAAGTAAAAATACTACAAGGCCTCAAGCTTAACTCCTGAGGTCTTTTTGTTTTTGAGCAAAAATCTTACAAGGAGGGCATTTTATTTGTACGGTTTATTAGCCAAGGAAGGTTTGTAAATTTCTGACCGTCCCAACGCTGCCTTTAAAGCAGTCTCGGACACCCGGCAACTTCTTGAATTGATGTTGCCGGATTCGGTGTCCGCTTGAATTTCCCCAATCTACAGGCTCCTTAATGGTCATCCCACCCGTCAATGTCGGTTGCGTGGTAAACAATACTTAGGCCACCTGTTTGAGATAAGGCGGCCTGGCTGAAATAACTGAAAGGATGTTAAGGGATTCGTTATCTGCGTAAGGGTTCAATGCAAAGTTTTTTCCCATTCCTGCCGCGCACGTTCTAAGACTTGCACCATTGCAGGGTTTCCGATCTCGCTTTCTTCCTCCGCTAACATATATTCTGAAAGGAAAGACTCTTTCACAATGCCATAAAAGTTATCATATAGTTCTATTTTCTTAGCTAAACCCATATTTCGGAACTGACGAGAGCTTATTAATTCAAGAATCACCTCGGGAAAGGTCGTTCGTAAATCAAGTTCCCGCCTAAGTATATAGTCATCCATGTTAAAACCCTCCTTGGTTTCATCTTTACCACTTTGGGGAACACCTTTACACCTAAATGAAAAACTGAAATCAAATGCTGGAATTAAGTTGAGCTATTGATCAGCATTTCGCTAAAAACCCGCTATCCAAGAGCGGGCTTTTACTTTTCTTAAGGTAACGGGTGTCCATAATGAGGGAAGTATGGGTACATGGAGTCCACCATCCCTAAGAAAAAAATAAAAAGCGTAATGATCAAAAGTATGATCGTTATGATCCGTAATTTTTTAAGTTGTATGCCTTTTTGGCGAAATAGCTTAAGAATTAAGTAGCCAATGAAAACTACGACCGCTTGGACAACATTTTTTGGATTAGCAGCAAGTCCTAAGACACCATCTTTTTCAACCCACATGATGGCAATCCTCAGGAAGCTTGTCATCGCGGTAAACTTCCATGAAAAACTTACCCACGAGCCAGAGCAAGATTAAGGCTCCAAAAATTACACCATCACTAAAATCAAAGGAATCTTTAATTTTTATAGCAGTATTGTACCCAAAGGTGCGCTCCAGAAACTGCATTACATTAGAAAGTAGGATTTCCATTATGATTCTCCCTCATCTTTTTTCTCTTGTGCCAACTTTTTAGCAAACCTTAGATATGTCTTGTAAATCTCATCGTACAACTCTTCTTTTTTTTCGTCAGTGAGCTTAGTATTTCGGCTGATCTCCCTTAAAGTCCTTTGGAGTGTGGCGTTATTTTGTATCTCATCTTTGGCGAGCATCGGAACTTTTCCCCATAACTTAAACAATTCGTCTTCGTCAATCTCATAATAGTCGGCTAAAACCCCCATAAATCGATCTGAGGGCATTTTCCCGCGCTCTATATCCGACAGATAGGCTGAGGACACGGAGAGCTCCTTACTAAGTGCTGCCAAGGTGCGGTTGCCGCGAAGTTGTTTAAGATACTGACCAGCGTCAAATTGCCTGAGCAATTGAATCCTTTCTGGATTCTCAAGGTTGGGCTTTATATCCATAATTTCCTCCAATAAACTACATATTTTAGACAAGTTTAAGTGTATTATCAATCTTGTAAACAAGTAAGGCGGTAACGAATTAATACTGAAGAACAAATCCAGCGGAATAGATAGACACCGTGAAAAAAATCCGGCGTGTTAACAAATCTGGCTGATATTATCTTGTGCTTTTAGTGTCTGAAATACTCTAAAAAAGGTAAAAAATTGTGAATTTGTTTTTGCCGATTATACCGGAGTTTGATTGGACGAAACACAGACAGCAAAAAAAGAAAGCCAGTTGCTCATGCTCAGATAGTGGTAGTGAAGGGTCTAAAGATGCCATAATCCAAGGTCAAATTGGTTGGAGCAAAATCCTCGATTCTTTATTACGGGGGGAGAGAATTATGTTATGCCAAAACAGATCAAATGTCCCATTTGTAATAAACGTTTACTTGATATACAGAGGAAATCAACCGGTCAGATAGCTATAAAATGCACACACTGCAAGCAGATTGCTTATATCAAACTAAATAGTTACACCTAAATTATACCGAGCAAGAGGAGTAGAACGTACTACCTAATAGCCGGATAATTGCCAAGAAATTGGCGATTATCCGGCTATTTTTTTGCGAAAAAAGCTGGGGGGTAAGGGGATGGATTTTATTATCAAGTTACCAGACGGTAAAAAGGTAGCAGTAAGTGAAGAGGTATATAGAGCGTATAAAAGACCGCAATGGCGTGAGGAGTATCACGAAGAGAAGGAGAAAGCGCGACACATACCTTATGACAAACTTATTGAATCTGACTATCAACTCAAAAAACATCGTTTCACACTCAGCGTGAGTGCTGAGGAACTTGCTAGAGATGTCATTGCGCTTGAGAAATTACGCTATGCGTTGGAAGAGCTCACAGCCGATGAACGTGAGTTGGTGGAGGAACTATATTTTAAACAAAATAGTGAACGAGAATACGAGAAAAGTACTGGTGTACCAAGAAAAACAGTTGCGTATCGAAGGGAGAAGATATTAGCGAAACTCAGAAAATTGATGGATAACAAATAAATTAATAAGTGCTTAGATTTTACCAAGTAATTTTTTAATCAGACTATGTTAATCCCCTGCAGTAGCTAGTGAAAGTGCTATTTCATACAAAAGGCGTTTGAATAATATTTGTAAAACTAAGCAAAAAACCTTCAAGTAGTATAAATTTACCAAGCCATTTTTTCGCCCACTTGCCACACTTTTTTCCTTTAGATAATGAGAGGACTTTTTTCAACAAACAGGAGGTGAAAATTTTGGACAAAATAGAGCTCGAAAAAGAACTCTCATTAAAGAGAGTACCCCGATGCACTCCAATTTTGTATGCAAGCGAATTTTAGGTAATGCTCTGTCCCTGCCATTTAAACTCACTACGCTTTCATTTGTGAATTGGCGAAGAAACCCGGCTGTGATCTTATTTTCAGCTGGCATACAGAGCGAACGGAGATGAATCTTATTAAATTAGTTTATATATGTTCGCCACTGCGAGGCGACATCGAACGAAATATTCGTTAAAGCGCAGGGATATTGCCGATTTGCTGCAACGCAAGGAGTTGTGCCACTCGCGTCTCATATCATATTCACCCAGTTTCTAGACGATGAGATTTCGGAAAAACGTGCACAAAGACTTCTAATGTTATTGGCGCTTTAAAGCATCGTAGTGAGTTATATGTCTTTGAGAAAGGGCTCTGAAGGAATGTTGGGTGAAATAGAAGCAGTAGAGCGACTCGAAATCCCATTTCAATACTAACAGCGAGCGATGCGTAAGGAGAGAAAAGTCTCATGAGTGATGATTCAGAAGTGATCGACCTCCTTCGGCAAGTGGAATTCAAGGGAGGACCAATGAATAGGAGCATTGAATGTTATTTGAGCATCAAGGAATTGAGTAAATATTTGCAGATAAATCATGCTAAAGCAAGAGGCCTTGCAAAGGATCCCAGCTTTCCCAAAATCATATTTGGAGAAAGAAAAGTTTTTCCTAAGGATCAGGTATTGGCATGGATGGATAAAAGGTCATTGCGCGTAAAGGAGTCTTTATCGGGAAAAGTTGAGGAAACCTCTGAGATGCAGTATAATACGGAAAGTGCACGTGTATAGTTACGTGTATAGTTACGCGATAAAAAAACTATAAAGTTCTTTAACAAAAATCAAAAAAGGCACCACTTACCATGGTGCCTCAAACCCGCATAGATAGGGTGTTTTAAGGTAAAAAGTTACGGTTCAACGATGACAACCATGTCCTTCACACGGATGAGGCCACTGGTTCGAGACCAGTATCGCCCACCAAATAAAGTTTGAATCGTATTAAGATAAATGCTGAAAGCCTTGGTACTGGTGTACTTAAAATCGTAAAATCGTGGGACTGAACTACAAAGCAGTTCAATGCCTACTAATATTCGTTATTAGCTGTTAGTATTCGGTCAAGATAATCTCAGTTGCCGTAGTTACTAAAAATACTCATCCTTTTACAGGGTGAGTATTTTATATTAGCGGATTTTGTAGATATAGGCAGGAACATTTAGACGATTTGTAGAAGGTTATGGTATTATCATAAAATTCAGAAAGATAGTTTGTGAGGGAACGAGAATCTCGGGGATAGAGCATCAGTGAAAAAAGAAAACGGAGGAGATTATGTGAAGAGAGCCATCATGCTGGTTATAACAGCTTTTTTGGTCGCACTATCCTTAGTTGGATGCAATAAAGTCGTTTTCAATAGTACCGACAAAACCAGCTTAGAGGGTAAGGCTCAGCAAGTCAACAATTCTAACTCAGCGAGTAAGAAGACGATTGCTCTAGTTATGAAAACGTTGACCAATCCCTTCTTTATAGAGATGGAGAAAGGAGCACGCAAAGCTGAAAATGAGTTCGGTATTAATTTGATTGTGAAAACTGGAGCGAAGGAGACGTCTATCGAGCAACAGATTGCCATCGTAGAGGAACTTATTAACTCGAAGGTGGATGCAATCGTCATTGCACCCGGAAGTTCGACGGATTTGATCCCAGTTCTAAAAAAAGCACAAGATGCGAATATCCAAATTGTCAACGTTGATAACAAGTTGGACCCGACATTTTCAGCGAAAATGGGCTTGAAGGGTGTACCGTTTATAAGTGTTGACAACGCTGAGGGGGCTTATAAATCTGCCAAATATATCAGCGATAAAATTACCAAGCCGACCAAGGTGGCAATCCTCGAAGGGATCCGTGGCGCTGATAATGCAGAGCAACGCAAAGAAGGAGCGTTAAAGGCTTTTAAAGAAAATCCGAATCTTCAAGTTGTGGACAGTGAAACAGCTGATTGGGAAATTGATGAAGCTTATGATGTTACGAAAGCAATGTTTGTCAAACACCCTGATATTGGGGCAATCTTCTGTGCCAACGATATGATGGCTTTAGGAACGATACAGTATCTTGATAAATCGAACCACAACAATGTACTGGTTGCAGGGTTTGACGATTTAGATGAAGCCGAACGTGCGATTAAGTCAGGAAAAATGCAGGTAACAATCAACCAACAGGCCGATATACAAGGTTATACCGGAGTAAAATATGCTTATGAAATGTTGGGTGGAACGAAACAACCCCCTGAAACGATTATTGACGTCAAAGTGGTCACATCGGCTCATTAACCAGAAGGTCTTGAGTGATCCTCACTCCGAAAGGATTGTTCTATGTTGCATAAAGGATCGATCAAGCTGAACATAACTCAAAAACTGCTTATTTATATACTGTTAGCCTGTGTGGTTCCTCTGGCCTTCTTTGGCAGGATGTCCTATGACAAGGCAAAGCTGAACTTACAGAACGAGATCAATAAATCTTCGGTGTACACTATGCAGGAAAAACAACGTCAGTTAGAGATCATTATGGAAGAGGTCGAAGGGTTGATAGCCAACCTTTCAAGTATAGAAGATATCAAAGCTGTGTTGGCAAATAATGAGAATGGCAGCACTGATTTCGAACGATTGGCTACTCAAGCTAAAATTGGGTATTTGCTGAGCAATTTTACGAATCTTAAAGGGCTGATCTCGATTGATATCTACTCCTTAAAAGGTGAGCACTATCATGTAGGGGATACCTTGGACGTACAGGAAATTAATATAGAGGCTAAAAACGCTTTATATAATGAGGTGTTGAATTCAGGAAAACCCGTCTTATGGCAAGGTGTTGAAGATAATATTAACCTGAAGTCAAAAAACAAAAAGGTCATTGTGGTCGGAAAAATTCTAAAAAGCTTGGATCTGAATACTTACACAGAAAAGCCAATCGGCTTGCTGATCATTAATTACGATCTTAATGTTTTTTATAATCAATTCTCAGATGCAAATCAAGAGACAGAATTTATGATTTTAGATCGTAACAATAGAATAGTATATCATCCGGATCAGTCTAGGATTGGAAGTATCCCGGATGGAGAATTGCTTAAAAAGATCAACTCCAATTCCAGCAGTTTTAAGGCGAACGTTGAAGGTGAAAGCAAGCTGGTTTATTGGGATAAGTCAAATAAGAACTCCTGGACTCTTCTGGCACTGATATCGGAACAAAGTATTTCCGATAAGGTTCAAAATATTAGAATCAATAATGCTGTGTTCTTAAGTATTTCTTTTTTCTTCGTATTAATATTTGCCCTTGTCATTTCCAAAAGAATAGTCGGGCCCATTAAGAAGATTACGAACTCTTTCCGGGAAATTCAAGAGGGTACGATCAACTTTGAGACGCGTTTGCAAGTAACGTCCGATGACGAAATTGGCGATTTATGTAATTGGTTCAATGAATTTATCCAAGGTCTCGAATTTAAACGAAAGACAGAACTGGAATTAAGGCAAGCCAAGGAAGCAGCTGAGGCTGCAGTTATTGCTAAAAGTCAGTTTCTGGCGAACATGTCCCATGAAATAAGGACACCGATGAATGGGATCGTCGGTTTTATCGAACTACTTTCTCAGATGCCTTTGGAAAGGGAACAAGCAAGTTATTTGACCGAGATTAAGGCCTCGACAGATGCGCTACTATTATTAATTAATGAGATCTTGGATTATTCAAAAATTGAAGCCGGGATGTTATTGATTGAGACGATTCCGTACAATCTGCATACGCTTGTGGAAGACGTGGTTTCTTTATTTTCACCAAAAGCGCACGGCAAGGGTATTGAAATTATTTCATACATAGCGACAGGTGTTCCAAGTGAGGTTACGGGGGATCCTGGCAGACTTAGACAAGTCTTAATGAACATCATAGGCAACGCTGTCAAATTCACAGATGCAGGCGAAGTAGAGATCAGAGTAAAGTTATTGCAAGAAAGCAACGAAAACGTGCAGTTACAGTTTGAAATTCAGGATACCGGTATCGGGATCTCCGCGGAAACTAAGGAAAAGTTGTTCCAAGTTTTTATGCAAGCTGATGCGTCGACAACACGAAAGTATGAAGGAACGGGCCTTGGTCTTGCAATTTCCAAAAAAATCATCGAGCTAATGGGTGGTAAGATTGATGTTATCAGTGCGCCGGATCAAGGCAGCACCTTCATCCTTACGTTAGAACTGGAAAAAAGGCAACCTGACGACCAGGAACAGAAATATAAGCTCCCTAAGCCCGAGAACCTGGATACTTTAACCGTCATGATCGTCGATGATAATGAAAGCAATCGAATGATCTTTCGCGAATATCTCGGTGAGACCGGGTGCCGGGTGATAACCGCTAGTGATGGCGTTGAAGGGCTCGGAATGCTTGCTAGGCTAGCAACTGAAACTTTACCTCAAATTGTCCTTGTGGACTACATGATGCCTGGATTGAATGGTTATGAATTTGCAGAACAACTTTTGCAGGATAAAAGGTATAAGGAGCTGAGGCTGATTTTGATTACCTCCGCTGCCCAGAAAGGAGATGCCAAGTTAGCCCAAACGATTGGATTCTCTGGATATCTTTCAAAGCCTGTAAGAAAAAGGGAGTTAATTGACGTTATCTCTGGCGTGGTCGCTTTAGAACCTCGAGAGAAAATGGTAAATTTAATAACGAGACATTCGATGATCGAAGAGCATCGGTTAGTGAAAAATATTAGAATCCTGCTCGTTGAAGACATGGTATCTAATCAACGCTTAGAGATGATCATGTTAAAAAAACTTGGCTATTCCGTGGACCTAGCTACCAATGGAAAACAAGCTGTCGAGATCTGCAATACAGAAAAATACCAGATTATTTTAATGGATTGTCAAATGCCTGTAATGGACGGCTATGAAGCGACCGCACAAATCAGGAGGACGAGTTTAATGAATAGGAACACGACCGTCATTGCGATGACCGCCCATGCCATGGAGGGAGATCGAGAAAAATGTCTCGAGGCCGGCATGGACGACTATATTAGCAAACCGATCACTTTGGCAATCCTCGAGGAGACACTTGAGAAATATTTGAATGGGGTAACTTCCGATACCTTTTAACGTTCGACGGGAGGAATATAATGGCAGAGAAAAACTGTGTTTTGATTGTCGATGATAGTTTAGCGGGGCGGAACGTTCTAAATGCAATCTTAAAGCAAGAAGGATATCAAATCGAATTTGCAGTTGATGGCAGAGAAGCGCTTGAAAAATCTATTGAGCTTAAGCCGGATTTAGTACTCTTAGATGTCATGTTGCCCGATATGGACGGATTTGAGGTCTGTAGCATGATTAGAGATAATCCCTATACCTCGTTAATGCCCGTGATCATGGTAACCGCCCTCGATGATCGAACTTCAAAACTAGAAGGGCTTCGGTCGGGGGCGGATGAATTTCTTAGTAAACCACTGGATGCTTTGGAAGTTAAGGCTCGGGTAAGTACGGTGCTCAAACTTGATCGTTTTAGACGATTACTTTATGATCGGACCACGGGACTGCCTAATGAGATGCTTTTCGTTGATTATATCGATAATAGAATGATTAAACGAAGTGAAACTGGGCTAGGATTTGCTGTGTTTGCTATAAAATTAAGCAATTCGATGTTTTTAAATAATTACCTTTCTAAAATTAATGATCAGCAAATGATGCAAAGTCTCCTGAAAAATTTCCAAAACGAACAGGTCGACGTGAAAATAATTTCCTATAATCGGGAAGGGTATTTCACTGTGTTACTAAATAGAGCAGAACCCGATAAGGCCTTCAGCTTTGCCGAAGAGCTCATCCTTGCTTTTAGCAGACCCGTAAAATATTTTGAGGGTGAAATGCTACTCTCTTGTAAAATTGGGATTTCGTTATATCCTGAAAATGGTTCTACAGGAAATGAGCTGATCAATAACGCCCGCTTAGCGTATGAAGTAAATCACAATGAAAAATTCAGTATTCGTTTTTTTGATCAAGACCTCGAAATAACCTGCAAAGAAAATGTCGAGATCGCTGCTAATCTCTATAACGCGATTGATAAGAAAGAATTTATTCTCCACTATCAGCCACAGGTCAGGGTCGATAACCGAGAAATAATCGGAATAGAAGCCCTCATCAGGTGGGATAGTAAGAAATATGGTTTTGTATTTCCGGATTTTTTTATTCCACGGGCCGAGGAGAATGGAACGATCATCAGTATAGGTAATTGGGTTATTGAGGACTCGATGAGGTATTTAGCGAAACTGACCCAGACAAAGAGGATCACAATTAATGTATCCATCAATGTATCTGCTCTGCAATTTGATGATCCGTGCTTGGAAAGTAAGATCTCGAATCTGGTGAAGGCGTTTGAGTTGGATCCAGAAAGGATAAAAATCGAACTCACAGAAAGTGCTATAATGGTTAATCATAACGAATCACTAAAGAAGATGAGAGTCCTCAAGGAAAAAGGTTTTAAGTTATCGATCGATGATTTCGGAACAGGTCAAGCGTCGTTAGCCTATCTGAAAGATTATCCGGTCGATGAAATTAAAATTGACAAAGCTTTCATTCGAAACTTTGTCAATCAGAAGGTTGATTATGAGATCGTCAAACATATCATTGAACTGGCCCATACCTTAAATATGATTGCAGTCGCTGAAGGGGTGGAAGAAGAAGTGCAGGTTACCTTACTTGAAGACCTCGGTTGCGACGTTATCCAGGGGTATTATTTCAGTAGGCCCGTTGGTGAAAACGAGATGAGTCAATTGCTCGTAACTCAACCCTATCGAAAATAGCTATAATTTATTCAGAACTAACCCTTTTCTCTCAAAGTAGCAGGTAATTTCCTGGATTGCGTTTTCAGAAACTATAAAAAAATCCTGATAGAGGATTTTCAGCGCTTGAAAATCTCCTATTTTTAAAGCATCACTGATCGTATGGGTTTCCTTATAGATATCTAGGATCCGATAATTTGCAGAAATCCCTTTGATATTATGGTTGACACGTCTTAATTCTTCAAGGTCTTTTTCATTTAAGTAGATTTTCATTTTGTATATTTCTGACTTGATTTCGATAATTAAATCAGAGAAAAGATTGGCAACCTCTTCGATAGAGAGTCCAAGATCATCAGAAAAACCCTGTAGATCATATCTGCAGTTAGAATCCATGGCTATTACTCCTTTCGATCAGTAATTTAAGTATACATTACGTTCAAGTTGTTTAAAAGTCGCTATCAGCTCTTCGAAGGGGCTATTTCTCGATAATGAGGTGAATTATGGCTTTATCAGTTAGTTTAGGTCCACGCCTGCAAACCGTCGCAGCCTTTGTTCCTGAGGGTGCAAAACTCGGAGACATAGGAACAGACCATGCTTATTTGCCGATCGCTCTCTATGAGACGCACCAGATATCAAAAGCTGTAGGCGTCGACATTCATGAAGGGCCGTATCAATCCGCCTTAACAGCCGTCAAAAGTCGGCAGTTAGAAGCGGTCATTGATGTGCGGCTTGGCGATGGGTTAATGCCGCTCGAGTCAGGGGAAGTCGATGTCTTAACCCTTGCGGGGATGGGCGGAAAAACCATGCTGGATATTCTTTCTGCCCGACCGGACGTTTTAAATTCCGTGGTCGATTTGATTGTGCAGCCGCAAGGCGGGGAGGGCACCGTACGCCTGGCATTATTGGATGAGGGGTGGCGTCTCAAGGCAGAACGGTTGGTGGAAGAGGAGGGCCGCATATATATCGTGATGGCTTATTCTAAGGAGGTAGGATGGGACAGAGCTGAACTCTTAGAAAAAGAGCGTATTTGGCAGCAACGCTTGCGCCCTCTTTTTGAGAGCGGGATTAGCCTTGCAACGGAAATGGAGTTTTCAAGCTTAATACATAGGCTCGTGTGGCATTTTGGGCCTCTTGTCTTGGATCAGAGAACGGACCTCTTAAGAGGGTTAATGAACGAATACAGTGGCATGTTGTCAAAACGTATGGAACAAATGAAAAAGTCGAATAACAAAGAAGTAGAAGCCAAAATCAGAGGACTCTGCGCTGAATTGGCTTTAGTGGAGGGATTACGGACATGGCAGTAACGGTTGGATTAGTGGCGCAGATCATTGAAAGAATAGCTCCAAAATCATGGGCTGAGGATTGGGACAATGTCGGGTTACTTGTCGGGAGCGGATCTGCCCCCATTGAACGCCTCCTTATAACCTTAGACGGAACTTTGGAAGTGGTCGAGGAAGCGAAAGCTTTTGGTGCCCAACTCATCGTAGCTCATCACCCAATTATCTTCCGACCGCTAAAAAACTTGAGAGCTGATAATGCTGCTGCTCAAGTTCCACTTCGACTGCTTCAACATTCGATCGGATATTATACTGCCCACACGAACTTGGATCAGTCTCCACTTTCTTCCAGCCGAGCACTTGGCGAGCTCCTGGGGCTACGGGAAATGAAGATTTTTGACGAGCCGGAGTATGACCTAATTCCTATCCAGAAGCGCGGTGAGGCGCGAGGATATGGAGTGAGCGGGTATCTAACTCAACCGGAAAAATTAGGAGTTTTATGGAAGAATTTTCTGGAAAGATTAGATCAGTCGGGTGTTTATGCACACCCTTATAAGTTATCTGGAGTTCGCCTGGCAGGGTCGTTAGAGAAAGACGTGCGAAAAGTAGCCATTGTGAACGGTAGCGGAGGTCGCTTTGTACCGAAGGCGTTGTTTAAGGGAGCGGATCTTCTTATCACCGGAGATGTCGACCATCATGCCGTTCTTGACGCACTTGAAGGAGGTATGGCCGTCGGCGATCTCGGGCATTTCCTTAGTGAGGCACCTATGCTTCAAGCACTGTATCAATATTTGTCCGCAGAGAAAGCGCTGCAGGGAATCGAGATTCGGGTGAGTTTGACAAATCAGCCGCCCTGGTTAGTGTGAGATGAGGACTAATTATGGTAGTTAGTAAAAATAATCACAAATAGTTTGTGAAAGTGAGTTTTAGCACTTGAAATAAAGTGTCGAATATTGTAGAATTAGTTTGTAAGGAATAGTCCGAAAATAGACTGTTTTCAAGGAATTACTTAGGCTAATTTCGAAGAGTTATCAATCCTCAAATATGGTTGGACATAAAGAAAGGAGAATGGTAGAACGTTATGAATGTGAACCGAACAGAAATCTTACGCCTTGAACGTGAAAAAGTTCTGAGAAACATTGCAGAAGAAAAGGGTAGTCGTGCGAAATGGTTAATCCTGCTCATGGACATTGATGATGAAATTGAAGAAATAGCTGAAAATAAGCTCAAAATTGCTTATTAACCAAAACTCTCCATTTGACCAAAACAAATTTTTCTAGTAAGATAAATAGGCGAAGCCAACCGGATGATCGCGGAGGCAGGGATCGAAAGGTCGTCTCTGAGGAAAGTCCGAGCTCCATAGGGCAAGGTGCTGGGTAACGCCCAGTGGGGGGA
Source organism: Desulfosporosinus sp. (assembly GCA_031292095.1). Taxonomy (GTDB): domain Bacteria; phylum Bacillota; class Desulfitobacteriia; order Desulfitobacteriales; family Desulfitobacteriaceae; genus Desulfosporosinus. The sequence goes on from JARLHU010000234.1 coordinate 23,775, forward strand.
ACCCCAAGGAAAGTGCAACAGAGAGATACCGCCAAACAGAGGCCAGTCTTCAGAGGCCAGAGGTCAGAATTAGTTGGATCTAATACGGCATCTGGCTTCTGACGACTGACCTCCGGATTGGTAAGGATGGAAAGGCGAGGTAAGAGCTCACCGGCAGTCAGGCGACTGGCTGGCCATGTAAACCCCACCTGGAGCAAGACTGAATAGGGGAACTATGAACGGCCCGTTTTCGTTCCCGGGTAAGGTCGCTAGAGGCCGTCGGTAACGGCGGTTCGAGACAGATGATCATCACCTCCAGAGGGAGGAACAGAACTCGGCTTATAGGTTGACTTCGCATTATATTTCATAGTTATGGGAAACTGGATATATAATTATACATGAGCTCTTTTTTGGTTACTCACTATAGTTGACAAGAAGCGGCAGGTTTATACCTGCCGCTTCTTGTCGTTCACAGGTTTTATGGTAACTTCTCCGTGAGGCGTTGGCGAGGGATGTTATAAACTCATCGATTCGGATGAAATCAGGCTGATCATCGGGGCAAGATGATGCGAGAAATTGAGCAAACGCAACTAAAAGATGTTAGAAATATTCAGTAAGAAATGCTTCAGGATTAATTGCCTTAACTGGCGAATCAACAAAATCCTTTAGATTACGAGTAATAATTAATTCGAGTTTTTTCCGTTTAGCACACGTAGCCAATAAAGCGTCCTCATAATCTTCCATGGGTAAACTTACTGCTCTTTCGCAATCTCCTTTAGTGACCTCAATAATGTCTAATATATTGAAAAAATCTATAAGTACATGTTTAGCTTTTTCACTATCGCGATAATACTTTTTGAGGAAATAAAATATATCTGTGACTTGGTTAGCAGTTATAAATCCATTCAGTTTTTCTTCCGAGATAAATAACAATATCTTTTCTGCAAAAATATTATGAGGATGTCGGTTTAAACCTGCATCAAGTACCACATTTGTATCAATCAGTACATTCATACTTCTGCAATCTCTCCTCTTTTAATTGTTCTGCGGTTACATCATCATTCGTTCCATCCGAAAGAGAACCAAAGAATGATTTCATTTTATTAATCTTTTCGTCTATCGAAGGTTTAGCAGGGCATAATTTTACAACGCTTTTCCCATTTTTATTAATAATGATTTCAGATTCTTCAGCTAGTGCTAAATATTTTCCAACATTTAATTTAAATTCAGTTGCGGTAATAATCATAAGCTTTTACCCCATTTCTTACCTTATCTAATATTATTATAACAAAATCGATCGAAATTGCAAATGAGTTTTCGTGCGATAGAAGCACCTTTGTGTCGCTGGCGCCTTTTTGTAGCATTGCCATTCCAGTTGCGACAAAGTTTGTAAATATCTGATTGCATGGTATGAGCATAATCCTTAGATATAAAAATTAGTGCGCATCATTCATGGGTGCAATAAAGGATAAGTTCGAATTGTGTAGAATTAACTATAAAAATGATCAACTGAGGTGGAGAGTAATGGGGTTGCCGGAAGTAATTCGGGTAGATAAAAGTAAGTGTCAGCATTGTCTCGCTTGTATTCTAGTTTGTCCAGTCAAATTGTGCAATATTGTCGAGCCGGACGGTATTACAGTTAAAGCGGATCTTTGTATTGGTTGTGGCGAGTGCATTAAGGCGTGCAGAGAAAAGGGTCACTTTGCTCGTTCTGGGATCGACGATTTTTCCGATTTTCTAAGTGATATTGAATCAGGGGTTCCTGTAGGGATAATAGTTGCACCTGCGGCAGCTGTAAATTATGCTGAATTGATGCCTAACATGCTTACTGCGTTACGTGAAATCGGTGTTTATAATGTTTTTGACGTAAGTTTTGGGGCGGAAATCACAACTTATCTCTACTTACAGGCCTTGAAAAACGGTGCTCAGCAGCCAATTATTGCTCAGCCCTGCCCGGCTGTGGTTAGTTTTATCGAGATATACCAGACAGAGCTCATACCATTTTTAGCACCTACACACTCACCAGCGCTTGATGTAGCGATTTGGCTTAAAAACCAGCCCGAATTTAGCCACTTAAAACTAGCTTTCCTTGGACCCTGCTTCGCTAAGCGTAGGGAGTTCCACGACCCAAATACTGGAGGAGTAGTTTCTTATAATATAACTTTTGAGTCCTTGGATAATTATCTTTCAGAGCAAGGAATCAACTTAGCAGAGTTAGAACCTTCTGGGTTTGACACTCCGGAGGCCGAAAGGGGTATTGGTTATTCTCAGCCGGGTGGCTTAACGGACACATTCAACCGTTTTGGCATACCGTTGAAAAAGTCTGATATCCAAAGAATAGAAGGACCTCAAGAAGTATACACAAAATATTTGCCAGAACTTAAAGAGGATATTCTTCGTAGCGAAGCGCCCGTACTTATAGACGTCCTAAACTGTTTGCATGGTTGCAGCGTTGGACCTGCGATTACTCATCATCGTACTCAGTATCAAATCGATAAGATTATTGAGAAACGCAAAGAAGATCAAATGATTAAACATAATAGTGCAAGTCATGAAAGTGCTAAAAATCTATTTAAGGATTTCTATGCTTGGATCGATGCCCAAGACATAGATTTTTCAAGGGTTTATTCCGATAAGTCAGCCAATAAACATTTGAGTGATCCAGAAGACGAAGCAGCAGAAGAGCAAATCTGGGAGCTAATGCATAAGCTTACCCCTGAAGAACGTAAGATTAATTGCTCCTCATGTGGTTATGGCAATTGTCAGGGCATGATGTTAGCGATTCTTAATGGGCTCAATCATAGAGAAAGCTGTAAATACTACTTGTTTAAAGAAAACGAACGTAATCTAAGAAATGTCGAAGCGCAGACGGTTGAAATTGAAGAAGCAAACACTGAACTAGAACTATTAAATGATGGTTTGGAACAGACCGTAGCATTAAGGACCCAGTCTATTAGAAATTTGCTTGATAACGCGGGGCAAGGGTTTCTTTCGTTTGGGTCAGATTTATTAATTCATAATGAATACAGTTCTGAGTGTACTAAGATTTTTGGTCGAGATATTCACGGACTTAGGTTTACTCAGTTGATCTTTGCGGATGATCTTGAGCAAGAAAATTTTCTGGAGTCCTTATTAGTTAAGGTTTTGGATAATAACGACCCTTTGTTCCGCGAAATTTATCTACCGTTGCTTCCGGTAGAAGTAACGATCGACAGTAGAATTATTAGTATTGACTATAAATTAATTGATTCTGCCAATGGCATAGAAAGTTATTATATGGTCATCTTGACAGATATAACGAATCATCGAACCTTAGAAACTAAGATCGAGCTAGAGCGAAATTTGCTTAAAATGGTTGTTAATGTTGTCTTGAATTATGTTGACTTTAATCAAACGACCAAAGAATATACTCATTTCTGTGAAACACGCCTGCAAGAAATTTTAAATAATAAGGCAACCTTAGTCGATAAAGTGACTGAGATTTTCAGGCATATCCACACGTTTAAAGGAAGTTTTGCTCAATTAGGTTTGAGAAATGTAGTGACTAATTTACATGACTTAGAAACTGAAATTGAAATGCTAAAGAAAAATCTAGTGTCGCACGAATTTACTCTTTTCGATGTTGAAGTCTTTTTTACAGAATTTTCATTACTCACTTGGTTAGATGAAGACATAGCTGGATTACATGATATCTTAGGTCAGGACTTTTTCTCTAAAGACGATGAATTAGTTATTAATGGCAACAAATTGGCAGAGATCGAAAAGAAAATAGAAACAATTCTTACTCCTGTCGAGTGTAAAATACTTATTCCTGAATTGCGTAAACTTCGTTATAAATCCTTTGATTATCTGTTGAAATCCTACCCAGAGTATGTGGCGAATCTGGCCGAAAGGTTGGAGAAGTCGGTTTATATGTTAATCAAACAAGAGGACCAAATATTTGTTAACCCTGATCGATTCTTTGACTTTGCGAGATCTCTTGTTCACATTTTCCGAAATGCTGTAGATCATGGACTTGAATCAGGAGATGAGCGCTTAGAAGAGGGGAAAGAGGAATTCGGTAAAATAACGTGTTCGATTTCAGAGACGGAAAAACAGGTTTGCTTATCCATTACCGATGATGGTCGTGGAATTGACGCTAGAAATCTGCGTAATAAGGCTATGGATAGCGGGTTGAGAACCAGGGAAGAAGTAAATCTAATGACTGATGAGGAAGCTATCCAACTTATATTTGAGGATGGTTTATCTACTAAAGATGATGTCGACGACTTATCGGGTCGCGGAGTTGGTTTAGCAGCAGTATTGAGTGAGCTGAATAAACTTGGGGGTTCAGTAGTAGTTAAAACGGAGTTAGGTGTCGGAAGTGAATTTTATTTTTGCCTACCCAAAGAGACGGAGGAAGCTTGGGAAGTAACTATTTCAGAATTGATGCAACCACTCGTTGATACAACAAGCAAATTTATGTTGGAGCAAACAGACTTACTTGTTACCTGTGAAAAGAATTTCCAAGTTGAAGGGATCAAGAAAATTGAACTTAATAAAATAACGGCAATTATTAATATCAAGGGAGCACTGGAAATTGTCGTCATTGTCAGTTTTTCTGAACCGGTTTTGCGGAAGCTTGTACGTAATTTCGTTTTGGATGAAATTACACTGGAAGAAGAAGAAGCGTATATGGAAGATGTTCTTGGCGAAGTTGTCAATATTATTATTGGTAATTCATTGAAACAGTTTCCTGGACTTGAGGAGCTGTTGATTCTTGATCCACCAATATCACTTTCTTCGGAAGATGCGCTATTTAGATACAAAGACTCTCAGATTTGGGGTTGTAACTTGCAGACAGAGCTAGGAAATATTAGTTTGAATTTGGTAATGCCTAGGGGTACTAAAATAATAAATAAGTAGGGGGGCAGTTGAAATGGCTCGTATTTTAGTGGTAGACGATTCGAAAATAATGCGTAAAAATATATCTCTCATTTTAACTAAAGCAGGGCATGAAGTTGTAGGTGAAGCAGAGGATGGTGGAGAAGCGCAGCTTATGTACAGAACTCATTTGCCAGATCTAGTAACTATGGACATTACTATGCCTGGTATTAATGGAATTGACGCCGTTAGACTCATAAGGGAGGAGTACCCAAACGCTAAAATAATTATGGTGAGTGCTCTGTCGCAAAGAAACATGGTTTTTGATGCTTTAGAACAGGGTGCTAAGCATTACTTAATTAAACCTATCTCCTATGATTCTGTCGTAACTGTTGTGCAAAAGGTTTTGGGTGTTGATGCAGGTAAAAAAGTACCAATTCAAAACCCAGAACCAACAACTCAACCACCCTTTGCAATTGAGGCTATGAATAATACGTTCCAGATTAAAATAACAAAATTTTTAACTGAAGAAAACTTCATATTATTAAACCAAGCTGTGCAAGGGCTTTTATATGTAAAACCGCTTAATGCTACGATTGATTTTGGTAATATCGAGTCCTTTCCACTTTCCTTACTCGAAAAGATTAGCAGCATAGTAAAAGCTATGAAAGCTGTGAATGGGGTTATTAAAGTAGTTGCTACAAACGCTGACTTTATCCAACTATTGATGTATCAAAAAATTGATGGGCTTTTAGATCATCTTACCACCAAATTAAGCACTAGCTCTGCAGGGGCAGATAAGACAAGTTGCGTTGCTATAGTTGAGTCTTATTCTGTTTTATCTAAGTTATTTCCTCCAGAACATAAGCAGTATTCTTCAGATTCACCTGGACCTACAGATAATTTAATCTATCTGAAAAAAACTACCTGTCCCGTATGTGGAAAATCCATTGAGCTACAAGTTGTACGATATACTAAATTAGCTATTGATAAAACTGACCTTGACTCTCGAAGGCATTTTGTTGGCATTGAACCACTTTGGTACAGTGTCCAAATTTGTCCGCACTGTAAGTATGCCAATATGATCGAGGATTTTGATAAGATTACTGAAAAAGCAAAAAGCTTAATTCCACAAAAACTTTCTGAACTCAAGTATGAAATAAATGGTGACTTCACTACAGAACGTACTATAGATCAAGTATTTACACTATATTATCTAGCGTTACACTGCATAGAGGGATTAAATAATAAGTCCCTAGAAAGTAAGTTGTGGTTACGATTAGCTTGGCTATACGATGATGTAGCTGAGTCGGAGTTATCTAAAATGGCTGCAGAAAAGGCTTTAATTCTCTACAAAGAGCTATTTCAAAACAGTAGAAATCAGAGCACAGTTGAACAGGACCAGCATATGACCATGTTACTGGCTGAACTTTGTGTGCGCATTGGTTTAATGACTGAAGCTCAGCAATATTTTCGTGATAGCGTTGTCCATAAAGGCGGAAACAAAGTATTGAATGAAACGGCGAGAGACCGGATGCATGATATTCGTGCATAAGTAAACATTATTTCGAGAAAACTAAAGCGCAATCAACTTTAAGATCAGTTGACTATAGATAGGTTGACTGATCTTAAAAATTCAACTCAAGGAGTTCTAATTCTATGAATCTTACCTCGGAAGTACGTCCGTTAATCGTCGCGTTGTTTTCAATATTACTAGGCGCTACTGGGCAATTTCTCTTTCGTCTGGGAATGTTACATTATGGTAAGGTAACGGTAACCGGGATTTGGCGACAACTAGGATCGATTATTTTAACTCCGGCTATTTTCATAGGTTTTATCTGTTTTGGGGTTAGCTCCATCCTCTGGTTGGTAGTAATTTCACGCTGGGAGCTTAGCTATGCGTATCCGCTGGTAGCTTTAGGATATGTGATGGCCATACTTTATGGCACTTTGCTCCTCCATGAAAAGCTTAGCTTAGCGAAGATCTCGGGAAGTTGTTTGATTATGGCGGGGATAAGTGTTTTGGGACTATGGAGAGGCTAAGAGAGAAATTTTCTCTAAAAAGAAAGTTGCAAGGATACAGTGAATAAGATATGATAATTAAAACCCAATATCTTTTTGGAGTCATAAAAGACAAAAAAAGGGGCGTGCGTTGGATGAAATTGAAGGACTTTGGGCGAGGCGCAAGGATCGAATTATCCAAAATGGCCAAACTACTGGGAATGAAGTTTATCGGTTATAATCCTAAAGATCAACAGGTATCCTTGGAGGTTCAAGGTAAAGGAGTTACATACCCTTTAGAAGAATTTATTCAGCAGTATGAAAGAACTTGTTCTACAGCTTAAGCTCGAACCTGAATTTAAGTTTAGATATGAAAAGGAAAAGCGAGGCCATGACTCATCAGATGAGTCATGGCCCTTATTGTTTTACCGAGAATGCAGTTATTTTTTACTTCCAGCGGACGAGATCAGGATAGATGTGAGTAATCGATTTCTGTAGAGTGTCCCAGTCTACATATCTTATATTGCTTAACGGCTCGATACAAAAACTTCTGTAGGTTTGGATTACAGCCTCGATTGACCGACCAGTATCTTTAGTAGGCATTCTTCCTTGGTATAAAATGACGATAGTACCATATAAAGTACTCTCCACGACATGTTCCTGGACTTTTTTTAAGTCTGGATTTGTCGGATACATAAATTCACTTTTTGCAGTATTATAGTTATTTGCCATTTCAACTATCACCTCGACATAATAGTAAAGATCGGAGCCTCTCTTATTTTATAGTTTCTGATAGAAGAAGGAGGATATCGGTTTAAGTCCCAGGTTATTCATCCCAAAGAGATGTTCTGTACTGCCGGTAAAAAGGATCCCACCAGACGGTAATGAAGCAGTGAACTTCTTATAGAGCATTTCCTTTGCTTCGTCTGTGAAGTAAATCACGACATTGCGGCAGACTATAAAATCAAAGCCCGACTGGAAACGATCCAGAAGAAGGTTTTGGTGTTGGAAGGTGACGTGTTGTTTAACGACGTCCTTAATTTGATACCCTTTGTCTGATAGGGTAAAATACTTTTGTAGGACTTCAGGGGGGGTGCTCGCAAAATCATTTTGCTTGTAGAGACCGCTTTTCGCCTGCGTCAGTACGTTGGCATCAATATCCGTACCGAGAATGGTAAAGCGGGCACTCGGGAAATGATCCATTATCGTCATGGCCAAGGAGTAAGGCTCCTGCCCGCATGAACACCCGGCACTCCATAGTTTCAGCGGAGTTTTACTCTTGAGGAGCAGGGGGAGGATTGTCTCCCGCAGGGTTTTCCACTGGTTAGGATCTCGGAAAAATTGAGAAACGTTAATGGTTAAATGCTTGAAAAAGGCGTCATAGAGGATGAGGTCGACGTCTAGGGCTTTAAGGAACGTTAGATAGGTTTGGTGTCCGTGTGAGTTCATAAAGCTAAGAATGCGGCGCTGCATTTGGTTTTGCTTATAAAACTTGAGATCAAGTCCACTTTTGGGGTGGAAGGCTTTAATAAATTCTTCGTAGGTATTGGATATGGATGCGTAGGACAAAGGGAAAACACCTCTTCTCAAAAAATATCGAGTTTTCTTTGGGAAATTAAAAGACATCTTACTGCTTTAGCGAATAGAGATAAGAGGTGAAGAAATGGTCTTAAGCAAAAAGGTCGACGATCAGGCCGCGAATTTCATCAATCTTTGTTAAGACGCCAAGAGGTTGCGCTTGTTTATCCAGAAGCTGTTTTCCCAGCTCATCGAGGGATTGATCAATTTTGGTGACGCGTGCCATGACCTTAGGACGCCCTTGAGCATCCCAAGACGAATCTTCTTGCATAGTTCGGCTTTGTCCAAAGGTTGATCGAAGAAAGGATTTAACCATATCTCGGAAATCCCTAAGATCTCGGATGGAGAGAGATTGAGCTAACTTCGCTCCTTGAGTTTCAAGACGGTTGAGAAAAGTTTGTAGTTCGATGCGCTTAATTTTTTGTGTCTGAGATAAGACGCCACTAAAGTCACTGGTTCGTTCCAGAGAATTTTGAGAATCGAGACCTAGAGTGTTGGTTTGATGTGAGGTATCAATGCGTATTGACATAGTCATTCTCCTCTTAGAAAAGATCAAAAATGCAGACGCGCAGGGCAGTTCGTCAGTTGGCCTTCTGAGGGTTAAGTGTGCTGGGGGGAATCTGAGTGGTGGGAGCTACGGTGCTGGGCTCCGTGAGGTCATACTTAGTATAAAGAATAACTAGGTCAATGCGGCGGTTTTTGCTCCGCCCAGCGTCAGTAGCATTCGAAACAATCGGCCGATATTCGCCGTAACCGGCTGCCGAGAGTCGATCAGGTGAAATGCCATCACGCTGTAAGATCTGCACGACATTGGTAGAACGAATCACAGATAGCTCCCAATTACTTGGAAATTGAGAGGTGTTAATGGGTAGATTATCCGTGTGCCCTTCAACCTTGATTTGATTGGGCGCTACCGCTAAGACAGTGGCAATCTTTTCGAGAAGTGCTCGGGCAGGAGCCGTAAGTTCTGCTGAACCGCTCGTAAAGAGCAAGGTTTCTTGAATACTGACGACAACGCCACGTTCTTCGAGGGAGGTTATTAAGGTCGACTGGATGCCATTGTCAGTCGCAAATTTGTCAAGTTTGGCCTTAATTGCGTCGATACTCATGGTGTCGGCATCCCCATTTCCCTGACCCGTGTTATTGCTTTTGCCACTTCCAGTTGGATTGGTATTGGTCGTATTGTTGGGATCCTTGCCATTACCGGGGACGGTTTTTTGTGCGGCAGGGGTTCCGGCCTGAAAGAGAGACGGACCGGATGGATTGGTAGACATCTCGATTTTTGAGGGTGTGCCACCGCCGAGGGCCTTATTTAAGGATTCGGCAACGGCTTGAAATTTCTGGGCATCGACCTTACTCATCGAATAAAGGACAACAAAGAAAATCATCAGTAGGGTAATCAAGTCAGCATAGGTAAGCAACCAGCGTTCTCCATTTTCCTTTTCGACTTCGTGTTCGGGTTTTCTACTCATCGGCTTTCACCGACTTCTGCGCCACCTGCTTCAGCTTTTCCCTCAGCGGGGAGCAAGGACCCGACGTGAGTTTTTAACTTCTCTTTCAGGATTGAGGGATTCTCACCTGCCTGAATTGACAAAATCCCGTCGAGAACCATTTCCATGGCTGCTACTTCCGCTTTGTCCTTCATTTTGAGTTTAGAGGCAATGGGAAGCCAAAGGAGGTTGGCGGAGGAGACCCCATAAAGGGTGGCAATGAAGGCGGCAGCGATCGACTCGGAGAGCGCTGCTGCATCCGAAAGATTTCCTAATACCATGACGAGACCCATAACTGTCCCGATAATTCCCATCGTTGGCCCAAATCCACCAGCCGCTTCGAACACGGAGATCCCCACCTTATGGCGTTTCTCAAGAACGGCGATATTTGACTCAAGGATTTCTCTGGTAATTTCCGGATCTGTGCCATCAATCACGAGTTGCATCCCACTGCGAGTGAAGCGATCCGTTACGGTTTCGAGGTCTTGTTCGAGACTGAGTAATCCTTCGCGCCGTGCCTTTTCAGCAAATCGCACCAGTGTTTCGTAGGCCTCAGCGGTTCCAAACGACTGGGCAGTAAACGCGGTTTTAATCCATTGAGGGAATTTCTTAAGCTCAGACAGTGGAAAACTGGTCATAATAGCTCCCGCTGTCCCCCCAAAAACGACAATGGCTGCGGAGAGTTGACCAAGGGCACCGACTGATCCCCCTTCCATCATAAACCCGGCGATTAAGGCGCCAAAGCCTAGGAGGATACCTAGTATAGTTGATAAATCCATGTTCTTGTTGTCGCATTCCTTGTACTGTTGAAAGTTTAATGGCTAAGGTAGAAGGGGTTGCGACGTACCTCCCTTGCTGTTTTATGTCTGATTTCAAGGTATTAGCTTATATAATGAATAATCGGCATATTTCACTCTGAACTTTAGCTCTTTTAGCTTATCCTTAGTATACAGGAAAAGCTGAGTGAGAGGTAGAACTCTTGCGATTTCCTTAAAAACTTTCAAAAGGAAGAAAGTTCTTCTTTAGTTTTGCCGGGTCATTGACGATATAGAGAGTAAGAATATCTTATTGTGGAGTGTGTAACATGAAAATAGACGGATCCCCATCTCCCATTGGAAGCGTTAAAGCGACCAATCGTACGAATCAAGTCGATAAGAAGAAATCAGCGTCTGCAGTGGATCAAGTCGCGGTTTCGGGTAATGCCCAGGTGTATCAGGCTTTACTTCAGAAAGTAAAAGAGCTTCCCGCCGTTCGGGAGGATAAAGTGCAAACCCTCTCTGCGCAGATTGCCAGTGGGGAGTTTCAAGTGGACGGGCAAAAAGTGGCGGAAAAACTATTTTCACCTGAAACATAAGGGCCGAAGGCAAGGGGGAGATGTTCGTGTCTGATGTATGGCAGAACTTGAGTGATAACTTAAAACGACAAGTTGCCCTCTACGAGGAATTCATTGAACGGGAAAAGGACAAACAGCAAGCCCTGATCGCAAATAATCTGCCTGAAATTGAGGACATTACAGCTCGGGAGGAGCAACTCATACTCAAAGCGAGTGGTCTAGAAAAAGAACGTCTCTTGTGGACGGAGCATATCGGACGTGAACTCGGAAAAGCGCCGGAAGATCTGACTTTGGCAGCATTGGCAGACCATTTTCCCAGGTTAGAAGAAGTGCGCCAAAAACTAGAACAGGTGGTCGGCCGTTTACAAGAGCTCCATAAGACCAATGCTCTATTGCTGCGGCAAGCCATGAAAGTCGTTGACTTTACGTTAGGGATGTTGACACACCAGGCAAGTAACACTTACGCGCATCCACGTCGTAAAGAGAATGATGGCTATGGGAAGTTGCATCTATTAGATCGGAGGATTTGAGGTATGAGTTCCACCTTTTTTGGCTTCGAGCTTTCGCGAAGAGCGCTGAACGCCCAGCAAACCGCTTTAAATATAACAGGGCAGAATATTGCGAATGCCAACACGCCGGGGTACACAAGACAGATTGGGAATTTGACGGCTACAACGCCAGAAACGATTTCAGTTTCAGGCGGGACAATGAGTGTGGGTACAGGAGTGACCTTGGATACGATCACCCGCGCTCGTGACGCAATGGTAGATAATCAGTTCCGGACGGAGACCTCTAAGCAACAGTATTATGGAACGAAACAGAGCAACCTGACGAACGTTGAGGGGATTATGAACGAACCTTCGGATAGCAGTCTTAGTGGAGTTCTGAATAGTTTTTGGACTTCATGGAGCGATCTTTCTAACAATCCCACAGATTCCGGGACTCGTTCAGTGGTGGTGCAACGAGCTAAAACGCTTACGGATGGACTCCACTCTATTTCCGCGCAGATTAGTGATTTACAGAATAACATTGAGTCGAATGTCAAAACTCAAATTCCACTCATTAACAACTATGCCAGTCAGATCAAAGATCTAAATGGTCAAATCAAACAGGCTGAGGCCTCTGGAGACCAACCCAATGACCTTTATGACAGTCGTGATAATGTCGTGGATCAACTAGCAAAACTGGTGAATGTAAAGGTGACAGAAACTCCAGACTCTAGTTTTTCAAGTGGGAAGGTTAGTAATTATAAAATAGAAATTGGAGATCCTCCTCAAACTTTAGTGGATGGAGGAGCGGTTAACCAATTAGTAGGGGTTACCCAAGCTACAGGACTTGGGGGGAGTGCGACGACAGCGGGGAATGAAATTACAACGGTGCAGTGGGCGAATGGCACTCCTCTCAAGTTCGGTCAGGATGGGGGTGCACTCCAAGCTAATATCGAGACTCGCGACACTGACTTGACTACGTTGCAAGGCAAATATGATGATCTAGCTACGGGCATTGTCACAGCGGTGAATGATATTTACGGAAGCGGAACTGGTGCGGGGGCAGGTGCTGAATTTTTTGATAATTCTTCACCAGTGACGGCGAGCAATATCTCAGTTTCAACGTCCACGGCTACTGATAATATTATAGGGACTGGGAGTTCGGGTGACGGAAGCATAGCAGCAGCCATTTCCTCTTTATCGTCAGGGTGGTCTAATCTAACAGATACGGCTACAAATTCAGATTTGACCGACATGAAAACCAAATATGGTACTTCATTGGGAGATTTTTACGGAGCTACTGTTACACAGCTTGGGGCAGATGTTCAACAAGCCACAAGCCAAAAATCGGCAGAAGATGCCTTGGTGACCAATGCCACAAACCAACGGGAGTCCACTTCCGGTGTATCGTTGGATGAGGAGATGACGAACCTTCTCCAGTTTCAGAAGTCCTATGCGGCCGCTGCGCGGATGGTAACTATGATGGATGATATGTTAAGTACACTCATGAATATGGGGCTAACGAAATAGGGGTGGAAATTAATGCGGATAACCAATAATATGATAAGCCAAAACCTATTGCGTAATCTTGAAACGTCGCAGGAAAAAATTCAGCAACTACAAGACCAGGTGTCGTCGGGCTTGAGAATAAGCAAGCCTTCCGATGACCCGGTTGGAATTAATAATGTTATGCGTTTAAACAACAGTATTTCAAGTGTTAACCAGTATAAGAGTAGTGCAGGAACGGCGATAGATTTTATGAATACAACAGATGGCACTCTCGGGGATATGACGTCGATGCTCCAAAGTGTAAAGGATCTGGCGGTACAAGGGGCTGATGAAACTCTATCCGCAGGTGATAGAACAGCCATTGCTGACCAAGTGGATCAGCTTTCTGCACAACTCAAACTATCAGCTAATACGCAGATAGGTTCAAAGTATATTTTCTCGGGTACGGCGACGGACACGGAAACAATTGCATCGGATGGAACGTTTCAGGGGAATAATCAGGTGGTTACCTTAACCATGGGAAGTAACGTGAGCATCCCTATTTCTGTAAATGGACAAACCTTGTTGGGTGATTCGACTACAGGGGTATTTGCTACCTTGAACAAATTAAGTACAGCCTTGAAGGCGAATGATTCAACAGCTATTAGCGCTACCTTAGATGATCTTGACACGAATATTAATAATGTCATCAATGAGCGCGCGGGTTTAGGAGCAAGCGTTAATCGGGTGACGGCATTGCAGAGCCAATTGGATTCAACATCAGTCAATCTGCAACAGTCCCTTTCGGATGTTCAAAGTGCGGATATTGCGCAGACGTACACTGATTTTACGAGTCAACAAACTACTTACAAGGCGGCATTATCTGTTGGATCACAAATTCTTCAGCTTTCATTGGTTGATTATATGAAGTAGGGATGTTTTAGTAAAAGGAGTTGAGTAAATTGCCTAATGAACCACGTATATTCCATTTTCCTCAAGGGATTCCGGGATTTGAGACGCACCATGAGTTCAAATTTATTCCCGCAGAAGATGTTATGCTCTCTCAGTTGAACTCGGTCCAAGAAGAGAAAATCAGTTTTATTCTCATGCGCCCGGAAGCCTACTTTCCAGAGTATTTGGATAAAATCGATGTAGATGATGAAAGTATTAAGGTTTTAAACATCGGTGCCGATACACCTGTGGACTTATGGGTAATTCTGACGATGAATCATCAAGACATAGACAAAACGACGGCAAATTTACGCGCTCCGCTCCTCTTTAATATGGTTGAAAGAGTAGGAATACAAGTGATACTCAATGATGATCAATATCTAACCAGGCAACCAGTCTTCACAGAAGGAACCCCACAACCCTTACCGGAAGGGGTCGTGGGTTAAATGCTGGTTCTGGCGCGTAAACTCAACGAAAAAATAAAACTCGGGGATGATATTGAAATCACGATTGTTGGTATCTCGGGGGATACCGTACGTATCGGGATTAATGCCCCGCGTGATCTAAAGATCCTACGCAATGAAATCTATGAAGAGATCCAAAAACAGAATCGTGAAGCTGTGGCTGGGGAAGAAGATGGACAAGCACTTAAGCTTTTGGGAGAGTTTAGAAGTAACAAGTAGAGATGTTTTGTTAACACTCGCTCGGCCAGAATTCGCAGGCCAAATTGGAACAAAAAAGAGCCTTTCGACATGAATAAAGTCGAAGGGGTTCTTTTAGTTTCTCGTTATTTTCTCAGGAGAGATAAGCTGAAACCAATGTGATATAGATACAGATATAGAGAGACGATAATGTAGTGGGCTTGCACAGCTCCATAAGAGATTCGTCTTTATCCATCCGTTTAAAGATGGAAATGGGAGAATTGCAAGACTCATCATGAATATCGTTTTGATACAAGACGGATACTTATTAGCTGTGATCCCTCCGGTGCTGAGACATGAATACGTCGAACTTTTGGAAAAAGCCCACAGAGATGATAAACCCTTTGAACAATTTATTGCAGAAAGGATCATAGAATCTGAAAAGGAGGTCATGCGGCTTTTACACATGCCAATTCCAAAACTGTCGGCGCATCTATCTTAGCCCATAAAAGTAACAAATGTGGATGACATTGGGGTAAGCCCCCAAGTCATCCGTGCCTCACGTAAAATCAGACAATCCTTTGCGCTCTTGCTTCACATGGTTGGCGAGAGCTATTGCCTTTTCCCATGTCTTTTCGACTTGGTATTTTAAAAATTAATACCAGGAGACAGTTCCTCAGCCTCGTCATATCTTTGCAATGAATCATAATAAAGACGTTTATCCTCATCATAGACGATGAGGGGTGGATGATTATTGATCATCAAATAATAGTTGAGTAGTGTTCTTTCGACCCTGCCGTTACCATCTGGGAAGGGATGAATAAACTCATACTTGGCGTGAAGGTAGGCAGCTACTTTCAAAATATTAGGTCCAAGATACTCGTTAACCACGGTAATCAGCTCTTTGTGATGGCTTTCAACATCCTCTGCGGATGAACCGACCTCGTGGAGACCAGTAACATAATCGTGCTTTTTAAATTCGCCCGGACGTTCCTCGTTTGTGATATATCGGCGCTTATCATAGGTTCCGCTGGTGAGGACTTTGTGGATTTCCTTGATAAATTCCAAGCTGAGAGGTTCTTTTTTAATAAACTTATCTTTCAATACCTCATAGCATAGCATAGTTTTTGGTTTTGCTGTTCAAACAAGGTGCGCGGATTACCTGTATAGTTAAGAACGATCCATTCTCAAAGATTTCCCTTGTATCATGGTAGGCGATATCCTCTTTCGATTTTACCCGAGTGAAAAGCAAAAAGAATACGGAAGCTGTTTAGGTATCTATACTAAATCGGCGGCGGACGCGATATGGTGTGATTGCCATAGTTGCACTGCTCCTGCGTACTTATCCAAAGGCATCCATTCCTTCCTCCTGTTCCTATTTTCCTTTATTATTATATCACCAATGAAATGAAAGCTTTGTACTGTCCCCTCTGATTTTACAGTTATATTTTACCATTAATAGTGTAACTATTCCACCTCTTCTTTCCTCACCAGCTACAAGATTGACGCTCCCTATCCGAAAATAACACAATTGTATCGTTAAATTTAAAAATTCTTGGAAGCTAAATGTAATAAAATAATGAGTGAATCGTGATCTTGTCAATTATCTATAACTCAAGCTATCTTCAAATGCCGATTTATTGGAGAGTACAACGGGTGGATCAGACATGATGACACCCATTTGTCCATCTCGTCAAAAAACTTTCTCAAACCCCTTAAGTTTTCCCTCCACCCTCTCGATATATAAGTAACATGTCAAACAGTTCACTTTTTCCCAACCGGCCGGAGGGAGAGATAAGCTGAAGGACATCAATAAATCGGGCAAGGATGCCTGATGAAAAATCAAGGAGGAAAAAATTATGATTATCAATACAAATCTTGCTTCCATGAACACCTTACGCCAGATGAGTGTCAATGAAAAATCTACCCAAAGCTCTTTGGCCAAATTGTCCTCAGGTTTGAAGATCAACAGCGCCGCTGATGATGCAGCCGGTCTAGCCATCTCCGAAAAAATGCGTGGTCAGATCAGCGGTTTGAACCAAGCTACTAGCAATGCCCAAGATGGTATCTCTATGGTATCCACCGCTGAAGGTTCACTGAATGAGACCACTAGTATCCTTCAACGTATGCGTGAACTCGCAGTTCAGGGTTCAAGTGATACCAACACCACTTCAGACCGTGGCGCAATGCAGACTGAAATGAATCAGCTGACCTCTGAAGTAAATCGAATTGGTAATACAACCTCGTTTAATACCCAGAAACTCTTGCAGGGTGATGGCAAAACTAACTTAAGTGCTTCTGGTATTGCCAATTTGGCAGGGAATTTGGGTGATGTTGCTGCTGTTGCTGGTGGTGGTGCTTTAGGGGCAGATGCTATATATACACAAGCAACTGACTCTACAACAATTGGTGGAACCCCGGCAACAATAGCTGCGGGTGATACTTTAACTGCGTCTTTAAATGGGATTACCTTGACAGCTACCTTTCAATCAGGTACTTCAGGAAATGGAGCTTTAGGTTCAGCATATAATGTTAGTGGAACCGCGGCCAGTATTAATCGGGCAGGTACCGATGTTGGTTCCACCTATACTAGTAATGCTGCTGGTAAAACGCAAGTTGCAACGGACACTGCGAAAGCTTTCCAGGCGATGATTGATAACAACGCTGCCTTAAAAGGGAATTTTGTAGCGTCTGTATCTGGTGCTAATAACGATGGTGTTACAATATCGGCTGTTAAGGGTGGAGCTGCTGATGGCGTAGCAGCCACGATTGGCGCATTTGGTGGCGCTTTAACTGGTGCTACCCAGACTGACGCAGGGACTACAGCAGGTACCTATACTGCTCCAATAGTGGCAACTAAGGTAATTGATTTTAGCGCAATGGTCACAACCGCTCCGGCACAAGCTTTAGTGGGCAAAGGTATGACTATCAATGGGACCGAAGTTCAGTTTTATGATTCGACACAGGGTGCATATACTGGTAATGCCAAAGGTGTTGACATCAGCGCTGCAGTTCATGATGCGACAGTAGCTAATACAGGGAAAGACCTAGCACATACTCTAGCAACTCAGTTAAATTCTGTTTCCGGTATTACCGCATCTGATGCTGCTGGCAAACTTACCGTTTCTGCCGCTACTGCAGGAGCAGCCGGTAACAATATCGCAATAACTGATGGCGGTGTGCAAAAAGATTTCCAAGCTGTTTTACAAATCGGTGCCAATACGGGAGAATCTATGACAGTGGACATTAAGGATATGCGTTCACAGGCTCTAGGTATTTCGGGGTTAACTTCAGCTGGTACTGTTACAGCCTCGAATGGAGCGATAGCATCCCTAACAGCTGTAACATCAGCATCCGATGGTACTAGTAACACGAATACTGAATATACCCTTGACCTTTCTTCTGCTGACAAAGCAACAGCAGCCATTAGTGTCATTGATGATGCTACTGCTAAAGTATCCTCTGAACGTGCCAATTTGGGTGCCGTACAGAACCGTCTGGATCACACCATCAACAACTTGGGGACTTCTTCCCAGAACATCACCACTGCTGAAGCCAACATCCGCGACGTAAATATGGCTAGTGAAATGACCAACTTCACAAAAAATAATATTCTGCAACAGGCGTCACAGGCTATGCTGTCACAAGCTAACCAACAGGCCCAAGGCGTTCTGCAATTACTTCGTTAATTGGCATAGTAAGTTAATATGTTTCAAAAGGAGCCAGGGGCGGCGGTTGCCTATGGCTCCTTTTCTGAAAAAATGTGTCAGCCTAATAGAGGAGTCAACAGTGATAGGTGGAAACACAAGGAGTGATCTATCATGGATATAGCAAATATGTCAGTCGCGTTCAGTCAAAACAAAGTTCAGCAACAGGCAGGCATATCGGTCCTGAAAATGGCGTTGGGCGTTGAAGCGACTAAAGGTGATTCGATAGCGTCTCTAGCCAGCGTGACAACTAAGGCTATGGAATTGTCCGTTCAGTCAAATTTAGGAGCTAATCTCGACATAGGAGCCTAAGGAACAGTCACTAGTTTAGGAGATACTAAGCTAGTGACTTTATAGATTTTTTATGTATACTCCTAAAGATCTGTGGCTCTTCTTACGATACATATTGTAGATGAATCAATCAGAGGTGTTCGATTTGGATATTAATGCAGTAAAGATTCCTGAGGTTTTGGCGGTTCTGCCTTTATGGATAGGAGGTTTTAGATATGTCAGTTAGCTCAACTACTTCAACTACTTCAACTGGTTCAACTGGAGGAGGAACCTATGGATTATCTGGTTCTGGCCTGGATGTTGACGCATTAGTAAAGAAGTTAATGGCAGGACAACAAGCAAAAGACGATGCTTTGGTACAGAAGAAAACGGTACTGCAATGGCAAAAGACGGCTTATAATACGGTGTCTGACGATCTCAGCAATTTTCGCAGTACTGTTTTTAACTACAAACTTCAGGCTACCTTAAGTCCAAATAAAGTTTCCTCCAGCAACACTTCTGTGGCGACTGCAACGGCCAACGCAGGCGCTGCTGACGTGAATCATTCCTTAGTGGTGGCTCAGCTAGCAAGTGGGGTGAATTTAACGAGTACTGCCAGTATTACCACTCCAACTGGCGCAGATAAGAGCACTCTTGCGAGCCAGATGGGTGTTACTGGTTCTTTTACTATCAACATTAGTGATGGTGTGACGACAAAGCCTATTAATATTACTTCCAGTGAAAGTATCAATCAGGTTGTTAGTGACATCAATAGTGCTGGTATTAACGTGCAGGCTAGTTATGACAGTACTTTAGATCGGTTTTTTCTTGCAACTACGAATACTGGAGCTACTACTAAGATAAGTATTAGTAGTTCCGTTACTACGGGAGATACTGATCCAGGGGCTGGGTTTATCAGCAAGCTGAATCTTTTTTCCACTACTCCTAGTTCCAATCTTAACTCGGACGGTACTACTACCTCCACGTTTTCTAGTTCTACGGGTCAAGATGCCGTTTTTAAATTAGATGGAGTGCCCCTAAACGAAGCCAGCAATTCATTCAGTATTTCTGGAGTTACGTACAATCTGACAGGCGTATCGACTGACGCAGCGATGTTAAATGGAGTTATGGATACTACTGTTGGGCAAGCAACCAACGTCATCGTGACCAACGATACTGACACCGCAGTGGCCAGTATCCAATCCTTAGTTGACTCCTATAACAAGATTTTAGCTGAGGTCAATGGCGATTTAAGTCAAACTCGCTATACGGATTATCCACCTCTTACGGATACACAAAAGGCGGCTATGAAGGATTCGGATATTACCGCCTGGAATGCCAAGGCTCAGAGTGGGATGCTTAATAATGACAATACTCTTACAAGCCTCGTGAATACCATGCGTAATGCTTTTTCCAACCCTGTTACTGGCGTTACTGGTACTTATAATAGTGCGGCATCCATCGGCATCACCACAGGCGACTATACCGAGGGTGGTAAGCTATATCTAGATACCGACAAACTAAGAACAGCGTTGCAGGCCAATCCCAATGTGTTGAACCAGCTGTTTGGCTCGTCTGGAACAACGACAACGGATGCGAATGGTGTAACGACGACCGACACTTCAACTCAGGGGATTGCCGGGCGGCTGTATGATGGTCTTAAGAATACCATGGATCAATTGACGCAAATAGCTGGTACAACGGCTAATGCTCAATATGATAGCACTAGCAATGTTGCTAAACAGATTATCGCCTATAATACGCAAATCACCGATGCGACAACCACGTTTAACACGATGCAGGCGACCTATTATACCCAATATAATGCCATGGAAGTAGCGCTTCAGTCTTTGAGTTCCCAGAGCAGTTGGTTAACATCGCAAATGAGTTCTAGTAGTAGTGGCTGATAATTAGTAAATTACAGGAGGTTTTAGTATGGTGAATTCACAAGCGGCAAATGCTTATAAAAACCAGCAGATTATGACGGCCCCACCGGAACAATTGACCTTATTGCTCTATAATGGAGCGTTGCGCTTTCTGAATGAAAGCATTTTGGCGACGGAGCAGGGGGATATCCAAAAAGCCCATAACGCCAATAAGCGTGTGCAGGACATCGTACGGGAATTTGTAATCACCTTGGATATGAGCTATGAAATATCGAAAAACTTCGCACAACTTTATGAATATACGGAATACTGCCTCATTCAGGGTAACATTAAGAAAGATGTTAAGCTATTGCAACAGGCGAAGGATGTGCTCCAGGAACTGCGGGAGGCTTGGGTTGGTGCTATGAAACAAACGCAGGTGGCTCGGGTGGCAGGTAGATAATGGCGGAAAAACCAGCGCAAGCTTTGTGGCAGGATTATCGGTTTTTAACGAAAGAAATAAAGAAATTTCTAAAGAAGCAGGATATGGCGCTCTTTTATCACCTGGTGGAACAGAGGGAACTGGTGCAGACCATCATTGATCAGACGACTGATGATGGCTTCAAAGACTCACAGGCAGGACGGACGATGCTTACTGAAATCCAGCAAGAGAACCAAGAGATCATCCATGACTTGCAGGTTCAACTCGGTCGTAGCAAGCGACAACATCAGGTTTCAGAAGCCTATAGTGGAGTGAGCAATGCTCCGATCAGTCGGCTGAGTTGGAAACGATAAATTGGTAAATTATCCTTGACTTTCTAGGTGAAGGCCGGGGATGTCTTTATCGAAGATAAGAGTGGAGAGACAATGAAAATAAGTCTATGTATGATCGTGAAAAATGAAGAGGAGCTTCTTCAGCGAAGTTTGAGCAATGTTACTCGTTATGTAGATGAAATCATTGTCGTAGATACCGGCTCAACCGATCGTACTCAGGTGATAGCGCGGAATTGTGGGGCGCAAGTCTATGATTTCCCCTGGTGTGATGATTTTTCTGCTGCTAGGAACTTTGCGTTAGAGAAAGCGTCTTGTGACTGGGTGCTTGTATTAGACGCAGATGAAGTCGTCAACGATTTTCAAGTTGAGGATATCCGAAAGGTTATAAAGACAGATCAAGATATTGTGGGTCGAATCAAACTGATTAACCTAATATCCGATGCGATGGGGGAGAAACGTTCAACTGAAAGAATTAGTCGCTTGTTCAACCGCAAGCTATTTCACTACGAAGGGGCTATCCATGAACAGATTGTCCGGAAAGATGGGCACCCGTTCAATACTGCTCCGGTAGAAATAACGGTCGAACATAGTGGCTATACCCAGGAAGTCCTTCGACGCACAAATAAAATCGCCCGAAATATCACCATGCTGAAACAGGCCATGGAGAAAAGTCCCGAGGATACTTACTTGCTTTATCAATCAGGCAAATCTTTTTATTTGGACAAAGATTATAACGAGGCTGTCGCTTACTTTGAACGAGCGTTAGCTTTACCCATAAACTTTTCGCTGGAATTCGTGGAAGATCTGGTTGAAACCTATGGGTATGCTTTAATCAATTGCGAAAATTATACAGAAGCATTGTGTCTGAAGAACTTTGAAAAGTTTTACACCGGTTCAACAGATTACCAGTTTTTAATGGGCCTTGTCTCTATGAATAACGGGGAGTTTTCTGAGGCGATAGGACAATTTTCACAGTGTATTGATAATAAAGAAGGAAAGGTAGAAGGAATAAATTCTTATTTGCCGAAGTATAACATTGCTGTTATCCATGAGTGCTTGGGATGCCGAGCTGAAGCGGTTAGTTACTACCAACAATGCGGAAATTATCCCGCTGCTC
Source organism: Desulfosporosinus sp. (assembly GCA_031292095.1). GTDB lineage: Bacteria > Bacillota > Desulfitobacteriia > Desulfitobacteriales > Desulfitobacteriaceae > Desulfosporosinus. The sequence continues at coordinate 46,320 of JARLHU010000234.1, forward strand.
GTAAGCGTCTTAGAGAAATATAGTGATGGGGGCTAGTTCTGAAAGATCAGCAGTCAGTGGGACAATTTGGCTAATATTATGATTAGATTATTTTGTAGGAGGAATACCTGATGCCTAATCCTATTCAACCGAATACTCAGTCCACCACGATCCCAGTCAGTACTTTTTCTGGTCAAAAACTGGAAACATCTCAGGAGACTCCTATCAAGGTAGTTGATCGTAAGCAAGATATCCCCTCTGCTCGAGAAGAGATTCCCCGTGAAGAAGTGGAAAAAACCACAGAAAAGCTCAATCGACTAATGGGAATTATTGACAAACGCTTAGAATTCAGAGTGGATGACAAATCCAAACGAGTGGTGGTTAAAATCATTGATCAGCAAAGCGGAGACGTGCTGAATGAAATTCCTTCCAAACAGGCCATAGATATTCTGAATTCTTTTAGCGATATGGTCGGTTTGATGGTCGATAAACGGGCTTAATTAGCGATTGAGGAAAGTCTTGACCGGGAATAACTGGAAATTATTTTGAGGATAAAATTAATAAACCCTTAGTATACAAGACAAACAGGATGCACCTTCAGCAGCTTGTTTGTTTTTTGCATATATATCTCGACAATCTTTAACAAGAAACTATATACGGTTTTCCAACTTGATGCTAGTATTAGAAAATAAGAGTTAAATAGAAGTTGATGCTTATTTTGGAGGAATTCTAACAAATGATGGCGAATGAAAGTATATAGTTGGGTTTAGGTGATGTGCGGAATTAGATTGTTGAATGGGTTCAAAAAGATTGGAGGGTCAAGGGATGGGTCAGGATGACAACATAAACCTGGGGGTCGATTTGGGAGAGTTTCTAGAATTTTACCTCTTAGACTCTCAAGAGCAGATTGATAGACTGGGAGCAGGGCTTTTACAACTGGAGAAAGAGGGAGGAAATATCGGGCTCATTAACGATCTTTTCCGCTCTGCTCATAGTTTGAAGGGGGCTTCAGGGACCATGGGGTTCACCCCGATTGTGGCGATGACCCATGCAGCCGAAGACTTATTGGATAATTTACGACAGGGGAAAATGGATGTTTCTTTGGAAATGATTGATGTTTTATTAGCAGTGACAGACCGAGTCAAAGCGATGTTGACTCAAGTGGAGTTACGTCAGGAGATCACGGTTGGGTTCGAAGATTTAGTCTCCTCCATGAGGGGGGTATTAGCGGGCGAAAAGCCGGTGGCAGTAGTGAGTCCGCAGATTATTCCAGTGACAGAGGAAGTTGCTTTGGAGAATTTCGTTGCGCTTGATTTTTCTCTCACTCAATTCGAAAGTGAAAAAGTTAACAATGCTCAGCTTATGGGGCATGGCATTTATCAGGTGGAGGTGCAACTCGAGTCAGGTACGCTGATGAAGGCGGTACGTGCTGTGATGGTGACCCAGCGGCTGGAGGGAATGGGCACTGTAGTCAAACTTTTACCTAGTATTGAGGATTTGGAAGTTGGAAATGCCGAGGGTTTCGCCTTACTCGTTATCAGTGATGAGTTGAGCGGAGAGATGCAGCGGGAAGTGTTAGGGATTTCTGAAGTGGAAGCTGTCATGATCCATTCCTATCCGGTGGCTGACCTCCTTATAGAAGTCGAGTCAATTAGACCTGAAGTAAGTGCTGACCTTGTGATGGAAGAGAAACCGTCCCCTTCGTCTTTCCAGCCGAGTCCAGTTGTCGAACCGAAGGGGACAGGCATCGGCGCTCCCGCTCCAGTTACCGAAGCTGCGAATGGAGAAGGGAATACCCAAGTACATACCATTCGAGTGGACACGGTGCGGATGGATAATCTCATCAATTTAGTCGGAGAGATGGTCATTACTCGGACCCGCTTGGTGCAAATCGGTTTGGATCTGAAGGCTCAGTACCGTATGGACAATATGGTTAATAATTTGAACGAGGCCAACGTTTATTTGGGACGTTTGATGAATGACTTACAAGAGAGTGTCATGCGCCTGCGCATGGTGGCGATTGGGACGGTATTTGGTCGTTTCCCCCGCTTAGTCCGGGATCTTGCTAAGAAAACAGGCAAGGAGATTGACTTGGTTTTAAAAGGGGAAGACACTGAGCTGGATAAAACGGTCGTGGAAGTGATTGGGGATCCTTTAATGCACCTGATTCGAAATGCGGTGGATCATGGGATTGAATCTCCGGAGGTGCGTCGCGAGGCAGGTAAGCCGGAGGTGGGCACGATTACGCTGGATGCCTATCATGAAGGAAACCACATTGCGATTCTGATCTCGGATGACGGGGCGGGGTTACCCCTCGATAAAATTCGGAATATTGCAGTTGCCAAAGGTCTGATCGGAGAGAGTGAGGAACTTTCGGAACGTGATATTTCAAACCTCATCTTCTTGCCGGGTTTTAGCACCGCTGATACCGTGACCGATATTTCCGGGCGGGGTGTGGGGATGGATGTGGTGAAAAAGGCCCTGAACAATCTCGGGGGAATGGTGGAGATTACGACTCGTAAAGGGAAGGGAAGCACCTTTACTATACGGTTGCCCTTGACCTTGGCGATCATTCAGGCTCTCCTCGTAGAAGTAGGAGAAGAGATCTATGCGGTGCCACTTTCCTCCGTTTTAGAGACCCTGCTGGTCAATCGGGTGGAGATTAAAACCGTCGGGGGGTTGCCGATGGTTCAATTGCGTGGGAATACTTTACCACTGATTTCTTTACAAGAGAAGTTTGGTCTGCCGGCTCCAGAAACTGTCAGTAGTGAGGTTTTTGTGGTTGTTGTGGGTTTTGGAGATAAAGCCTTGGGGCTCATTGTGGACGAATTGCGCGGACAGCAGGAAGTTGTCATCAAGTCCTTGGGCGATTTTCTGAATAATCTACCCGGGATTGCCGGCGCAACGATTCTCGGAGATGGCAAAGTTACGTTAATTCTCGATATTGGATCACTTATTCAAGACGTCTTAGTCACGCGCAAAGCGTAGGCGAGGTTCGAGGCTCGAGGTTCGAGGCGCGAATAAGTATAAAAACTTAATAGTTTTTAGCTACGATTTAAATCGCATCTCAAACCATCACCTCTCGCTTTGCGCTCGATCAAAATAACATCGCGCCTCGTGCTCGCTTAATAGGTGACCTTAATCAATTTCCTAAAAACTTTCAAGTTTTTATTCCAGTTCGAGCCTCGAGCATCGCGCCTCGTGCCTCGCTTAAAGAGGGGGATTAACATTGGCTGAAGAACAATTAGTGACTTTTTGTTTAGGTTCTGAAGAATTTGGTGTAGATATTATGCGCGTCCAAGAGATTATTCGTATTCCACCGATCACACGGGTGCCTAAAGCGCCGGTTTATGTGGAGGGTGTGATTAATTTGCGGGGAAATGTGATTCCAGTGATCAGTTTGCGCACCCGTTTTGGAATGACTCGCGTGGAAGAAACTGATCTCAGTCGGATTATTGTCCTGCAGGTACATACTAAGGTCTTTGGGATTGGGGTGGATGCCGTAACAGAAGTTTTGCGCATTGACAGTGATGAAATTGAGCCACCACCCCCGATCGCGTTGGGTATGGACTCCCAGTTTATTCGAGGAGTAGGAAAAATCGGTGAGCGGCTACTGATTATTTTAGAGCTCGATCAAATCATGGGCGGAGAGTAAGCGATGAGTGGAAGGCCGAAAACACCGATCGGGGTTTTGATCGTTGATGATTCTCCTTTTATGCGCATGACCCTCCAGAAAATTCTTAATCAAGATCCCGATATTCAGGTTTTGGACACCGCACGGGATGGGCGTGAAGGGGTTTTAAAGCTTCAAGCCCTGCGTCCACAGGTTGTGACAATGGATGTTGAGATGCCCGTTATGGACGGACTTAGGGCGTTGGAAGAAATTATGCGGTGGCAACCGACGCCGGTGATTATGTTAAGCGCCGTGACGACAGAAGGGGCACAAGCCACGTTGAAGGCACTTGATCTAGGGGCTTTTGATGTGGTGGCCAAACCAACAGGCAATCCGGGAGCGGATCTGCAGGTGCTTACGCACGATTTAGTGGAGAAGGTGAAAGCAGCAGCCGGTGTCAACCCTGCTCGACTAGGGCGTAAGGTGGTACCTGCGAGTGTCACGGTTCAACCCGCGGTTACCAGAGTGGCCGCGGCTGGAATGGGGAGTTCTCCTATGGGACAACAAGGATTGCGCCCGGCAGCACAGGGGAAAATGGGTTTGTTGCCTAAGCACGCCATTGAGATTGTGGCGATCGGGACGTCTACTGGGGGGCCTTCTGCGTTACAAGCGGTTCTGCCAACCCTACCGGTCGATTTTCCAGTTCCCGTACTTGTGGCGCAGCATATGCCGCCTGGTTTTACTGGGCCACTTGCTCAGCGCTTAAACGGGCTCTGTCCGTTGAATGTCAGGGAAGGGATACATGGTGAAGCATTGAAGGCAGGAACCGTGTATGTCGCTCCGGCTGGTAAACAACTGCAGGTTCAGCGTAAGGCGGGGCAGTTGATCCTTCATATTGGAGATGAAGCTCCGATACCTACCCTTTATCATCCTTCGGTGGATGTTATGTTTCTTTCCTTGGCGAAGGAAGTTGGTAAAGGAACCCTTGGCGTGGTGATGACTGGAATGGGCAACGATGGGGCGAAGGGTATGAAGGAACTTAAGCGGTTAGAGGGCTTTGCGATCGCTGAAGCGGAGGAAACCTGTGTGGTCTATGGGATGCCTAGGTCGATCGTGGAGGCTGGCCTTGCTGACCGAGTTGTACCGTTGGGAGAGATTGGTCGAACGATTGTAGAGTGCGTTATGAGGAGGGGATGAACGGATGAGTCTTTTTGGAGCAATTGATATTAGTGCTTCTGGGTTAACCGCTCAGCGTTTGCGAATGGATCTCATTGCTAACAATATCGCCAATATTAATACAACCCGCACGGGCACACTGACTGCGGCTGGGAATCCTATACCCTATAGTCGTCAGGAGGCTACCTTTGTCCCTCGTCCTCCTGACACGCCGTTTGCTAGTGTTCTCGGAGAAACCTTAGGAAGTCAAAACGCCGGGAATGGGGTACAAGTGGCTAGCATTAGTGACGATGTTCAAGAACCCTTTGGTTTAGAGTACAACCCCAGTTCCCCGGATGCCTCTACAGTGGCTGAACCAGGCTTACCGGTAGGGTATGTGCGTCAACCGAACGTAAATATTACGACGGAAATGGTGGATATGATCTCCGCTTCTCGAGCCTATGAAGCGAATGTGACCGCTATGAATGCCAGTAAGGCGATGGCCTCCAAAGCACTGGAAATTGGAAAGGGGTAATGAGTAGATGAGCATTCAGCCAATCGCCCCTATTATGCCCCTCGGGGCCTTGTCTCCGATTACCCCGACTAGCCTCGAAAGTACGCCAAACAGCAGTTCTGGATCTGGAACTCAAAAGGCGACGACGGATTTTTCTAAGTTTCTGAACGATGCCTTAGGCCAAGTCGATGCTTTACAAACGAATGCCGATGCTGCGAGTCTGCAGTTAGCGACTGGTAAGGTACAAGATATGTCTGCGGTGATGGTGGCGTTAGAAAAAGCAAGTATGTCGTTATCGTTGACTGTATCCGTACGCGATAAAGTGTTAGATGCTTATAATCAAGTAATGCGTATGCAAATGTAACTCGATGCACGAATGCACGATACACGAGGTCCGATGTTTGATGTTTCAAACGTTCGCTAGCGAACGTCTCAATTCGTGCATCGTGCATCGAACTTCGTGCCTCGAAAGAAGGGAGGAGCAACAAAATGGACTTTTCTTGGGCCGGAATTCAGAATTCGGTAAAAACATTCTGGAACAAGCTTTCTCGCCCACAGAAAATAATTACGGTTATTGCTCCTCTTTTGGTGGCTGTTGCGTTATTTTCCTTGATCACTTGGGCGGGCACCCCACAATATGTTGCGATTTTTACAAAACTTAGTGATGCGGACGCGGCTGCCATCATGACCAAACTGAAAGACTTAAAAGCAGATTATAAATTGGCGGATAATGGATCGACCATTATGGTGCCTCAACAGTCCTCCGCAGATATCCGTTTACAGCTGGCCAGTGCCGGGCTTCCTCAAGCCAGTAAATTCAGTTTCGATAGTTTAAATACGATGCATCTGGGGGAAACGGATTCTGATCGCAAATTGCGTTATGTTCTCGGGTTGCAGAACGAATTAGAAGATACCTTAAAAGTGTTGAACGGTGTGCAGGATGCGCACGTGAATATCGTGATGCCTGACCAGTCACTATTTGTCGATAGCCAAAAACCAGCAACAGCGGCAGTGACCTTGAAACTCATCCCGGGGACAAAACTCGGAGATGACCAGGTACGCGCGATTGCTAATCTGATGGCAGGATCGGTAGAAGGACTGCAAATGGAGAATGTGACGATTGTAGATACCAACGGCAATGTTTTATCCGATGTTTTGGGAAAAAGCGGGGATTCCCAACATATGACTGGGACTCAATATCAGCTTCAACAAACCGTCGAAGAGGACACTCGGAAATCGGTTCAGAGTATGTTAGATCGAGTTTTGGGTTCGGGCAAGACCGTCGTCCGAATCAGTGCGGTGCTGGATTTTGATCAAATAAAACGGACAAAACAGACCAATGGACCCGGTGCTGTGGTGAGTGAACAGAGTTCCACTGAAAATACCACTAATAGTACGGCAGCTGGAGGAACACCGGGAGTGGCGGCGAATAAGACCCCGACGTACCCAACTGTGACCCCGGCGGTGAATTCGACTTCCACAAAGGGAAGTGCTACCAAAAACTATCAGGTGGACACCACGCAGGAGGAACAAGTGGTAAGCCCCGGCGCTATAAAACATCTTTCCGTGTCGGTTATGGCGGATGGCGACACTATTACTCAAGCCCAGCTTGCTCAAATTCAAGCGATCGTGGCTTCTGCAGCCGGTGTGGATTCAACTCGGGGGGATCAAATTCAAGTTGCCGCTATTCCGTTTAACAAAACAGAGCTGCAGCAAGAAAAGGCTGCGATGGATAGTGCCGCCCAGCGACAACAATTGGTTAGTTATGTGGAAATAGGATGTGCCGCTTTGTTTGGGTTAGTGCTTTTGCTGGCCGTTTTACGTAGTCGTTCACAGAAAGTTCGCACGAAAAGAGTGTTGGAAATGAACGATTCGCAGCCGGTAACGGCGGCCACGGCAGAACTGCTCATGTCGCAACAGTTGGCTGAGCAAGAGGCAAAGGCGAAACTTGCTCGGAAGAGCACAAAGTCGCTTGAGCAAATCCAAAAGGAACAGACCCAGGAGTCTGTCGAACTTTATTCGCGTGATAAACCAGAAGAAGTGGCTCGTTTAGTGAAATCATGGCTATCGGAGGAGAGTTAGATGGCGCAAGCATTAACTGGACTGCAAAAAGCGGCGATTTTAATGATTGCCTTGGGGGCGGAGAAATCAGCTCAGGTGGTTAAGCATTTGGGAGATGCAGAAATCGAGCAATTGACCTTAGAGATGGCCAATGTTCGTAAAATATCGCCGGAAAACCGCGATAATGTCGTGGAAGAATTTCATCAGATGTGCTTGGCGAATGAATATATCGCCCAGGGTGGGATTGATTACGCCCGGGAGGTGTTAGAACGAGCTCTAGGGGAGGCACGGGCCTTTGAGATTATTAACCGTCTAGCTATTTCCATGAAAATGAGGCCCTTCGAGCTTGTGCGTCGAACAGATCCTAAACAGCTGTTTTCTTTTATTCAGGGTGAACACCCGCAGACGATAGCGTTGATTATGACGCACCTGCCTGCTGATAAAGCTGCATCTCTGCTCGCTAGCCTTGCTCCCGAGCGACAGGCTGAGGTGGTAAAACGTATTGCGACGATGGGGCAGACTAGCCCAGAAGTACTTAAGCAGATTGAGAAAGTTTTAGAGCACAAGATCACGAGTCTAGCTCCAACTGATTACACGACCTCGGGTGGGATTCAAAGTATTGTGGACCTCCTTAACTCGGCGGATGCTAGTACGGTTAAAGTGGTCATGGATGCCTTAGATATGGAAGATCCTGAGTTGGCGGAGCAGATCAGGCAGCAGATGTTTGTTTTCAAAGACATCGTTTTGTTGGATGATCGCAGCATTCAGTTGGTTTTGCGCGAAGTAGCTACCAAGGACTTAAGCTTGGCGCTTAAAGGGGCAAATAATGAAGTCGCATTAAAGATTCAGTCCAATATGTCCACGCGGGCTGCGCAGATGCTTAAAGACGATATGGAATTCATGGGGCCGGTGCGCTTGCGTGATGTAGAGGAGGCTCAGCAACGTATTGTGAAGGTGATCCGTAAGCTTGAAGAGGCTGGTGCGTTAGTCATCTCGAGAGGGGGGAGTGATGAGATTGTCTATTAACGGACGCGTTGTTAAAAGTTACGATGTTGAGGTGCTAACGCCGCGGATCTTGGAAGCGGACTGCAAAGCTTGCTTTCAAGGTTCAGATGCTTATTTGTCAGTTATAACTGGCGAGGAAGAGCTGTCTCCAAGATCGGATCACTTCAGTGAGGTGATGCTCTCGGCTCTCGAGATAGAGGCCACGGAGAAAGCGGCATTGATCCTAGTGGCGGCTGAAACCAGTGCTCAGGAGATCCGTGGGCAGGCTCAAGCTGACTCGGAGCGGCTACGTCAGGAGGTGATCCAGACGGCGCAAGCTGAGGTTTATCCCGTAGCTGAGGCCAAGGGCTATCAAGCAGGTCTTGAGGCGGGAGAAGCGGAGGGAAACCGTTTGACTCTCAGTGCTAACCAACTCTTCCAATTGGCGCAACGGGCAGTGCAAGAGGAATATGCCAAAGTGGATGAAGCCTTACTTACTTTGGCGATAAAAATTGCTGAGCGCTTGGTTCGCTCCAGCTTGGCCGTTGATCCCCAACGTTTGGGAGCTATCATCCAGGCTCTTTCCCTGCTGCCGCAAGATAGGGAGGGCTGGAGGTTGCATGTAGCGTCTGAGGATGCTCTTTGGTTGAAGGAGAATCCTCCGCCTTGTCCGTGGGTTGTGGATGAGTCGCTGAGTGCTGGGGATTGTTTCCTAGAGTGTTCGGAGGGTATTTTTGATGCTCGTCTCGAGTCTCAATTAGATAAAATTGAACACATTTTACGAGAGGAGCTCGAACATGGGGGCTTGGAACCTATTGACTCAACTGGTGGAACAGATTGAACCGATTTCGGCTCAGGGAAGGGTTGCGAAGATTGTTGGGTTGATGGTCGAAGCGACTGGTCCACGAGCGAGTGTTGGAGAATATTGCCATATCATCTCGCGAGATGGACGGGCGCTACCGGCCGAAGTGGTTGGCTTTCGGGATTTCACCACCTTGCTCATGCCGTTAGGAGAGCTCGAAGGAATCGCACCCGGAGATCGTGTCATTCCACAGAGTCAAAAGCTGGCCGTGCCTGTAGGTCCGGGTTTACTGGGACGGATTCTTGATGGACTGGGACACCCTATGGATGGTCGCCCTCTGCAGACGGAAACAGCGTACCCTCTGCAAAATTCACCCCCGAATGCCTTATTGCGTCCACGAATTCGAGATGTGCTGAGTGTGGGTGTTCGAACAATCGATGGGATTCTTACCATTGGTCGAGGTCAACGGATGGGAATCTTCGCTGGCTCGGGAGTGGGCAAGAGCACCTTGCTGGGAATGATGGCCCGCAACACTGTGGCTGAGGTCAGCGTGATTGCTTTAGTTGGGGAGCGGGGGCGAGAATTACGTGACTTTATTGAAAAGGATTTGGGTCCTGAGGGTTTAGCTCGTTCTGTCATCATCGTGGCGACGTCGGATCAGCCTGCCTTGGTGCGCTTAAAGGCAGCTTTTACAGCGACAGCGATTGCCGAATATTTCCGGGACCAAGGTAAGAATGTGCTACTAATGATGGATTCCGTGACTCGTTTTGCCATGGCTCAGAGGGAGGTGGGCCTGACGGTTGGTGAACCTCCGGCGACCCGGGGATACCCACCCTCAGTTTTCGCTCTTTTGCCGAAACTATTGGAACGTTCTGGCATGGCAGGGACGGGAAGTATTACCGGCATCTACACCGTGTTAGTGGACGGGGATGATCATAATGAGCCGATCGCGGATTCGGTTCGTGGAATTCTTGATGGTCATATTGTTTTGACTCGGGAGCTGGCCATGCAAAATCAGTTTCCTGCTATAGATATTTTACAATCGGTCAGCCGGGTTATGAACGATGTGGTCAGTTTCGATCACAAAGAGTGGGCGGGTATAGTGCGCGGCCATATTGCGATTTACCGTAATGCCAAGGATTTGATCGATATTGGGGCTTATACCCCGGGAAGTAATGCAAAAATTGATGCTGCTATTCTGCATATGGACAGTATCCTGGAGTTTGTTCGGCAAAGGGTGGAAGAACGAGTAGAGTTTGGAGAGATGCTTAAACAGTTGCAGGGGATCATTACGTCATAGTAGGGAGTGGTGACAATGGCCCGGTTTCTGTTCCGGTTGGAGGCAAGTCTACGGTTGGCGGAACAGGCTTTGGAAACGGTACAGCGTAAGTTCGCCCAAGAAGTGCAGCGTTGGCAAACCAGTGTTCAAGCCTGCGTGCTTCAAGAAGTACATTTGCAGGAGGCTCAAGAGGGGCAACGGGATGCGGGTCGACTTCGACCTGAAGCACTGGGAAGTTGGCAAATCTTTGCTTTAGATCAACATGGTCGACTGCTGCAATGTGAAGCAGAGCGGCGGGCACAAGAGGTGATTATGGAGCAAACTCGACAGGATTTAGGGGATGCCCATCGAGAGGTCGAGAAGTTTCGGCGCCTTAAAGAAAAACAGGTCAAGGCCTTTAGGGTAGCTGAATTACAGAAGGAACAGAAGATCATGGATGAAACGGGTCAGATTCTCCATTGGCGTCAGAAAGATCAATCCCTACAGAATTGATGAAAGGGCGAACTTATGATATATGTTACGCGCTTAAACGGCAAAATTTTTGCCTTGAATTGTGATTTAATCGAAATGATGGAAGAAACTCCCGATACCGTCATTACGTTTACGGGTGGGAACAAATACGTGGTGTCAGAACCCATCGAGGTTCTCATTGAAAGGGTTGCTGAGTTTCGGCGACGCTGTGGTCAGATTTACAAAGTGGAGGAGGATAAATCAGATAGATGAAATTGAAGATAAATCTGAAAACCCTGATGCCTGTGATTTTAGCTCTATTAGTTGGCTTGGTGCTCGGCGTGGGTGGATTAATGGGGGTTCAAAAGTTTATTTATCCAGCTTCCAGCACACAGGCCGTAAATGTCAGCCAACCAAAAATAGTCGGACCGTTGGTGGACCTTGGCGAGTTTACGGTGAATTTACAAGGGGGGTCTTTTCTCAAGACGACTCTGACAGTTGAAGGGACGGATGCGAAATCAGACGTTCTTTTGAAGGCGAAGGTCGCGTTTATGAAGGACAAAGTCAATTCGGTTTTATCAAACAAATCCTTAGTGGATGTACAAACTCCGGCTGCCCGGGAAAAATTACGCAAGGAATTAATCAATAGCCTCAATGAAGTAGCGGATAATAAAATCTCGGATGTGTTATTTATGGCCATGGTCTACCAGTAACGATATTCGATGTTCGAAGATCGTGGTTCGAATAATAACGGACAACGGACGCGAGATTGTGTATGTAGTTTGAAATACCCGAATACCGAGTAGTGGTTCTTAAATCGAACATCGAACCACGAACATCGATTATCGATTAGAGAGGGGGGATTCGATGGGAGACGTTTTGTCTCAAGCTGAAATTGACGCTCTACTCAATGCGCTGTCTGATGAACATGAAGAGACGGTGGAAATCAGAACCACCCTGATTCAGAAGCGCATTAGAATGTACGATTTTAAACGCCCAAATAAGTTTTCCAAAGATCAGATTAACTCCCTCCAAAACATTCACGAAAGTCTTTGTCGTGGGTTGACAAATTACCTTTCCGGGCATTTGCACGCAGTCATAGAATCTAAAGTTCTCTCTGTTGAACAAATTACGTATGATGAATTCATTCGTTCCCAACCGAATCCTACCGTTATAGGACTTTTTTCATTACATCCGTTGGAGGGGACCGTGTTAATGGAGGTGAGCCCAACGTTAGCGTTCACCATTGTGGATCGTTTATTGGGGGGGAATGGGCAAGGACAAAATTCGGAAAAAAATCGAGATTTGACAGAAATTGAAAGAGCAATTATCGAACATCGTCTGATCCAAATCATTGAACTCATTAAAGAGGCGTGGGCAGAGATTTATGAACTTAAACCGCAGTTTGTCTCAATGGAAACGAATCCACTATTTTCGCAAATTGTAGCTCCTAACGAAATGATTCTGCTCATCACTCTGGAAGTAAGCATCGGTCAGGCGATCGGGATGATCCATCTTTGCATTCCCTATCTCGTCTTGGAGCCTATTTTGGATAAGTTAAGTACGTATTTTCGCTTTTCCACTCAGGGGAAGGTTGTCACACCAGAGCAGGTGCAAGCGATTCGGGAAAAAATAGAATGGGCAAAGGTGGATATGGTGGCGTTTTTAGGGCACTCGGAAATCTCGGTACGAGACCTTCTCGACTTAGCTAAGGGAGATGTAATTCCGCTCAACCAATCGGTTAATGATCCACTCCCGATCTATGTGGGTGAATTTATGAAATTTAAGTCTATACCAGGACTACATGGAGACCATCATGCCGTACAGATCACAGAAATAGTAAAGGGAGGAGGGGGACAAGATAGCTAACGGAATGCTCTCCCAGCAAGAGATTGACGAGTTGCTGCGAGGTACACTAGAACCAGACCTGGAGACATCGTCCCAGGAGAATCTTTTAGATGAGATTGAAAGAGATACCCTTGGAGAAATTGCTAATATTTCAATGGGCACCGCGGCAACGACGTTATCTCAGCTTTTAGGTAAGAAAGTGGATATTACCACGCCGAAAGTTGACTTAACGACCTCGGAACAGATTCGCAAGGATTATCCGATCCCTTCCGTTATTTGTGATGTCAAATACAAAGCAGGGATTGAAGGCTCAAACCTTTTGATTCTTTCCCAGCGAGACGGTTCGGTTATTGTGGACTTGATGATGGGGGGGGACGGTAAAAACCCGTCCCCAGAACTCTCTGAGCTTCAGATTAGTGGGATTTCTGAGGCTATGAACCAGATGATGGGGTCAGCGGCCACCTCCATGTCGACCATGTTTCAAACTAAGGTCGATATTACTCCACCTGATTTAGTGCTCAATGATTTGGCAGATGGGCGAGATATCATTCAAGAGTTCCTTTCACCGGATGAGCCCCTTGTGCAGATCTCCTTTCGGATGATCGTAGAGGACGTTATAGACAGTATTCTGGTGCAAGTGCTCCCGTTGAGTGTTGCTAAAGGGATGGTCAACAAGTTGATGAGTGTGATGAACGGTGGGTCTGAGGTAGCTCCGGCAGCACAAGCGACTCCCACTTATCAGTCGCCTCCACCGCCGATAGCGATGCCTTATCAAACTCAACCACCTTCACCACCTGCTTCTTATGACGCACCGCCCTATACGATGCCAAGCGGCTATCCCCCTTATGGGATAGCACCGGGCAATACTCAAGGCAATACTCAAGCCAGAACGCAGATGCCAGTTCAACCTGCCCAGTTTGCACCGCTCCAATTCGGACAGCCCCTGACCCAGCCGGATAATCTCAATTTGATTTTAGACGTTCCTTTACAAATCAGTGTAGAATTGGGCCGCGCCAAAAAAACCATTAGAGAAATTTTAGAAATGGGCCCTGGGTCAATCATTGAACTGGATCGCCTAGCCGGTGAATCGGTGGATATGATTGTTAATGGCAAATTGATCGCCAAATGTGAGGTTGTTGTCATTAATGAGACGTTTGGGATTCGGGTGACAGATATTATTAATCCGGTAGAACGGATGAATTCATTGAGATAGAGGAGGAGATTTAAGTGGCTGCTACTATAATGATTGTTGATGATGCTGCATTTATGCGTATGATGTTGAAGGACATCTTGACCAAGAATGGTTTTACCGTGATCGGTGAAGCGGAAAATGGTGCTGTGGCCCTGAAAAAGTATATGGAATTGCAACCAACCTTAACGATTATGGATATCACCATGCCTGAGATGGATGGCCTACAAGCGGTCAAGGAAATTCGCAAGCGGGACGCACAAGCCCGAATAATTATGTGTAGTGCCATGGGCCAGCAATCAATGGTTATTGAAGCGATTCAGTCTGGGGCTAAAGATTTTGTGGTCAAGCCTTTCCAAGCAGAAAGGGTGGTCGAGGCTGTGGCGAAGGCGTTGAAGTAGTATGAAGGATATAGAAGGGCAGCCCTTTCCTTCAGCTGGAGACGTGCCTGCTGTTGCGCACTCTGTTGCTTCGTGGTGGGGACTTTTCGGTATATTAGTGGTTTTTCTCATTATTTTGGCGGTATCTCTCTGGGTTATTCGACGACTCAACCGGGCTAACGAACGGAGCATGAATACACCATGGGCGAGGGTGCTTGACCGACAAGTGTTAGGTGGTCAGCAAAGACTATATCTTGTCGAGATTGCTGGTCAATTACAGGTTCTGGGAGGATCGGATCATCACTTGTTGAAACTCAGTGAGATCAATGACCCAACCGTTGCTGCCGAAATCTTAGAAGAGCTTACCCCTCGTCCCACGAAACGCGTCGGAGGACGGGCCAATAAAAGTCAAAAATTTTGGCACCGCCCGTCTCGAGCAAACGATTCTTTTAATGAGGAACTGGAACGTTTGCTTAAGGAGGTTGAAAGATAGTGTCCCCTTCAAGCCGTTTAACGAAACTCTTCACAAGGGGGATACCCTTGGCGATGGTATTGGGGTGGGGGATATTGGCGAACCCTAGAACGGCTGGGGCAGCTGGCTTAACGTTAGATTTAGGAAACTCGCCGACGCAACAGACGAGTACCTCAGTGCAGATGCTAATGTTAATGACAGTATTGTCGATGGCCCCTGCCATTCTAATGATGATGACCTCCTTTACTCGTATTATTATTGTACTGTCTTTTGTACGCAATGCCCTGGGGACGCAACAGCTCCCTCCTAACCAGGTGCTGGTGGGTTTGGCCTTATTCCTTACTTTCTTTGTCATGGCTCCGACTTGGAACCAGATTAACACGGATGCAGTCCAGCCCTATATGAAGAATCAAATCACTCAGACTGAGGCCCTGAGCAAAGCGGAGGAACCGCTGAGACTCTTTATGTTTAAGCAGACACGGGAAAAAGATCTGGAGCTTTTTGTAGGGTTGGCTAAAATGGAGCGGCCTAAAACCTATCATGATGTTCCGACGTATGTTCTTATACCCGCTTTTGTGATTAGCGAATTGAAGACGGCTTTTCAAATGGGATTTGCGATCTTCATTCCGTTTATCGTCATTGATATGATTGTATCGAGTACGCTTATGTCAGTAGGTATGATGATGCTTCCGCCTATGATGATCTCACTGCCCTTTAAATTACTGCTGTTTGTCCTTGTCGATGGTTGGCATTTGGTGGTGCAGTCTTTAGTGACGAGCTTTCATTAGAAGAAAGGGGGGATGTGTATGAGTCAAAATCAGGTCGTATACATGGCCAGGGAGGCTATCGGAGCAGTATTTCTGGTGGGAGGGCCCATCCTCGGGGTGAGTTTGTTGGTGGGTCTACTGGTTAGTATCTTTCAAGCAATGACCCAAATTCAGGAGCAAACGCTTTCCTTTATTCCCAAAGTTGTCGCAGTAGTCGCTGTCCTATTGATACTGGGCCCGTGGATGCTCTCGGTTCTGACGGCTTATACTACAAATTTATTGACCCAATTGGCAACGTTCGGAGGACTGTAGTCGAGGTTCGATATTCGAAGTTCGAGGTACGATCTTGAATTCGATTCTGCGAATCGAAGAACGGAATTGGACTTATAATTTTATATTAGATTTGAATTACTATGCGAGCTCTGTTTGCTTCGTTTCGAACTTCGAACATCGAACCTCGCACATCGAATAGGGGGTGTAGGGATATGGGGCTGACCGAACTTCTCCAATGGAACATCTCATTATTTCTGCTAATCTTGTCCCGTTGGGCTGGCATGATCATGCTTGCTCCGGTTTTTGGTGCTAGAGAGGTTCCGGGAGTCGTGAAACTAATTTTGGTGGCGAGCCTATCTTTAATTGTCTATCCCTTGATTTCTGCGGCCAAGCCGTCAATTCCCAGCGAACTATTGCCCTATATTGCAATCGTGATCAAGGAAGTTTTTGTCGGCTTGGTCATCGGTTTTGTGATTTATACATTAACCGCCATTTTACAAGGAGCGGGGCAGTTACTTGATTTTCAAATGGGTTTTACGATGGGGGCCGCAATTGACCCGGTTTATGGGGTGCAAAGCCCTATGATGGGTAACTTCCAGATGATATTAGCTACGATGCTTTTATTGGCCACCAATTCTCATCACTATCTCATCGCCGCTATGGTCAAGAGTTATGTCTATATTCCGATTAATCCTTCTTCCTTGCCCGCCGATATTACCTTTTACGTTCAGCTCGTTGCTCATGTGTTTGCTTTAGCGATTCAAATAGCATTACCTGTCTTTGGAGCCCTTCTAGTTTCAGATGTCGGTGTGGGGCTTTTGTCTAGGACAGTACCCCAACTCAATATTTTTTCGGTTGTTTTCCCAGTGAAAATTATTTTCGGATTTACCATTCTCTTCCTTTCGATTCCCTTTTTTGGGGAAGCCGTAGCGCATCTCTTTAATCTGAACATGTCTTGGGTTTTAGAACTTTATCAGGGGTGGAAGCAATGAGCGAAAAAAAACATGCAGCCACGCCCAAGCGTAGACAGGACGCGCGTAAAAAGGGCCAGATTTTCAAAAGCCAGGAAGTAATCTCAGCCTTCATGCTCTTAGGCCTCGTAGCCGTTCTCAAATACTGGCTACCGACCATGTTACAGCGCATGGAGCAGCTTTTTCCTTATATGTTAGGTCTTTCCTCAGAGTGGACCGAACTTTCGGTGTCAAGTCTGATGCTGAACATTCTTTGGCTGGGGATACAAATCATGTGGCCTATTTTTGGTACAGGGGTAGTGATTGCCTTAGCATCAAATTATATCCAAGTTGGTATTCTCTTTACTGGGGAGTCCATGAAACCTCAAATTTCCCGCCTTAGCTTGGTTAGTGGTGCAAAACGGATGTTTGGTGTTAAGGCCTGGACTGAATTAGCGAAATCTCTGGCCAAAGTGATCCTGATTGGATATTTCCTTTATGCAAGTGTACGAGACCGGTTGCAAATCTATCCCGCTTTGCAACAACTCGATGTTGGACAAGGAGCTATTTTTCTAGGTCAAGCCTTAATAGAACTTGCCTGGAAGATCTCAATTTCTTTTTTTCTTTTGGCCGCACTAGATTATCTCTATCAGCGGTGGGACTATGAAAAAAACTTGCGGATGTCTCACGAAGAATTAAAACAGGAATATAGACAATCCGAGGGGAATCCGGAACTAAAAAATGAAATTAAGAAACGACAACGCGCCATGGCTATGAGCCGGATGATGCAGGATATGAAAAAGGCGGATGTTGTGGTTACCAACCCAACTCATTTTGCGGTGGCCCTACGATATGACTTAAAAGTACAGAAAGCACCCTACGTGGTCGCCAAAGGGCAAGATCAAGTCGCCCTCCGCATGCGGGAATTGGCGAAAGAATATGACCTTGTGATTATGGAAAATAAGCCGCTAGCACGTGCTCTTTATGCTCAGGTGGATATTGGGCAGGGAATTCCAGCGGATCTTTATAAAGCAGTTGCCGAGGTTTTGGCATTTGTGTATCGGTTAAAGAAAAAGAAGCCCTCGACGGGGTAGGGAATAAAATTTAATTGCACGTTCACCAAAGCTCCGGAGCGGCTCACTTGTTGGAGAAGCTAACGCCCCAAACCTCTGGGCTTTCTGAATGTAAACCGTGGTGCGTCTTCACGCTTCGCCAACTGCACTCGCACGCTCCTCCCGCTTAATGGTTCTCTTTGCAATTAAATTTCATTCCTGGGCTAGGATACGACGTCGGATTGGAACGTCGTTGGCTTGGATACCGGGGATTACGACGGGGAGGCGAAGCGAAATGCCGTCGCTAAGTCCAGACGACGAATCCAGAGTTGCCTAAACCCCTTAGAACCAAACCCGAGGAGTAACTTAGCCTAGAAAGCACGCAAAGCGAATTTGCGTAAACGTACGCAAACAGCGTGATATGCAACAAGAACCGTCCCCAGTTGCATCCAAGTTCGCACTACGTACTAAGCCCAGACGACGAATCCAGAGTTGCCTAAACCCCTTAGAATCAAACCCGAGGAGTAACTTAGCCTAGAAAGCACGCAAAGCGAATTTGCGTAAACGCACGCAAACAGCGTGATATGCAACAAGAACCGTCCCTAGTTGCGTACCTACTTGCATTCGTACCCACGACCCGAGACCAGAGGAGGTTTCTTAGCTTAGAGAAGCACTTTAGTGGAATCGCGTCAATGAGCGCAGTCGATAAGGCGTTAAGAAACGCAACGGTTCACATGCAGAAAGCCCAGAGGTTTTGCGTTTTAGCCTTAGCGACAAGCGAATAGCGATGGAACGCGTGCGAACGTGCTAAGAAACTTCCTCTATGCAACAAGAACCGTCCCCAGTTGCATACAGCTCTCTCCCGCGTGAGGCAAACCAAGGCAAACTTGAAAGGAGGACCACTCATGGCTATATCCATAAAGCGTAAATTACTAGATAACACTGACATAATAGCAGCGATGGGAATTGTGGGCATTGTAGTCATGATGGTTGTTCCCTTGCCTGCGGGATTTTTGGATATTTTAATCACCTTGAATATTTCGGGTTCGGTGCTGACCATGATGCTCGCAGTTTTTGCTGAAGATCCCTTGGAGTTTTCGGCTCTGCCGTCCCTCTTGTTGATTATGACGTTGTTCCGTTTGTCATTGAATATT
This sequence comes from Desulfosporosinus sp., assembly GCA_031292095.1. GTDB lineage: Bacteria > Bacillota > Desulfitobacteriia > Desulfitobacteriales > Desulfitobacteriaceae > Desulfosporosinus. Next base: position 65,242 of record JARLHU010000234.1, read on the forward strand.
TCAACAACTCGTCTTGTTCTGTTGGATGGGTATGCAGTACAGGTCATCCAACAGTTCGCACAATTCGTGATTCGTGGCAATCTGGTCGTTGGTTTTATAGTATTTGCTATTTTGGTAATTGTGCAATTTGTTGTGATCACTAAAGGGGCAGAACGGGTCTCAGAAGTAGCCGCGCGGTTTACCTTAGACGCTATGCCAGGCAAGCAGATGGCGATTGATGCAGACCTTAATGCCGGGATGATCAACGAACAACAGGCCAGAGATCGGCGTAAAGCGATCCAACAGGAAGCAGATTTTTATGGAGCTATGGATGGCTCCACTAAGTTTATCAAAGGGGATGCTATTGCCGCCATCATCATTTTGTTTGTCAATATTATCGGGGGTTTTATTTCCGGAGTTGCAATGCAGGGAATGCCTTTGCTTGAAGCCCTGCAAAAGTATACCATGCTGACCATCGGTGACGGTCTCGTCTCTCAGATCCCTGCGCTTCTAATCTCTACAGCGACTGGCTTAGTGGTCACCCGGGCTTCTTCAGATAGAAATCTGGGTGAGGATTTGAGCAAGCAACTGTTTCGTAATCCGAAGGCCATGTTCATCACAAGTGGAGTGTTGATCACCTTAGGCTTTCTTGGTTTGCCGAAAGGACCCATGTTTATCGTGGCTATTGCTTTACTAGGTGCAGGAGTTATGCTCCAAAAGAGCTCAAAGGTGTCGGTCGTTGAGGGAACGGAAGCTGCTCGTGAATCGGAGCTTGAAGAGAGCAAGAAACCAGAAAATGTCCTAAACCTTTTACATATTGACCATATGGAACTTGAGCTGGGCTATGCGCTGATCGCCTTGGTCGATGTCCAGCAAGGAGGAGATTTACTGGATCGGATTGTTCTTATCCGTCGTCAAATTGCCAGTGAGCTTGGATTTATCGTGCCGGTGATTCGGGTTCGTGATAATATGAATTTGCAGCCCAACCAATATGTTATAAAAATCCGAGGCTCAGAAATTGCTACCGGCGAAATTCTGGCAGACCATTATATGGCCATGAGCAGTGGGTTTGACGATGATACCATTCCTGGTATCCCAACCAAAGAACCCGCCTTTGGTCTTGATGCTAAATGGATTAGTGCCATGTACAGAGAACAGGCCGAGTTGAATGGGTGGATGGTGGTGGATGCTCCAACTGTTCTCGCGACACATATCACAGAAGTGATAAAGACGCAAGCCTGGGAGATCCTAAACCGTCAAGATGTCAAAACTCTCATTGATCATGCTAAGGAACAAGCCCCTGCAGTAGTGGAAGAGTTAATTCCGGACATACTAAGTCTTGGCCAGGTGCAGAAAGTTCTAGAGAACTTGCTGCATGAACGCGTATCGATTCGGGATATGGTTTCGATATTGGAAACCCTTGCCGATCAGGCTCAAATTACCAAAGATCTGGATCGTTTGACCGAACATGTCAGGCAGGCCTTAGCTCGGCAGATTTTACAACCGCTCGTTGGTAAAGATAAAAAGCTACCAGTGATTACCTTGGATCCAAAGATTGAACAACAAATCTTAGACAGTATCCAGCCGTCCGATTATGGCACTTATCTGGCGTTGGATCCGAAGATCTTGCAGTTGCTCGTGCAAAACCTCTCGCGTGAAGTTGAAAAGGTTATGCTTAAGGGGTTTACACCAGTGATTGTTTGCGCTCCACTGGTGAGAATTAATTTGAAACGAGTGACAGAGCGTCAACTTCCACAACTTATGGTACTTTCATATAACGAATTAGTCCAAGGAGTAGAAGTGCAAGCTGTAGGAATGGTGGGGATAGATCATGCGAGTTAGACGATTTGTAGGGGATAATGTGGCGGAAACCGTGGGCAAAGTGAAACGGGAACTGGGACCCGAAGCGGTCATCCTCCAGACACGCGAGTTTCGAGAGGGCGGATTTTTTGGTTTCTTTGGCAAGCTAAAGGTGGAAATTACGGCTGCCATTGAAGAGAATCCAGTAGCCGCCGGCGGTTTCTCGACTGAGAGACTTTCGAGGGAGAGGATTCCGATGGAGAGAATCCCGGCTGAGAGGATCCCGGCTGAGAGGATTCCAGCTGAGAGAATTCCAGTCGAGAGAATTCCGACTGAGAAACCTCCGGTTGAGATGCCTCCAGCTGAGAGACAAGCGTATTATGTCGATGAAGTAAAGCCCCAGCAAATGTCTGTGCCTGATGCTAGGCAGCCAATTAGGCAGGATGAACTACAATTGATGCGTCTGGCACTGGAGAAAATTGAGGAGCAGATGGAAGGGCTTGGCGAAGATAAGAAAGGTGTTTGGCCGGCTGTCCTCCAAAGATGGGCGGATCATTTGCGTGACCGTGGAATCAATGAAAATTTGGTCAAGCGTCTAATTCGGAAAGTGCAAGAGACAGTGCCGGAGGAGGAGTGGGGCAACGATTCCCAGGTATACGTCCAAATTGAGGCTAGTGTCCGCAAAATATGTGAACCGATAGCGCTTATCCAGCCAGGGACAGATCGGCCCAAGATTGTTGCCTTAATTGGACCAACAGGTGTGGGGAAAACAACGACGATTGGCAAGTTGGCGGCCGGATTTAGTATTGTTGATAAACGCAAAGTTGCTTTAATCACCGTAGATACCTATCGAGTGGCCGCAGTAGAGCAACTGAAAACGTTTGGCGAATTCATTGGGGTACCTGTTGAAGTGGCAATGACGCCCTCGGGGCTGCGTGAGGCACTTAATCATCATATGGATAAAGAACTTATTTTTATTGATACGGCTGGACGAAGCCCACACCATGATTTACACATGTCTGAATTGCGCGCCTTTTTAGCTAAGGCTCAACCAGATTTTACAATGCTTGTCATGAGTGCGACCACTCAGTCTGCGGACCAACTTCAGATTTACCAGAGCTTCAAAGCCTTGACGACTCATCTCATCTTTACAAAATTAGATGAAACAGTGCGAGCTGGGTCAATTCTAAATCTCTTGGGCAAGATAACGATTCCTACGGCTTATTTGACGAACGGTCAAAATGTCCCAGATGATATTGAGGCAGCGACTCCAAGCATTTTGGCGCGCTATGTGATTGGGAAGGAGATGCCGCATGCATGATCAAGCGAGCGCTTTGCGTGTTTTAGCCTCGGACGAGAACCGCAAACAAAACAAAATGAGAGTTCTTGCTGTGACCAGCGGTAAAGGGGGAGTAGGGAAAACTAATCTTACGGTGAATTTGGCCCTGGCTCTGGCTGAACATGGGCAACGTGTCTTGATTCTTGATGGAGATTTAGGGCTGGCAAACGTGGACATTGCGTTTGGTCTTACTGCACGATATACGATCGAGCATTTATTATCCGGAGAAAAAACGATTGAAGAGATTATCCTGCCTGGTCCCAGGGGAATAGGGATAATCCCGGGAGGATCCGGTGTTCAAGGACTTGCCAATTTAGAACGGGATAAACTGACGTTTGTCTTAGCGAATTTGGGACGAATCGAGAAAATGGCTGATCTGCTCATTATTGATACGGGAGCGGGACTCGGACATACGGTAATGAATTTTTTACAGGCCGCCGATGATGTTATTATGGTGACAACTCCGGAACCAACTGCGTTGACTGATGCGTATGGTGTGTTAAAAACGTTGCGGAAAGAAGCCGGCGAAGTACCAATTCATGTCGTGGTCAATCGGGTGCGGTCTGAAGCTGACGCCCAGGCAACCTTTAAACGGTTGGAAACTGCCGTGAATAAATTCTTAAATGGTTCGCTTAATTTTATTGGGTGGGTTTATGATGACCCGCTCGTAGGACGCTCGATCATGCAGCAGGAACCTTTGGGAATTAGTTTTCCGGAAAGTTCAGCGTATCGTTGTATTCAGTGGATAGCTGGTACTTTTGCAGGGATTTATCTTAATCCTCCTCGTCCGGCTAGCGGTGTGCGGGGCTTTTTGAGTAAATTGTTGCGGTCGTTTTAGAGTGATCGATATTCGAACCCTGAATATCGAAAAGGAGGTGATAATTTGTCGTATAAGGAGAAGTTTTTACCTGGCCTCGCGGTGGAACTGATCGTTTTGGAGGGGGAGTATGAAGGGAAATATCGGACACGCATTGAAGAAGTAGGAGAAAAAACGATCTCGGTCGGTGCACCGCTGGTCCCTTTACGCGAGGGAACGAGTGTTAGACTGATATTATGGGACAAAGTGGCTGCCTACGCTCTAGAGTCAACCATTGTGCAACGAATTGCATCGCCGGTTTCATTGTTTATTTTAGAGCTATCGGATTCTGTGTCTAAAGTCCAACGGCGCAGTTTTGTGCGGGTTCCTGCTATGTTTCCACTGACGTTTGAAACGGTGACTGAGGAGGGGTTGAGTGATCTTCATAAGGCGATGATGCTGGACTTAAGTGGTGGGGGGATGCAGTTTTTGACGGAGAAAAAGCTGGAAAATGATGCGGTGATCTATGTACATGTGGCCTTGCCAAACGGAGATCTGCGGACTCCTGCTCGTGTCAGTCGGTCTGAAAAGACCGAGGACGGTAAACGTTACTTAATTTCAGTGGAATTTGATTACATTGCGGAACGAGAGCGAGATCGAATTATTCGTTGCGTCTTTGATATACAAAGGGCGATGCGTAAGAAAGGGTTGGTGTAAAAAATGAACGTTACACAGTTCCAACTTGACGCCTTGCGAGAGATTGGGAACATTGGGTCGGGACATGCGGCAACTGCCTTATCTAACCTTTTACAACGCCGCATAGATATGTCTGTTCCGGAGGTTTGGGTGGTCCCGTTTGAACAAGTTGCAGCTATTGTAGGTCATCTTGACACACCTCAGGCGGTCATCTACGTGAAGGTTGAAGGGGAGGCTTCAGGTAAAGCTGTCTTTTTATTTCCGGTTGAAAGCGCTGAAATAGTAGTCCAGGCGCTGTTTGGATCAAATGAGTTTAGGGATCTCTATACTGACGAGATGGCACAATCCGCTTTGAAGGAAGTTGGGAATATTTTGGTGAGTTCCTTTATCGTTGCTTTAAGTCAACTTTCTGGGATCCCTCTTCAACCTTCCGTACCAGCGTTAGCGGTAGATATGATCGGTGCGAGTTTAGATGCGATTTTTTTGGAAGAGGGTACGCTGGAGGACACGGTGTTGTTTATTGATACTCAACTCTCTGGGATTCCTCAGATCGAAGGGCAATTTATCTTTTTGCCAGATGAAGGGTCTTTAGAGAAATTGTTGGGAGCGCTGGGATTATGAACGTCGTAATTAGCGTGGGAATGGCTGATTTTAAAACGGCAAGATCTCCTGATATTTTGCTAACTGCCGGTCTAGGGTCCTGTATTGGAATTTGCATTCATGATCCGTTTCTGAAAGTGGGTGGTATGGCTCACATTATGCTGCCGACGGCTAGTGGAAGTATGGGGGGGAATCCGGCCAAATATGTGGATACTGCGATGGTATTATTGCTCAACGAGATCGCAGGAATGGGTGGTAATAAATCTCGGCTTAGGGCCAAGATAGCAGGCGGCGCCCAGATGTTTTCTTTTCCGGGAAAACCTCCGGTTCTGAAGATTGGAGAGCGCAATGCTGAAGCGGTGGAGTTGGAACTGAAAAAGAATGGAATTCCGCTACTTGTGGCGGACGTTGGAGGAAGTTTTGGGCGTACGATTCATTTTGATGTTGGGACTGGGGAGTTACGTATCCGAACGATCAATCATGGAGAAAAGGTGGTCTGATGGCCGTCCAAAACAAGGAATTACTTCAGGTCTGGTCTTGGCGTATTTCGGTGGGAACGACTTTGATTGTGGTCTCGCTTAGTTGGCTTAATGGGGTGGGAATACTAGACTTGATAGTGCGGGCTGGGATTTCCTTTGCGGTGATGTATTTTTTAATCACCGGAGCTATAAACTTGTTTGAAAAGATGGCCCTTCAGAAACCCCAGGAGCAACGGCCTAGTTCGACTGCCGAGCGTGGTGGTTTGATTGATATCGCTCTGGGAGAAGAGGAACCTCACAAATCTGAGGTGCCCGATGCGAAATTTGCCGGACAGATAGACCAAGATTTGAGTTCAGGGCTACCTGACAGTAAAAGACAAGCGGAAATTGTGCGCAAAATGGGTTGGGAATAATCGATAAGGGGGTGAGCTAGACTTGGTAGCGAATGCTTATGAAGCCGCTGCGCGGGGACCGTGGAAACAAGAACAGATTGAACAGTACTTGCCTTTGGTCAAACGTATTGCGGGTCGTTTAGCTATGTCCCTTCCGCCCCATGTCGACGAGGATGATATCCTTGGCTATGGGGTATTCGGGTTACTCGATGCTTTGGCACGTTTCGAAGCTGCCCGGGGTTACAAATTTGAGACTTATGCCTCAATTCGCATTCGTGGAGCCATGATTGATGGGCTTCGAACCATGGATTGGGTCCCTCATTCGGCAAGGCAGAAAGTAAAGCGGGTTCAAGATGGATTTGCCGAGCTGGAATTTAGACTGGGACGGGCGGCTACTTTGGAAGAAGTCGCTGATTTGCTTAAAGTGGAGGTTCGAGAGGTAGAAGGGGTGTTAGCGCAGGCCCAATTGTTAACGCTGACCTCGTTCGATGAAACCACCGTAGATGGTGAAGGAGAAAAAAGCGGCACGACTCTTAATTTGCTTATCGATCAGGAAGTCCAAGCAGAGTTTCAAGCAGTAGAGAAAGAGGAACAAAAACAGACAATTGCTAACGCAGTTGAAAAATTACCCGAGAAAGAAAAATTAGTGATCGCCCTTTATTATCAAGAAGAACTCACCTTAAAAGAGATTGCGGCAGTTTTAAAACTCTCCGAATCCAGGATATCGCAGTTGCATTCTCAAGCTATTTCGAGGTTAAGAGGCAAGCTGAATCGACAAAAAAAAGATTTACTATAGAAAATGATGGTTCTAATGTTTTATTAGAACTTTGCCGATATACTCCACAGAGGTTTTAATAGGAGGTGACGGCAGTTGGCAGGTATTTATGTCCTTTCGGATACTCATAAGGCTAATAGCAAACTAAAGAAAACGCCAACCCTAAAGGAAATAGACGTGACTGACAGTCCTGAAAACGCTACAGCATCCTTTGCAGCGATGCTTAGTGGCTCAATCAATCAAAACCCAGATTCGAAAGGGCAGTATTCTGCTAAAGTGGGCCTAGGGCAAGACATAGAAAAAAAGCAAAGTACCGATGATTCCGTACAAAGCGCTCAGGACTCCAATGGACTGGGAAGTTTGCTAGCGTACGGTAGTTTTGTGCTTCCATTGCTTACACAACCGATGTACCAGGGAGACCTTCCGGCAGGCAAGGAGGCCAATTCCGGAAATGATGATGAGGTTACTGTGCAGTCAGGGATGACGGCGCAAAAAACTCAGGGGGATAACCCCGGAATTACGGAGTTGGATAAATATAGACAGGTCATAGGAAATCTATTAGGAGCTCTTTCTGGGGAGATTACAAACACCTCTGGAAAGGGAACTCTATCCAGCGGTCAAAAAGGAATGCAAAGCTTGCTCGATGTTTTAAGCACTGATTTGGATAATGCTAACCCTGAGCTAAATGCGAAGGCTTCCACACTGTTGGCAGCCCTTTATCCTATATTAAGCCAAGGTGCTAAAGGCACAACAACGTCTCCGGGAGTAAAGGATATGCTACAAGCGGAAGGGGATATGATCGCTCCTATGCCCAAAGGGCATTTAGAATCACTTATGAATCAGGCAAAGGGTATTGAAAACGACCTTATACCAGCCGCAACGGCTGCCAAAGATACAGTTATTCTTAAAAATATTCAGCAGAAAGCTACTGAAGTTGGTCTCCAGGAAAGTAATACCCCAAAGAATGTTCAGGGAATTTTTAGTGAAGAGATCCATAAGGAAGAGCCGACCCGCTCTTCAGAATCCCCTGCAGTGAAAGTCGAGCAGAACCAGAGCTCAAGCGCATTAAGCGCAAGTATCGGAATTGGAATTTCCAGTAATATTGTAGCGTCAAACGTTGCCGAGGGAAAAACGACCGCTGTTCCAGTCTGGGAACAGATCTCGACCGTATTACGTGAACATGTCATAAACCGATCGCAGGATTTAAAACAACTGGACATTCAGCTTCATCCGGCTGATCTCGGGAAAATCCAAATTGACTTGCGTTGGGAGAATGGTCAGGTTCATCTCCAGGTTCAAGCATCTCAAGCGGCGACCGGTCAGCTTCTGCAAAATCACCTCTCAGATTTGCGTCAAGCTCTTTCTAACCAAGGGGTAAACTGTGGCATGTTACAAATGGGTCAAGGAGGAGCGCAACAACAAGGTACTCACGGTGATGAGTCGCGCAGGACGTTTATGCAAAACATTCAATCAGACGAGGATGAGGATCTAAGCTCAGGTAGCACTTCGAGCTCCCTGGGACCAGTTGGAATGAATCGGATTAATGTGACAGCTTAGGAGGGACGATAATTGAGCAGTACAATTAATGGAACTAGCGCAGCAACGGGTTCATCCAATACGTCGGGAACGTCGACTCCAAAGACCACTCAAACGCTTGGTGAAAGTGACTTTCTCAAACTGTTAACGACACAGTTGCAAAATCAAGATCCGATGCAACCTATGGATAACACCCAATCCATAGCGGAAATGGCCCAGTTCAGCTCCTTAGAGGAAATGAGTAATATCTCAGCGGCCATGAGCACATTGAATACAAACATGACTAATTTTCTGCAACAGTCTGCACTAACCCAGGGAGCAACGATGATCGGAAAATCAGTCAGCGGGTTGGCTACGGATGGAGTGACCACCATAAAAGGAATTGTTAATGCGGTGACTGTGTCAAGTGGCAAGCCACAACTGCAGATATTAAAGGATGATGGAACGACGGTCTCGATGGCGCTGAGCCAGGTGACCTTGGTGCAGGATCAAACATCTGCCACGGCATCGACGACAACGACCTCCTGAGTTGATGGGGTCGGAAATTCCAATAGGAATGAGATAAGGGTCAATTCAAGCTAAAACTAGTTTCTGAAATCGTCTATTTTTCATAAAGAGGAGGAAAATCCTGATGATGCGTTCATTATACTCAGCTGTGTCTGGGCTGAATGGGTTTCAAAATAAAATGGATGTTCTGGGCAACAACATTGCCAACGTGGATACCACAGGTTTTAAATCAAGCAGTTTGGCGTTTGCCACCGCACTTAGTCAAGTTACGAAAGGGGCATCAGCACCGTCAACAGCGACGAATCTGGGGGGGACTAACGCTATCCAAATCGGTTTAGGGCAAACATTTACTACTGCCCAGAATATGACTGAGGGAAGTGCCGAGTCAACGGGTGTAAACACTGATTTAGCGCTCCAGGGTCCAGGTTATTTTGTCTTGAATAATGGTTCTCAAAAAGTATACACGCGCGCTGGTGGTTTTGGTAAGGATGCTAATGGTACACTCGAAGATCCAGCAACCGGAGCTAAGGTACAAGGATATAGTTGGAGTGCGGATGAGTCAACCACACCTGTGTGGAGCGGAGCAGGGTATGGAGATATAAATGTTAAGCCGGGCGCAGTAATGCCGGGGGAAATTAGTTTCCCTGTAGCAGAAGAGGTGACTCCAGCACTTACTGTATCTGGCCTTACAGCCGTAAGTACGACAGCCCCAACTTATGACACCGGCGGTCCGGGGGCGGGAGCCGAAAATTTTACGATTGATGGGATGACTCGTGTCCCGGCGGGTACTACTCCTGCATCAGGTCAATATTCGTATGACCCATCTACTGGACATATAACATTTGCTGCAGGTTTTGACCCTGCGTCTACTACGTCTACTGCTAAAATGCATTATGTTGCTCCTGCAGATGCATCGGTAACTACAAGTACACCAAGCTCAACCAGTAACCCTACTTCAATTGATATTTCTACTACGAATCCTTCTGTTGTGACGGTAGATTATCCTCCAGCTCCCGGAGCAACGGTGTATAATGGTGCTACTGTGCCCCTAACAAAATATACATTGACGACTGCTGCGACACCAGGCGATTTGCAATATACCGTAACTCCAACTCTGAACGGGCGATATCAAATTACTTTTGGTACTGATGGGACGGGGACTGCAACGACTACTGCAGCGCCTACTACAGCAAAAACGCCCATCAGTTATGATTTTACCAATGCCGCCCATACCCTATCCAGCTTCACTATTGACCAAACTGGAGTGATTACAGGGGTATACAGTAATGGAGTCGATACGGTAGATCATAAAATTGCCCAAATAGCGGTAGCGACATTCCCTAATGATGCAGGACTGGTGAACATAGGGAGCAATTTCTTATCTACGTCCAATAACTCAGGGGTGGCAACTGTCGGTGCGGCAGGGCAGAATAGCCTGCCGTTGATGGCCTCTGGCGAGCTTGAAATGTCTAATGTTAATCTAGCCCAAGAATTTACGGAAATGATCGTCGCTCAGCGTGGCTTTGAAGCTAATTCTAGGGTTATTACCGTCGGAGATTCTATTTTGAACACAGTGGTTAACATGAAAACTCAATAAGGCCAAAATAACGGAGGGATAGCTGCATGCGTCTACTAGGAACTGCCGCGTCGGGGATTCGCGCGCAACAGGATGCGTTAGATATATTAGGCAATAACATGGCTAATCTAAATACGCCCGGCTTTAAAGCGAATCAAATGGATTTTGCCGAAGCTCTGTCAACCGTAGAGAGTGCTGGAAATGTTAATCCGGGGGGGACGAGCGGCACACTTAGTGTGGGTTCGGGTGTCTTATATAATGCCACGGGTACTGACTTCCAACAAGGGATCTTGGCGCCAACAAATCGCCCGTTGGATTTAGGCATTGATGGGACGGGTTTCTTCCAGGTCAAATTGCCGGACGGAACGACAGGGTATACCCGGGCAGGAGCTTTGCAAGTAGATGGGGCAGGACAACTTACCGATTTGCAGGGAAATATCGTCCAACCGAATATCTCTATTCCCTCTGAGACGACAGATTTGGCAGTAGCGGCTAACGGTGAGATTACTGGAACAGTCAAGGGCTCTACGCAGACCCTTGGGCAGATCTCCCTGGCAGGGTTTCCAAATCCTGAAAGTTTGCTAAATCGGGGAAATAACATCTTTATACCCAGTGTGAGTTCAGGGACACCCCAGGTCGGGTCGCCTGGGACTACCAGCGGAAACCAAACTTTTGGAACGATTCACGCTCAATCACTAGAACAATCCAATGTAAACTTAGCCACCTCAATGGTAGACCTTATTCAGGTCCAGCGAGCTTATCAGCTCAATGCTAATATGGTCTCAGATGGTGACCAAATGTGGGGTCTCGCTAATTCCATAAGGAGGTAGTAGAAATGGCCGGTTGGTTAGATGGACAAGTTTTAAATGTATTGCAGAAAGGGCTTGAGAGCTCAAGTTTGAGGCAACAGGTGTTGTCTAATAACGTTGCTAATATCGACACTCCCAACTTTAAGCGCTCTGATGTGGATTTTCAAGCGGTGCTGGGAGCTGCCTTAGGGGATAAGAGTGGAGGATTAGCTCTGAAGTTGACGTCTCCGCAGCACATTTCCGGTGTTGCAGATGGAAATAGTTCAGGAATTGTTACGGATCAGACGACCTCAATGCGCAACGATGGTAATAACGTCGATGTTGACCAAGAAATGTCCAATGTGGCGGAAAACGGCCTTTATTACAATTCACTTACCCAGGCCATTTCTTTACAATTAAGTTTACTTAAGATGGCTATTAAGTAACGACAATTCCTGAATTTTTAATTAAAGCTCGAGAATAATTAATAAAGGTGGGGTACAAGGTGATTCGAGGATTATATTCTTCAGCCTTAGGTATGTTGGCGTCTCAAACTCAAAGTGGGATTATCGCTGATAATATTGCCAATGTACGAACCCCTGGTTATAAAGAACAAATAGGAATTAATACTGCTTTCCCAAACGTTCTGATTGAACGTATGGGGGGAAACCAGTCTTCTGGTCCCATACCAATTGGGGGGATAGGGACAGGTGTAGGTGTCGATAGTGTCGCTCTGTCTAATGTGCAAGGGGCTTTACAGACGACCGGTGTCCAGACGGATCTGGCGTTAACCTCACCAGGCTACTTCGTGGTACAGACGCCGGGGGGAGAACGGTATACGCGCAATGGGCATTTTCAGCTCAATAGTAATGGGGCGCTTCAAACTCCAGATGGGTATGCTTTGCTGGGGCAGAAGGGTTCGATCGGTCCACTGAGTCCCGATTTTAGTGTCAGCGCGGATGGTACGGTCTTGGATAAAGGACAGAGTGTCGACCGCCTACGGGTGGTGCAAATCCCAGCCAATGATTTGCAACGTGAAGGGCAGTCCTTGTATTCGTCGACCCAGCCGGTTCAAGCTTCCGGGGTCGGCGGGGGGGGACCGCAAATTGTGCAAGGTTCGGTTGAAGCTTCGAACGTTGATATTTCGGGACAAATGGTGCAAATGATGACGGTTATGAAGGCTTATGCGGCCAATCAGAAAGTAATCCAGACTGAAGACGGGATGTTAGATAAGGCGGTCAATGAGGTCGGGAAGATTTAGTAGAGGAAGTGCTCAGTATGGCAGGTCAAGTTGTCATTTTTACCTTAGGACATGAAGAGTATGCGATGCCCATTGAAGTAGTTCGAGAAATTACCCGTTTAAGTGGGGTTCGTACTATTCCGCAAGCTCCTGCCTACGTGCGTGGACTGATTAATCTACGTGGCAAGGCGATCCCTCTGATTGATTTACATGTGAGATTTGGGGTTGAAGACTCAACGACGACGGAGAATTCGTTTGCTTTAATCACTGAAGTTCATGGCGATCAGGTGGGGTTTGCGGTAGATGAAGTTCGGGAGGTTCGTATCTTAGAAAATATTGTTCCTCCCCCGGCCTTGGTGACTGCTTCTTTTATCGGTGGAATTGTAAATCTCCCGGATCGGATTATTATCCAACTCATTCCAGAAAATATTCTGGAAAATAGCGAGGTTCAGGGACTGAGCCAATTAACAACAAGTTAGAGTTATTAATAGTGTCGATTGTGAAGGATTGAGGGACAGTGAAAGGAGGATTGCCAGAATGAATGTCGCCCAAATGCAAATGCTTCTCTTAACTCAATTGCAACAGATGAATACATCTTGGCAGAGTGCTCAAACGGATCAAACGGGGCTGTCTGGAGGTACAGGAGAAAGTGGCAATTCGAATGCGCTTCTTTTTGCCGCTTTATTTCAAGCGGCACTTGGAGGAGGGACGGAAGTGTCCCCTGGGTCCACTTCTCAATTGAAAGACCTTTCCGGAACAGCGCAGGTTAAGGCTAATCAGGGAGTCCCAGCCAATCGGGCGCAGTGCGAAAACGTTGGTTCTCTGGAAAGTGGTATTGATTCGGTGGCCCAAAAATACGGAATTGATCCAAACCTAATTCAACAAGTTGTCAAAGCAGAGTCAGGGTTTGATCCCCAGGCTACGTCACAGACTGGAGCCATGGGTCTGATGCAGTTGATGCCAGCAACCGCAGCTTCTTATGGGGTACAGAATGCCTACGACTCGACACAAAACCTGGATGGGGGAACGCATTTTCTGAAGGATTTGCTGGATAAATACCAGGGAAATGTTCCGCTGACCTTGGCAGCTTATAATGCTGGACCGGGCGCAGTGGAAAAGTACAATGGGGTCCCACCTTATAAAGAAACTCAGGCTTATGTGCAGAAGATCATGGCTGGGTTAAGCAGTATTGACCAAAAGGTCTAAAAGGAGGATATTCCTTGATAACTCAGAAAAGAAGTTCTATTTTCTTTCCACTGTTTCTCCTAGTCTTCCTTGTAATGCTTCTATCTTCTTCTGAGGTCTTGGCGTCCCCCACTATTAACCGCATTATGGGTGACGACCGGTATAAGACAGCCGTGGCTATCAGTCAGACGGGCTGGCCTGATGGAGCAACTTCGGCAATTCTCACGACAGGAGAAAACTTTCCGGATGCCTTAAGCGCGGCCCCTCTTGCTCATAAGTATAGTGCACCTATTTTACTGACAGCACCGGACGCGCTCAACGCCGACACCGCGACGGAGCTACAGCGTCTTAAGGTGAAAAAAGTTTACTTGATTGGAGGTCTCGGGGCAATATCCGGAAATGTCGACAAGCAGTTGGCAAAGCTGAGTATTAGCATAACTCGGATCGCCGGTCAGGATCGCTATGATACATCAGTGCAGGTTGCTAAAGCGTTAGGCACTAGTAAAGGGGCTTTTATCACAACAGGCTTGGATTATCCCGATGCCATCTCGGCTGCGCCTCTGGCAGCTGCTCAGGGAATGTCAATTTTGCTCGTTCCGCCGGATGGGTTGCCTAGTTCAACTCAAGGTTATTTGACTAGCAGCAAGATCTCCCCTATTTATATCCTCAATGGGAATAATGAACTTAGTGACAATGTCATCAATCAACTTCCTCAGGCAGAAGTCATCACCGGAAATGATAGTTATGAAAGAAACATCAACCTAATCCAACGTTTTGCCGATAACTTGAATTTTGATTCGATCTATGTTGCTACTGGCAACGATTATCCCGATGCTTTGGCAGCGTCAGCTTTAGCGCAGAAGTATCAAGCCCCTGTGATTTTGCTCCCAACGGATGGAATTCCCGGGCTATTGTCGACGGTATTGCGTTCTAAGCTTGTGCATACTATAAATATTATTGGAGGATATGCCGCAATCAGTGCGCAGCTAGAATCCGGGTTACAATCCTTGCCTGCTCAGATTGTTTCGGTGGACCCGATTACGGACAGCGTAGCGGATAAAACGAAGTATCAATTGCCGAAAACTGTTGCAGCAACTTTGACGGATGGTTCAAATGTGCAAGTGCCAGTAGCTTGGAGTCTTTCCTCGATTAATACAGGACAGACCGGAAGTAACATGAATAATACTTATAATACAAATACAACTTATAATTATACAGGCACGATAAAAGATTACGCTGGAAACGCTAATCTCACATTAACGGTCAATCCTTCGTTAGGCACAGTGAAATTTGATAATATTACAGCGGTGGCCGCCCAGGGCTACTCCTATAGTTTTCCTACGACCGTCAGTGGTTTATTGAGTGATAATACTCTTCAACAGTATCCGGTGAGCTGGAATGTCAGTGCCACTAACACTTCACTTTCGAAGATCGGAAGTTACACCTTTCAAGGGACTGTCGAGGGGATGAGTCAGAAAGTAAGCCTTACTTTGAATGTGGTAGCAAATACGCTAGTAAATATTTCGGATGGAAATTTAGCTCAAGTGGTGAGATATCAGCTTACGGGGTTAACGTATGGCAATGCTCTCTATCTAAGCGATGTTTTAAAGATCACCAGATTAGTAGCCAATGGGAAATATATTTCGGATCTTAGAGGATTGGAAAATTTTAAAAATCTTACCGATTTAGAATTAGGGTATAATTCTTTGACGACTACAGGTATTGCCCCTTTGAAAAAATTAACAAACTTAAAAGCATTAATCCTGAATAACAATTCAATTTCTAGTTTTGCCTCGTTGAGCACTTTAACTCATCTAAACTCGCTATATGTAACAGGTAATACTACAACCGATTATAGCCCGCTAAAAGGGATTTATAAGAATTTAATCTATAGAGATTTTAGCATCTAGATAAGGGGGTCACTCAAGTTGACAAAAGAGGTTGACATTAGCAAGATTAATCTATAGAATTTGATTAATTTTAGACACATTATTTGATTTGAGGAGGGGATTTACTATGGCTATTTGGAAATGTTCCCAATGTAGTGCAACTTCTGAGGGCCGTTGTCGTCCTAAACTTTGTCCGAGTTGCGGTGCTAGCAAGGAACAAATTGTGAAAGCGGAATAGCGCACAAGGGGTAATAAATGCTAGACTACTATCGTTATCTGTGGAGTACGACGTGGCCGAATGTGATCGTACTTCTTTTGATATGGGGACTTGTCCTCTCCCGGTTGGGTTGGAAAATTCTGAAGACATGGCGTTATGAGCATGATGCTTGGGGTTTCTTGCTACTAACGGGGAAAACCTTAATTTGGGTTGGAGTTTTAGGAATCTATACACAACTATTATTTTCTTCTCAACCAGATTGGTTGGCGCAACCGGGTTTTATCCAAGGGTCTGTACAGGGAAAAACCTATGACTCAGGATTAGGGTCTTATGTCTTAGACGTCCGGAGTGGTTCAGAACAAAAGAAATTTTATGTCGACCAAAACGTCTATGAGCAGATTAAGGTGGAAGACCAGGTTAGACTTATGTATCTCCCGGAACGTCGAGAAGTCGTACGTTGCGAGCTTGTGGAAAGTAAAAGTTTGCTTTAGGATAGAATTTCTACTAAGATAGTGATATAAGTAAGCTAGAGTTTAGAGGTTGATTGAGAAGGGATTGCCCATTGTCTAAATTGGAAAGACTATATTTCAAGAAATTGGGCTAAAATCCTTTGATTTCACAAAAAAACTAATGGCGTAATATGCTATAATGGGAATAAGATAGGGTATGAGCTTGAATGCGGAAAGGAGAGTGGGGATATGCGTGTTCAAAAAGTTAACGAGCATACCATCCGCATTTTTATCTCCTTGACAGAACTAACTGACAGGGATATTACGATGGCTGATTTATTCCAACGATCAGCGAAGACGGAGCAATTGTTTTGGGAACTCATTGCGCAGGCCAGAGAAGAAGTAGAGTTTAATTTAGATCAGCCCTTCTGGATTCAAGCTACTGTGGCGACGAATGACGAGTTTGTAATCACGATTATGAAGCAGGAAGAACAACTCGAGAATTTAATCAAGGATAAGATCGCTCGTAAACCTTCTAAAGGTCGTGTGACGGAATTGGTTTATGCGTTTGCCGACTTCGAAGATGTGTTATCGGCTGTGGCACGCTTACCTGAATTTAACCAGTTGCGTTCAGGTCTCTTTGAGTTCGAAGAAGAGTATTACCTTGTTTTGAATCGTATGGGATCAGGCAAGAAAAGGCTTTTGGCAGAGGCAGTCCTTGATGAATACGGAGAAATTGTAGCCACAACTGGGGTTTTCCTGTCTGAGCACGGGAAGAGTATTATTCCAGTAAAGGCTGTGCAAACGCTGAATACTTCTTTCAATAAGCCTTCACAGAGCTAAATGAAGAAGGTCGGAAACAGAAAAAGGGAAGCATTTGCTTCCCTTTTCTTAAAGTTTCAGCCCTCCATACTATAACGTGGTAGGTAGTAGGGGCACGAAGCATCGTGCCCCTACTGCGATTGCGGTTACCCGCAGGAAAAGATAGCCGGAATTTGGCGCAGACAGTGGATGCAAACGGTCTTACCTTTAAACTTGTGAACTTTCATGGTTTTACCACAAAAGATGCAAGGCTGGAACTGTTCTTTTGTGTGAAAAAGCCTATTAAAGGGGATAATAACAGCTTGACGAGCTGGCTGCTTTAGTGCGAGAGTTGGATTGATGCTGGACATGAAAAACCTCCTCGAAGTAACATAGACACATTGAAGAAAATAATCAGTCAGTTATCCAAGGCATCTTTGCCTTGAATTTTCTGTCGTATGTCTTGTACCTTTATCATATGCTATGAGTGATGTCGAAATCCTAAAAAGCGTGCGGGCCTGATTATGGAAAATTGGTCGATAATCGTAATGGCCCATAAGGAGTGGCAATCGGTGGATCAAGAGAAACAAAGGCGATTAAGGGCACTTCCGGCTGTCCACGAAGTGATTTCTCGGCTGGAATACGAAGCGGAATTCGGTCCGTTTTTGACGAATGGGAGGCAGTTGACTCGTTTAACGCGGGTCGTTCGACAGGTTCTTCAAAAAGCAAGGGAAAATGTCAACCGAAAATATTCGGATTCATTTGCTGAATTTGAATCGTCCCTCTGGACGTGGTTGAAAAGCCAGCTTCTACAGGAGCTGAATCGCCCTGAAACTAGTTTGCGACGGGTTATCAATGCCACCGGGGTCGTTTTACATACGAATTGCGGCAGGGCCTTGCTAGCGCCAGAGGTCGCGCGTTATGTTGCAGAACAAGCTGAAAGATATAGCAATCTTGAGTTGAATATTGAGACTGGGGAGCGGGGCTCACGCTATGTCCATGTTGAAGCGCTTCTTTGTCGTCTAACTGGGGCAGAAGGGGCTATGGTGGTCAATAATAATGCGGCAGCTGTTCTTTTGATGATGAATACCTTTGCTCAAGGAAAAGACGTGATTGTTTCGCGCGGTGAATTGGTAGAGGTTGGAGGATCTTTTCGGATCCCTGAGGTATTAAAGGCCGGGGGGGCTAACCTTGTCGAGGTTGGAACGACCAATAAGACTTGGCTTAGGGACTATGAAGCGGCGATCAGACCGGAAACCGCTTTGTTTTTAAAGGTTCATACGAGCAATTACCGGGTAGAAGGATTTACTCATTCTGTTTCGGGCGCTGAGTTGGTGGAGCTCGGGGAAAAGCGAGGTTTGCCTGTTATGGAGGATTTGGGGAGCGGAAGTTTTTTTGATGGGACTAGTCTTGGTTTTCCTATCGAGCCAACCATTGAGCAAACTGTTAAAGCGGGGCTTTCTCTCGTGACCTTTAGTGGAGACAAATTGTTGGGCGGTCCACAGGCCGGGATTATCGTTGGCAAGCGTGTGTTTATCGAACGGTTGCGGGCGAATCAATTGACCCGGGCTTTGAGGGTTGATAAATTGACCTTAGCTGCTCTCGAAGGGACCCTTCGTTTATATGAAAATGGAGGGCTAGAAGATATCCCCGTCTGGAGGATGCTCTCCCTACCCCTAGAAACTCTGAAATCAGCCGCATCGGAGCTTGTAGCGGCGCTTAAGTTGAATCAAGCCATTGTCGTTGAATTGAAAGAGGATGTCTCTCGGGTGGGCGGGGGGGCTTGGCCTACGGTCGATCTCCCGACCTGGGTGTGTGCTATCCGCCCAAAACAAGGAAGTGTTATCGAATTAGAAAAATTTTTGCGTTTAGGAGCGGTAGCGATTCTGACGCGAATACATAAGGAGTGGGTGGTTATTGATGTGCGAACTTTGTTGAGTGGGGATGTTGAGGAGATTGTTCGGCGTTTGCGAGAGTGGGCTCGCTAGGAGGAAGTTTCTTAGCACGTTCGCACACGCTTCATTGAGGGAGGAAGTGTCTCTACATCCTACGCCGGTAGGTATTCCATTAGGGATCACGGCTTCGGCGATACTCTCCACTGGAGACTATCGTGTTCGCACACGCTACATTGCTATTCGCTTGTCGATGTTGCTAAAACGCAAAACCTCTGGGCTTTCTGCAAGTGAACCGTTGCGTTTCTTCACGCAAAATCGTCTGCGCTCATTGACGCAATTCTGCTAAAGTGCTTCTCTAAGTAGAGAAATTTCCTCTGGGCTTGGATCGACGGGGGGCTTGTGGCGTTGTTTGCGTTTATGGACGCAAATGTGCTGGGTAGGCTTTTTATCAAAAAGGCGAATCAGGGAGAATTGCGGTTTTTGGTCGTGCATGATAAAATACCCTCGTGTACTGGAAAGGTAGCGGGAGGATAGTTATGAAAGAAATGAGAAATCCAATGCAAACTATGGCTACTTGTTTTGAACAAGTGGCTTTATTCTTTCCTAGTGGTAATCCTAAGCTTCAGGAAAGCTTTGAGCGGCGGGCGGCTTATTTAGATACTAGGGATTATGCTAGGGAGAGGTTGGCCGACACTTTAAAATCCTATCATACGAAGTTAGGGGCGAGTGCAGAAACCCAACGGATGATTGAGGAGTTTAGACAAAAAGGAACGCTTGTGGTCATTACGGGCCAGCAGGCAGGGATTTTGACCGGGCCGTTGTATACTTTATATAAAGCAATGACTACCATTCGCTTGGCTAAAGAGCAACGTGAAAAGCTTGGTCGTCCGGTGGTACCGGTTTTTTGGATTGCCAGTGAAGACCACGATTGGCTGGAGATTCATAAGACCTATATTTTAGATTCAGAAGGAAAACCTATCCCTTGTCAAATACCCGGCGAAGGAGGAGGGGAATCTGTTGGTAATCAACGGGTCCCCTCCTGGGAGAAGATAGAAGCTCAACTCAAGGGAATACCGGATAGTGAATTTCGATCGACCGTTTTAAAGCAATGTCGCAAATTTACCGAGCAAGCAGAGAATTTGACGGATTGGTTTGCCCTAACGTTACAGTGGCTTGTCCAAAAGTGGGGACTTATTTTCTTTGATCCCTTGTTACCGGATTTTAAGCGGCTTGCGGCCCCTATGTATGAGCGGATTCTAAAGATGCACGCCGATGTTCGAGACGCTTTGGCTGGACGGACTAAGGAATGGGTTAA
>JARLHU010000235.1 GCA_031292095.1 Desulfosporosinus sp.
AGTCAACGATGCCATGGATATTTTGCGTCAGACAAGGAGGTATGTTTACCTCATAGTGGGGCTATTAGGTAAACATACCGACGCAGTATGACACGAAATAGACTGGCATACTGACTTGTTATTTTCTTGAGTGTGCCTAAGCTCGAAGAATGTGAGGAATAGCTCAGTGAACCGTTCAGAGAGAAAGGCCATTGCTGGGAAACGCAATGTTCCTCAGAATAAAGGTGGTACTACGAAAGCTTTTCGTCCTTTGCCAGGATGAAAGGCTTTTTTCAGTCGGTTAGTTGGTTGGGGTAGGGAAGGTGCAACAAGGGACGGTTCTTTGTTGCACCTAGTCAGGCGAATTGTACCTCAATTGCCTAGTGCTTCGGTGCTGGTCGTAGGCTGAGTGACGAAACGTGGATGTATGGAACTTGTTGCACACAATGAGCGAATCGTGTGATGAAACATGCAACGAAGAACCGTCCCCAGTTGCACGCCCAGTTGCACGGGTTGGGGAGGAAGTTCGTTAAAGTTGAGATAAAAGGAGTTAAGAAAAAATAATGGCAGACAATATTGAAGAAAAAGAAAAAGTTGAGATGGCTAAAGCGTATGACCCTAGCCTTGTGGAGGGGAAGTGGTATCAATATTGGGAGGAAAAAGGGTTTTTTCATGCTGAAGTAAACAAGGAGAAAGAAGCGTTCAGTATTGTGATGCCTCCGCCGAATGTTACGGGGGCTCTTCACCTGGGGCATGCTATGGATAGTACAATTCAAGATATTTTGACGCGTTTTAAGCGGATGCAGGGATATAATACGCTTTGGCTACCGGGTACAGATCATGCTGGAATTGCCACACAAGCCAAAGTAGAAGAGCAGTTAGTTAAAGAAGGAACGAGCCGTCACGAACTGGGGCGCGAGAAGTTTATCGAGCGGGTTTGGGAGTGGAAAAGGCAGTATGGTGGGCGCATTACGCAGCAATTACGCCGCTTGGGCGCTTCGTGTGATTGGCAGCGAGAGCGTTTTACCATGGATGAAGGGTGCTCGCAGGCGGTTCGGGAGGCCTTTGTTGATCTCTATCATAAAGGATTAATTTACCGAGGGAATTATATTATCAATTGGTGCCCCAAATGTCATACGACTATTTCTGACATTGAAGTAGAACACGTTGACAGTGAAGGGCATTTATATCATCTTCGTTATCCGGTCAAAGACAGTGACGAGGCTCTGATTGTGGCAACTACCCGACCAGAAACGATGCTCGGGGATACGGCTGTGGCGGTTCATCCTGACGATGAGCGGTATCGTCATTTAATTGGGAAAACCTTGCTCCTTCCCCTTACAGATCGTGAAATTCCTATTATTGCGGATGATTATGTGGATCGAGAGTTTGGGACGGGTGCGGTGAAGATCACTCCTGCGCATGACCCTAACGACTTTGAAATTGGGTTGCGTCATCATTTGCCCCAGATCGTCGTTTTAGACAAAGAAGCCAAGATGAATGAAAATGCCGGCAAATATTTAGGGATGGATCGATTCGAGGCACGGAAAGCGGTTATCGAAGATTTAAAAACGGCCGGGGTCCTTGTCAAAATTGATGCTCATGCCCATGCAGTTGGGGAATGTTATCGTTGCTCTACCGTTATTGAACCGATGGTTAGTAAACAATGGTTCGTAAAAATGGGGCCTCTTGCGGAGCCGGCGATTGATGTCGTCCGCGACGGGCGTTTGGAGTTTGTTCCGGATCGATTTGATAAAATTTATTTGGGGTGGATGGAAAACATCCGGGATTGGTGTATTTCTCGACAGCTATGGTGGGGACACCGCATCCCAGTTTGGTATTGCGAAGCTTGTGGTAAGGAGATCTGCGCTAAGGATGAGCCGTTAATCTGCCCAACCTGTGGAGCGAACCATCTGAAGCAAGATCCTGACGTCTTAGACACGTGGTTTTCTTCTGGACTTTGGCCTTTCTCCACCTCTGGTTGGCCGGAAAAAACGCCCGAACTTGAGCAGTTCTATCCGACGTCAGTATTGGTGACAGGTAGGGATATAATTTTCTTCTGGGTTGCTCGCATGATCTTCATGTCGATGGAGTTTATGAAGGAAGTGCCCTTCCCTAAAGTCATGATTCACGGACTGGTGCTGGACGCTAAGGGGCGGAAGATGAGCAAGTCCTTAGGCAATGGTGTTGACCCAATTGAAGTGATTGAACAATATGGGGCAGATACTTTGCGTTTTATGCTGATTACGGGCAATACGCCGGGAAATGACCTTCGGTTTCATCCGGAACGGCTTGAGGCGACTCGAAATTTCTCGAACAAGATATGGAACGCTTCCCGGTATGTACTGATGAATTTAGAAGACTACGAGGAAGTGCCCCGTGGGGAACTCACTCTGGCGGATCGTTGGATTCTTTCCCGTTATGCAACTACCGTGGAGAACACCTCGGTAGCTTTAGAAAACTTTGATCTTGGTGAAGCCGGTCGATTACTTTATGAGTTTATCTGGAACGAATTTTGCGACTGGTATATTGAGCTTACTAAGCCACGTTTGTACAATAAGGAAGATGTGTTAGCGCGGCGTACCGCCCAATCCATTTTGTTCGAAGTTCTCGAAGGGACGTTGCGGCTTTTACATCCGTACATGCCTTTCCTGACAGAAGAAATATGGCAAAATTTACCTATTAAGAATGAAAGCATTATGAAAAGCATTATGATGCAGCCGTGGCCCGAAGTACCAATGTATCAAGATCTGCTGGCGGAGAAAAATATGACACTACTCATGGAAGCCATCAAAGCGGTCCGCAACATTCGGGCGGAGATGAAGGTGGCACCTGGACAGAAAGTGGAGATCATCCTGCTTGCTCCAGAGGCGACCCAACGTGAGGTGCTCGAGAAGGGAAAAGCAGATATCCTCAAATTAGCTGGAGGGGCAAGTATAGAGCTGTTTGAAGCGCTGGCAGAGAAACCGTCTCAAGCGGCTAGCGCCGTGTTAGAGGGAGTTGAAATTTATCTTCCGTTGAAAGGACTCATGGATCTGGATAAGGAAGTTGCCCGCTTGGAAAAGGAATGTTCTGTGGCGACCCAGGATCAACGGATTCTGGAAGGGAAACTAAATAACCCCGGATTTACCAATAAAGCACCGGCGGAGGTTGTGGCTAAAGAACGGGAGAAACTTGAGGCGGTGCTGGCTCGCAAGGTAGCCTTAGAGGAACGTCTGAGAGAGTTAAAACAGAATGCTTAGAAAAGGAAACAGGAGGGGAATGCAGGTATGCCTGAAAAACATCTGGAAGCGGAATATCAAGCAAGCTTAGAATACCTCGTCAACTTGACAACCTTCGGGATCAATTTCGGTTTGGGGCGTATTGAGGAACTTCTTAAGCGGTTAGGAAACCCGGAACGGGCCCTGCGCGTGATCCATGTGGGCGGTACGAACGGTAAGGGTTCGACTACGGTTATGATTGCCCGTATTTTGAAGGCGTCTGGGCATAAGGTCGGTGTCTTTACTTCACCTCATATGCATGATTGGCGTGAGCGCATGGTGATTAATGGCCAGATGATTTCCAAGGAAAGAGTTATTCAGGTGATCAAACGCGTGGTTCCGCTTTTGGAGGCCATGGTAGCTGAAGGGTTTGAGCATCCAACCGAATTTGAGGTCAGTACCGCGCTTTCGTTTCTCTATTTCGCAGAGGAAAAGGTAGACTTTGCTGTGATTGAAGTCGGTTTAGGTGGGGCCATCGATTCGACGAATGTGGTTACCCCGCTGATTTCTGTCATTACGAATGTTGGGATGGATCACATGGATTATTTAGGGTCCGATGTGGTCTCAATCGCTAAAGTAAAAGCGGGAATTATTAAACCGAACTCGATCGTCGTCACGGCTTCTGAAAACCCAGATGTGATTCAAGTGTTGCGTGACCAAGCTAAGGCCATGGGTGTTCCTCTGTGGTTGGTAGGAGAAGATGTTCGTTGGGAAAGCAAGTGGAGTGGAGAACTGGAACAGGAATTCGACCTTGTAGGGTTACATTCAACCTACTCGAAGTTACGTCTAAAATTGATAGGGTTACACCAACTTTGCAATGCGGCCACGGCTGTGACAGTTTGTGAAGTGTTGCAAAGCGAATATGGGGTGAAGATCCCCCGCAAGGCCATTTACGCCGGATTGAGCGAGGTTGAGTGGCCGGGACGTTTAGAACTACTTTCCCTGAAGCCTAAAGTCCTTCTGGACGGGGCGCATAATGTGGATGGGGCTCTGGCCTTAGTACAGGCTCTTCCCTTTTATACTCGGGCCCGCCTCATACTTTGTTTGGGTATGTTGGCCGACAAGGAACGGGAAAAAGTGGTTACGATGCTTGTGCCCTTGGCGGACGAAGTCATTATCACGCGCCCAGATTCACCGCGCGCTGGGGACTGGAGAGCGCTGGGGAGTTTGGCTGAAGAATATGGTCGCCCAGTATCGTGCATTGAAAACCCTAAGGAAGCGGTTATTTATGCGCTTAGTCGTCTTGAGGAACATGACATGCTTTGTGTAACCGGTTCAATCTATATGCTGGCAGATGCACGTCTGGCTTTAATAGAAAAGTTGAAAACAGTGAACTAGAGCAACTAAAGATGGACAATCCACCCCCACTTCTATAGAAATGGGGGTCTTGTAATTTAGATAAAAGGCATCCGATGACAAAAACTTAACATAGAATTTACACAAACCCACTAAGATTTGATATAATACTCTGTGGAATGAAGCTTTACAATTCTTGAGATTCGTACTTCCTGTTGGAAAGTCGCGAAATTCGCTCGCAGAGGGTCGTTTCCGTGGAGGTCTGAGAAAATTCTTAGGTTGGGGGTTATATTAGATGTTTGGTTTGTCACCAAAAGAAGATAAATTTTATCAACTCTTTGCTCAGAGTACCGAAATCATCGCCAAATCACTCAAGAGGCTTGAAGGGATCATGCAGCAGGACTCTGTTTCCGCCGAAGACGCTGCTCAAATGCATCGGTTCGAACATGAAGCAGATAATGTCACTGCTAAGATTTTGGAGAGGCTGAATTCCACGTTTATTACTCCGCTGGACCGTGAAGATATCTATAAGCTAGCCCAAGTATTGGACGATATCGTAGATTATTCTGAAGGTACTGTGGAACGGATGCTTCTTTACCGCACGGGTAAACCATCACTGGGAACACAAGAACTTGTCCATCTGGTGGGATTGGCAGCCGAGCAAATTCAGGCTGCGTTCTCATGCTTGGGGCACATTCATTATAAGAAAGCCAAGATTCAGGCCGCAGCTGAAGAAATCTATCACTTGGAATGCGCTGGGGACAAGCTATATCGGCAAGAAGTTGCCCGTTTGTTCGAACACGAGAAGGACCCGATTGAAATTATCAAATGGAAAGAGATTCTGGAACATATTGAATCGATGTTAGATCATTGTGAATCCATTGCCGATCTTCTCAAAAGCGTGGTCTTAAAATATGACTAGTATAGGTGCATTGCTAGTCGTTGTAGTGTTTTTAGCCCTTGCATTCGACTACATCAATGGATTTCACGATACGGCTAATGCTATTGCCACGAGTGTTTCAACTCGGGCCTTAACACCAAAGCGGGCCGTGGTTCTAGCATCCGTATTCAATCTTATTGGGGCTCTCTATAGTACCGGGGTTGCCCAAACGATTGCGAAAGATATTATTTCGCCAAAATATGTAACCCAAGAGGTTGTGATCGCCGCCTTGCTGAGTGCGATCGCGTGGAACCTCGTTACCTGGTATATGGGAATTCCAAGCAGTTCTTCGCATGCTATTATTGGCGGCATGAGCGGAGCCGCTGTTGCTAAAGTCGGTTTTAGCGTCTTGCAGTGGGAAGGTTTAGGCAAGATCTTTGCCGCGCTGATTTTTTCCCCGATTATCGGGATGATTCTAGGTTTTATCATTATGAAGTTATTGGCCTTGATTTTTGCCCATTCCTCACCATCCCGCGTTAATCACGGCTTTAAAAAAATGCAAATATTCTCGGCAGGCTTGTTGGCTTTTAACCATGGGTCCAATGATGCGCAGAAATCAATGGGGATTATCACTATGGCTCTCATTGCCGTTGGGTTGCAGTCCCAAACCATCTTGGACCCACCACTTTGGGTGAAACTTTCCTGTGCGCTGGCTATGTCTTTGGGAACTGCTATGGGTGGGTGGAAGATCATTCATACCATGGGGGGGAAAATCTTTAAACTGGAGCCTATCAACGGGTTTGCCGCAGATTTGAGTTCATCGATTGTTATCTGGTCAGCGACTGTATTCCCTGGTCTTCATCTCCCTGTTTCCACTACCCATGTTGTTTCAGGTTCGATCATGGGAGTTGGGAGTGCCAAACGGGTTTCGGCAGTGCGCTGGGGTGTGGCCCAACAAATGCTTGTCGCATGGGTTGTAACAATTCCCACAACATCTCTGCTGGCCGCACTTTTTTACACGATATTGTCTAAATTTTTTTAAATAGTGAGGAAGTGTCTTAGCACGTTCGCACACGCTGCATTGCTATTCGCTTGTCGCTAAGGCTAAAACACAAAACCCCTGGGCTTTCTGCATGTGAACCGTTGTGTTTCTTCACGCCTTATCGACTGCGCTCATTTACGCAATTCCGCTAAGTGCTTCACTAAGCTAAGAAACTTCCTCTGGGCTTTGGGGTCGACGGGGTTTGGTACGACGACGGGGGGATAGGTATAATCGGAGTTCGAGGTTCGAACATTGCTCAGGCCTTTGACGTTAGTCAAAGGCCTTTTTCGTTGCCTTTTAGATTCTATTTTCTTCGTTGCCCACATATCTTCCGGTAAAAGGTTGTCCAAGCAACGCGGAAGGGGAATGGGAGCATGAAAGGTTACGAACGTATTCGGATTGTCATTGTCTTGGTCCTAGGGATGATGGCCTTGGGTTTGCTTACTTGGGGGATTGGTAAAGTCTATTTAGAACTAGTTGGACAATCGAGTCGTGTGAAGGTTGAAGGGACACAAAAAAATCTAAAAGTGTCAAATGCCTCCGATGGGACTGTGCTGGTACTTCCAGAAGCGACGTTTTGGACGTGTCAACTTGGCGTTTTTCAAAACGAAGGTAATGCGCAGTTAAGCAGAGATAAGTTTCGAGTATTAGCCTTTAATGCCGAAGTGATTGGTGCTAATCCCTGGATCGTGGGCATTGGACTGGCTCATTCTGCGAATGAGCTTAAGGGGATGCGACAAACTTTGATCGAAAAGGGAATTCCCACTGTTCCCAAACAGATAGTGCTTCCAGAACGATCATTCCGTGTTGCGGGAAATGGTTCGCAACTGACGGTGGAACTGTTAACAAACGTAAATTCTATACTCCAGAAGGGGCTGACGACTGAAGCCCTAACTCAAGAGAAGCAGAGTTGGGAGGCTTTGGCTGGAGATCATCCACCTAAAGAATTGGAAGCGCTCCATCAGTTGTATGACCAAATTCGGATAAAAACTAATTTTGAAGAGCAAAGTGCTTTGGGATTGTCACTATATTTTGATTCTCAGAAGGTTATTAATAAGTTTTCTGGTAAATAATAGGGAGGAAGTGGCTTAGCCCAGCGCTGCTGCTTCGGTGCTGCGCAGAGGGTTGGGACCTGAATAATGGTAAATTGCGTTTTTCTTGGATAGTGATATAATTAACTAGCTATATTTTTACAAATTATAGTAGAGAAATGAGGGAACTTATTGAAAACGCTAAAAATTCCAGAAGCGACAATTATTCGACTTTCAGTTTATTCACGTCATCTGACTGAAGTCGATCGAAAAGGAATTATTACCACCTCCTCGGGAGATATTGCTGATGGAGTCGGCGTTAGTCCCGCACAAGTACGGAAGGATTTGGCCTACTTTGGGGAGTTTGGGACAAGGGGTGTTGGGTATAATGTCAAAGATCTCCGTCAACATATTCTGAGGATTCTTGGTTTAAGCGTTGATTGGAGTGTTACTTTAGTTGGAGCTGGAAACTTAGGGTTGGCTTTAAGTTCTTATAAAGGGTTTAGCGAACGAGGTTTTATTATTACTAGTATTTTCGACTCGGATTCCAGTAAGGTGGGAACCTTGATCGGCGACGTGGAAGTTCTGCCTATTGAGCAATTAGAGGTAGTGGTCAAACAAAACCGCACGCAGATTGGTATTGTCGCCGTGCCCGCAGATGTGGCGCAAGAAATCGCCAATCAATTAATTAAAGCCGGAGTGCAAGCTATCCTGAACTTTGCACCGGTTGTATTAAATGTTCCTCCGGAGATCGAGCTTCGCAATGTTGATCTGGTGGTCAACCTTGAGGTGTTAACATTTAATGTGGGTGCTCAGTGGTTTTAGTTCGGAATGAACTGTTGTATAGCAAGGCCTATCTGTCGTATAATAGATTCATAAGAAGTGTATCTAGGGTTCCGCCGCAAGGGACTGGACCGAGCGATACTGGTTGGATTGTGCCAACTACACCGTGTGGGAGAAAAGCCCCGTGGCAAGTTCTTTAGAACTCGGCACGGGGCTTTTTAAGATGCGTTAAAAAAGAGGGGGAGAAGCATGAATAAAAATCAGGGGAAGAAGATTACGGTGTATGATACTACGTTGCGAGATGGGGCTCAAGGAGAAGGAATTCATTTTTCAACGCAAGATAAGTTGAGTTATGTAAAACGGATTGAAGAGATGGGAAGTCTTTATGTGGAAGCGGGTTGGCCGGGTGCAAATCCTCGAGATGAGGAGCTTTTTCAGCTAGTACACGAGTTACACCCTCCTCTGGCGCGTATCGCGGCGTTTGGGAGTACATGTAAAGTCAATGAGGCTCCAGAGAATAGTAATATTTTACTTAATCTCCTAGCTTCCAAAGCTAAAACGATTACGATCTTTGGGAAGTCGTGGGATCTTCATGTTCGTGATGTATTGCGGACTACGAATGAAGAAAACCTCCGTTTGATTCGGGATTCAGTTTCTTTCTTGGTTTCTCAAGGGCGAGAAGTTTTCTTTGATGGCGAACATTTTTTTGATGGATTTAAGGAAAATCCGGATTATGCGTTGAAGGCTATCGCCGCTGCACTTGAGGCCGGGGCATCGCTGGCTATTTTATGTGATACAAATGGAGGATGCCTACCTGGAGAAATCACCCAAGGGGTTAGAGCAGTCATGGAGGCATTTTCCCCCCGAGAACTTGGAATCCATGTCCATAATGATGGTGGTCTTGCTGTCGCTAATTCATATGTTGCGGTGGAAGCTGGAGTGACTCAAGTTCAGGGGACCTGGAATGGGTTTGGGGAACGGTGTGGCAACGCTAATTTAAGCACTCTTATTCCCTTGTTACAGCTCAAAGGGGGATACTCGGTTGTTTCTGATTCAGCCTTGTTAAAAATAACCTCCTTTTCTCGCTTTGTTGCAGAGCTTACAAACGCGCCCTTTGATGATAAACAGCCGTATGTGGGGCGCAGTGCTTTTGCGCATAAAGCGGGTATGCACGTTGATGCTATTCTGAAAAACCAACGTTCCTTTGAACATATGGACCCTGCTGGGGTAGGAAATGAACGGCGTATTTTAATTTCAGACCAAGCAGGTAAAGCCAATATTTTGGACCGTTTGCGTCGTTTTGAGCCGACAATTAGTAAAGATGACCCACGGGTTGAGAAGACCATGATCGAGATCAAAGCGTTGGAGCATAGCGGGTTTCAATTTGAAGCTGCAGAAGGGAGCCTTGATCTATTAATTCTGAAGATGCTTGGAAAGTTCCCTGCTTCGCCGTTTGAAGTTTTAGATTATCATGTTTGGAGTGACCCCTTACGCGGGGAACTCGATTCCGTTGCCGTGGTCAAAGTTAAAGTGGGTCTAGAGTCAGTGCACATCGCCTCAGAAGGAAAAGGCCCGGTGAATGCCTTGGATACTGCTTTGAGACAGGCTCTCGTAGGTTTCTTCCCGATTTTGGGAGAAAGTGAACTTGTGGATTATAAGGTGAGGGTTTTGGATGGTTCGCGTGGCACAGAAGCCATTGTGCGCGTTATTATTGATACTCGCCTCGAACATGAAGTATGGGGGACAATTGGGGTATCTAACAATATCCTGAAGGCAAGCACACAGGCCTTGCTTGATGCAATCAATTGGACGATTTGGAGAGAAAAGATCCGTGCGACACTTGTTTAGCCTTGGCCTGGTCGTGCCATACCAGGGCTAAAACCCCTTATGCAGGTGGGTATGGTGCTCGAGGGCTATGTTGGAACTCTAGGAAATGCAGAAGAGGCGTAGAGCCTTTTCTGCATTTATTTGGTTTACCCTTTCAAGCGTTGGATTACGATGAAGGGAGCGAACATCCTCCTTACTGAATCGCGGTGGGCCGTCATGTTATGCATCTAAAATAATATAAGATTAACAAGTGACCTTTTCCTTGAATAGTATGAGGCGAAAAGCAGAATTACTTTGTTCAAGGGGGAGGTACTTATGCATATTGTTTCAGCACTATTTCTGGGTCTTGCCGCTAATCTGGATAATCTTGGTGTAGGTATCAGTTATGGCGTTCAAAAAATTCGTGTTCCTTTTCTTTCGAATTTTTCCATTGCCTTTTTATCAGGCATAATCACAATCATTTCTGTCTTAACGGGGCATCTTCTTAGCCAATATATTGCGGTAGCGGGTGAACTAGGGGCGTCGATGATTGTTATCATAGGGATTTGGGTGATGGTACATAAGACTTCAACAAGCAATAGTTTACCGGTAGCGATTCCCGTTATGAAAACTTATTCTGTTCCCATCAAGGCGTTTAGTTGTGTTGTCCAAATTACTAAAGAACCTTCGGTCGCAGATTTTGACGCTAATGGTATAATCTCAACTAAAGAAGCCATGGTTTTAGGGTTAACCTTATCGTTTAACTGTATTGCGACAGGGGTCGGAGCTGGACTTACCGGAATGGATCCTCTTTCATCAAGTATTTCGGTTTTTATATTCAGCATGGTTTCAATTAGTGTGGGGTACTTGATCGGTTGGAAAACGGCCTCCGATCGATTTGAACATTTGTCCCAGGTGATTTCAGGAGCGGTACTTATTTTAATCGGAATTTACG
>JARLHU010000236.1 GCA_031292095.1 Desulfosporosinus sp.
CCCTTGCCCAACAGGTGCTACGGGCCGTTGACGGAAAATTACTCGTGGACGGTAAAGTGATATTGGCATGTGTGGGTCAGGGAATGAAACCCCAGCGGTTGCCTGAGGAGATCATACAGGCCATTAAGGAATAAGCGACACATATCCCAGGGCGAACCCCGCCGGGGTTGGCGTCTCACGAGACTAGTTCGTTTTTATATTTGAAGGTGAATGGTATTCTACCATTGACTATAGCACATCCAGTTCATGGCGTAGCCCGCAGGGGGAAGCTCTAGTCAAACTGCTATCGTGGCTATATGTACAAACAAATGGTGGGTGGGGTCAGAAGCTCGGGTTACTTTGAAGGGGAGGAAAAATGTGGCATCGCATCCACGTAGTTTTAAACGTATGCTAGGACTTCTGTTTCTTCTTATCAGTAGTGGAATCTTTGTTTTAGTCGGTTGCTCATATTCGGTGACTCCTTCGTCTAGCTCAACGAAAAATACGATTCAACCATTCATGGTAGATTATAATATTAGTAGTCAGGGGCCTGTATTTAGGCTTCTAACCTTACATGGGAAAGAAAAGATTGAAATTCTTGATGGAAAGTTTAGTGATGGGACGAGTATATTAGAATCGATTATGTACCTACGTGATTCTAATCGATGGAACCAAATTACCATGAGGCAGGAAACTTATCAACCAAACGATCCAGTTAGAGGAGCGGGGAATGGTCAATTTGGGATTCTTGAACTAGTCAATCCTAACATTGTAAGAGTTGAATATGAAACGAAACAGGAAAAAATCAAACTATCTATTAGTCAGGTGAAAAACCGCAGGTTTGTGGTTTATAAACAAACTCCAGAAAATATGGAATTTTACCAAGTCTACGCAATCAATAATAGTGGTCAAGTGCTATGGCAGTTCTTTCCTGAAGGATATTGGAAAGAATAAAGAGAAAATAGATGAATTAGATGAATTAGTCGCTCCGACATTGGTGGGCCTCTAGATTTCCGGGTAAGAGGGTATTATTCTACCCTCACTTGCCGTAGCTAAAGGCCTTGTGGTCCTCGCCTCCGAAGTGTGCTAGATATACATAGCTTGGCTAACTCCGCTGGGCGGGTTTCTGACCTAAATAATTATGTGTTTTTATATGACCGGTCACTGCTCGGTGTTAAGATGATCCAAGGCTCCGTAATTCATCTTAATAACAGTCAACAGACAGATGCAAAATTGATACTTGAATCAGCGATAAATACTGAGAATGGAACTGGTGATATTTCACTAAAAA
The DNA here is from genome assembly GCA_031292095.1 of Desulfosporosinus sp. GTDB lineage: Bacteria > Bacillota > Desulfitobacteriia > Desulfitobacteriales > Desulfitobacteriaceae > Desulfosporosinus. The sequence goes on from JARLHU010000236.1 coordinate 1,271, forward strand.
TTTCAGAGATACAAGTAGGTGATACAGAGGCTCATATGTTGCTAAACAAGTTTTTGTATGTAGCACAAGTTGAAAAAGTGGAGTTTGCGCTAAAGTCGTTAGAAACTGGGCTCGATCTCTTTGTAGCTAATAAGTGGACAGTAAATGTAGGAGATATTGAACTATTAGGTACTCAACTTTCGCAGAGCGAAAGTTTGCTTAGAGCCTTGGTGTTAAAGGAAAAAGCACTCCACTAATATGCTCATTGACATATAGAAAACACCCCGTTTCTTTGGTATAGTGAATTTGTCCAGAACCCACTACCAAATAGAAAAAGAGGTGTCTTCTACTTGATAATGATAGCGCAAAAGGAACAGAAAAATCAACTACCAAAAGAGATTCAACCCGCATTTAAGGAATTAAAAGTTCTACAACATTTAAGAAACTCAGGTATTACGAGGAATTTGGGCTTTAGTTGTTCATATCTCTTTCAAGTTATTTTTGTTTTGATCTTCCACCACAAAAATTGGTTCCGTCTTCTTGAAACTGATAGGGGTGAATTATTCCCAGCCAAGGACGCTGTTTATCGTTTTTTAAACCATTCAGGGTATGCCTGGCGTCGTTTCCTTACCGCCTTAAGTGCTGAAACGGTTAAAAAAGTCTGTTCTTTAACGTCCAATCGTCGGGTAACGGTTTTTATTGTGGATGATTCAATGTATGACCGCAATCGGAGTAAAGCAGTTGAGCTTCTCGCGAAATTTTGGGATCATGCTAAAGGCTGTTACTATAATGGGTTTCGCATGCTCACGTTAGGTTGGTCGGATGGACATACGTTCATCCCTGTAGATTTCTCCTTACTTAGTTCAACAAAGTCCCAGATTAACGGGATTTCCGAGAAGATTGACAAACGTACATTGGGTTACAAACGGCGTACAGAAGCGTTACAACGTTCCACGGAGTTAGTTCCGCTGATGCTTGATCAAGCTTTAGCATCAGGAATGACGGCTTCTTATGTGTTAATGGATAGCTGGTTTACCTACGCTCCGCTGATTCGAGCGATTACTCAACGTGGCTTAGATGTCATCGGTATGGTCAAACCCACGAATCAGCGTTATTTAGTGAACGGTAGAAAGTTATCGCTTAAAGAACTTTATAGTGCTGCAACACCGGCACAAGGGAAAAACAAAGGCATTCTCCGTTCTATTCGCACTCAGATGGTACCAGGAATACCCATGCAGATAGTGTTTGTTCGTCATCGAACTAATAAAAATGAATGGTTAGCTATTCTGAGTACCGATCGCACCTTAACGGAAGAAGAAATCATCCGGATTTACACTATGCGTTGGGATATAGAAACCTTCTTTAAATGCACAAAATCAGTTCTCAAGCTACAAAAGGAGTTCCAAGGACGTTCCTACGACATGTTAATTTGTCATACGACCGTCGTTTATGCACGCTATATTCTTCTTGCTTGGCAGCATCGACAAAACACGGATGATCGGACGTTGGGAGGACTATTCTCCGTATTGTGTGATGAGGTTAGCGAACTGGACTGGGCGGTTGCACTACAGCAGCTATTGGATATTCTTAATGAGGTTTCAGGGAAGGCTGGAAAGAAATTATCCAAATTAATCAAAAGTCAACTCCAACAATGGATTATGGCCCTACCCGCCTATATCAGGGTTTATCTTACTGATTGGAGCTGCGAAAGTTGAGTTAGGTAACCTAGTTAACATTTTCGAGAATTTATATAAAATTGAACGGCACTTTGGTGTTGAATTTTATGTTCCAGAGAGATTTACTCAGGATGATTTTGAAACTATAGCACTTTTGAGGCAAATATCGGAGGGAAAACTGATAGAGGGAGTTTTAACAGAGTTATCCCTGAAAACTAATGACAAAGAGACAATCAGAAATATCATTATATATGCTGAACAACACACTAATGGTCTCTCACTTGAATTTCACATTCCCAATCAAAGTATTCATTTATTTGGATCGGAGATAGTCTTTGATAAGGTAGAATCAAAATATGAAAGTGTCAGACCTAAAGATTTAGACAGACTGAAAAGGAAGTTAGAGCTGATGGACATAGGCGATACATTGGAGATTGTTTATGTACCGGGAGACAGCGATAAATGCACAGAAAATTATTTGCGGGTATGTCACCAAAAGCCTATCATGTCTTAAAAAAAGCTAATATATCTATTTCTAAAGAAGAGGATAGTGTTCCAACATTTAATGAAATGTGAGAATGAGAAATCAGTTTTCTCGTTATCCATATTCGGGCAATTTAGAGTTTTGAGATGTCCAAGTGGCTGCCTCCCACATTCCCACCCCCGCGAACGTAGGCTAAGGGCCTCGCACCCCTCGCCCAAGTAGTGTGTCATGAAGAAATTGACGTGTCAATCAATTCCGTGCTTTGCAGAAGGGGCCCCTCGAACTCGGTATTCAGTTAGGGGTGAAACTCCCTTTTTTGATTCGGCACAAGCGTTGATGTCCCCTGATAACATTTGTACCCACCGGAGCGTTTTGGGCGTTTTTGGTCAGAGGTCTAAAATTATTATAGTCACAGCAGACAATATAATGGAAGGAAAGTGTTTAAATTTTGAATAAATCAGACAAGGGTTATATGAGTAGTATTGAACAAGACAGATATATGGAATTTGGCAGAAGCATTATTGAAGGCGTGGAGATCAAGAGATGTAGAAACAACCCCCATGCATATAAGTCTCATGTCCATAATGAACTTTCTATAGGGTATATCGTAGAAGGATCTACTGATTTAACATTGAACGACAGGATTATCTTTTATGGATCAGGTGATGGTGTCATTATACCACCACTGATGACTCACAGATGTGCACCGAAAGATATTAATCACTGGGCATATGTTATGTTATTTGTTGATCCCGGTTACTATGGCGATTTAGTAAGTTTTAATCAAGCAAAAAAGTTAACAGGTAATCAAGTCCAGAAATTAATTGGCTTTATTGAACAACTACTAACAGATAAGATTCAAGACACATTGGAAAATATACTTATTGAATTATTGTTAGTGTTTGGAGAAAAAGATATTTTGGAAACTACTGCTACAAATACAAGAGATATCGCCAAAACAATCCATGAATATATATTAAATCATGTGAATGATGTAATAACATTGGATAAACTCCAGCAAATAACCGGATTGAACAAGTTTTCCATAATAAGGAATTTTAAAAAATTATATGTAACTACACCCGCTGCATACCATTTGCAATATCGAATAGCTGAAGCGAAAAGGTTATTAAGTAAAGGTGCAGACGTTTTTGAAATTTGTGAGGAATTAAGATTTTATGACCAAGCCCATTTGATTCGAGAATTTAAAAAAATGTATGGTATTACGCCAATAACATATATAAAGCAATTAAATAAATAGTGTCAATTTTATACAATACAGCTCCTTATTCTTTTGCTAATCTAGACTTAGCAAAGATAAGGAGTTTTGTATATGAATAGAATTAAATTAGTACTTGTTATGATTATTTGGGGTAGTTTGGGTGTATTTACAAGATCGATCCCATTGTCCGCTTTAAGCTTAGCTTTTCTTCGAGCATTATTTGCACTGCCGGTTCTTTTTGTTGCAATGAAAATGAATAAAGCGGATAAGTTGAAATTGTCGCTTTTAAAACCCTATATTATTTCAGGTGTATTACTGGGTTTTGGCTGGTTAACCTTGTTCTATGGATTTAAACATACCAGTATTTCATCTGCTGTTATGATCTACAATATGTGCCCGGTTTATGTAATGATATTAGCACCACTGGTATTAAAAGAGACTATCTCAAAGATTCAAATTGCAGTGATTTTCATCTCGTTTCTGGGGCTCTTTCTGATTGTAGGTCATAACTTACTAGAAGGGTACGAGTACACGGGACTGGTACTCAGTGCTATTTCAGGGATGCTTTATGCAACTATTATTCTTATTAATCGCAGCATTAAATTCAGGGTGGATAATCAAACTGGCACATTTGTGCAAATATTTACAGCAATGATTGTATTACTGCCATTTGTATTAATTGATGGAGATATTTTAACAGTTGTAAAGTTGGATGCTATGGAGGTTTTTTTTACCATTTTATTGGGTGTATTACATACAGGTGTGGCTTATACTATATTCTTTTCCCTCTATGCACATATGAAATCTGTTGAAATAGTGTCCTACAGTTACTTAGAGCCTTTATTTGGCATTTTATTCAGTGTGATCTTTGTCGGAGAGAGGTTAACAATCCTTCAAATTATTGGCGGGATTTTGATTTTGGGTTCAAGCTATATTGGGGAAATGCTTAAGGATAGAAAATTATCTAAATACCTTTGAAGGATCAATTAATTTAACTGTAGATAGTTTAGGGGAAAGTCCTGATTTATTCGTGCAAGCAGAAATCATTTTGGCTGTTTCGCAACACTTGCTCGGTGTGGAACAAGTTAATCTTGATGATATTGACAACCTTAACGGCGAGGCCGACCGAAAGCCAACCGAACAGAGCTTTTTTGTGGCCAAGTCTGCTATTGAGGGCAATGACTACGATTTATCGATTAATAAATATAAAGAGGTTGTTTATGAAAAGGTGCTCTATGATACACCGCAGCCAATAATGACCCGCCTGGATGAACTGAGCCTTAATATTGCCTCAAACTCATCCTTGACAGTAAAACGCCTCAAACTTGAATATTCGAAGACCTTAACCCGCATGAATAGCGGGTTTTCTCATCTTCAGCCTAATGAATTCTCTAAAAATGTAGGTCAAACTTTCCAATTATAATTACTAAATTTACGCTTTATCTCTAGTGCTTATATTGATATAATTGTGGGTATAAAATGAGCGGTGGTGAGCTTGTTGTTTCCTCAAATTGTATCCACAAAAAAGGCCGATGGTAAGACCTACAGATATCTTCATATCGTTGAATACTACCGGGACGGTAAAACTGTGAAAAAACGCTGTATAGCCAGTTTGGGCAACATTGATGAGTATTCCGAAAAGGAAATTGAGCAGATTATTCTTAAACTTAATTCGCTCCTACAAAATAGGGTCTTGGGTTCGCTCAATGACCTTGATCCTCAAGC
>JARLHU010000237.1 GCA_031292095.1 Desulfosporosinus sp.
CAGTTGCTGTTGATGGGGAAACGCTAAAAGAATTAATTGATGAGCACAAAGCCTATTTGCAAAAAGGTTTTGACGAAGGATGGATACTTGTATCCGGCCCCAAATCAAAAGGTGGTGGAGGGATTATTTTTATGAAGGGTGCATCATTGAAAGATGCTGAAAATTATTTTTCGTCTGATCCTTTAAAAAAATCAGGTGTACAGGATTATGAGATAATAGAATTCGAGTTGCATGACTGTCAACCGATGCTAAAGGATTGGTTCGAATAAGTCGGTTATCAATTTCAGCTTACTTACTGAGGTCCACCCATTGATTGAGCCATTTCCACTTGAACAAGTGTCAGTGGCGTATGAAAAAATGATGAATGCCAACGTTCGCTTTAGGGCTGTTTTGACAATGGGATCGTCAAGTAAATAATTGAGCACAATAAGATGGATACTGGAAAATGCTCCGATTACTCCAGCAGACTTGGAGAAAGTTGCTCATGCAAATGCTGAACGGTTACTGAAGATAACAAATTGAAGGCCACGTAAATATTGATTCATGAATATTAGAAAACATGGAGGTGAATCGGAGCTAATTTAAAAAGGCTCTGGAATGAATGAAGATAGCGAACGGTGTGGAGGCTCTTGAACTAACTAGCGTTACAGATGGTCAATTATCCGGTCCTAATCCGTTAGCGACCTTTGATATGAATGAAGCAAACAAATCACTTAAAAAACTAGCGCAATATGATATTGAAACTGTTATCTGTTATCACGGGGGCGTATTTAGAGAGAATGCGCAACAGCGGATTCTTCAGTTAGCCGAATAATCATTAGTTTAGTAGAGGATCATAGGCGGCGTTTAACGCTGCTTTGAAATTTAGGTCGGAGCTACGGCAGAATGGAGGTTAATTATCGTGCAATACAGAAGAATCGGTTAAAACGGTCCTCTCGTTTCTGCAATTGGGTTAGGGTGCATGGGTATGTCGGGTGTTTATGGTGAAACCGATCGGAAAGAGAGTATCTCGACAATTCATGCTGCTCTTGAAGCGGGTATTAATTTGCTGGATACAGGAGACTTTTATGGCATGGGTCATAACGAACTCCTCATACGAGATGCCTTACTAGGTTATCAGCGTGAAAAAGCGTTCATTGCAGTGAAATTTGGGGCATTGCGAACTCCCGATGGAGCATGGAGTGGTTATGATAGCCGTCCACAAGCGATGAAAAATTTTCTAGCATATACCTTGCAGAGACTTAATGTAGATTATATCGATTTGTATCAACCAGCTCGTATTGATCCAAACGTGCCTATCGAAGAAACAGTTGGAGCCATTGCCGATATGGTGAAAGCTGGATATGTGCGTTATATTGGTTTGTCTGAAGCTGGAGAAGAAACCATACGGCGAGCACATAAAGTTCATCCGATAAGCTGGTTGCAGATCGAGTATTCTCTCTTTAGTCGGAATGTCGAAGCTAAAATCTTACCAACCTTACGAGAATTAGGCATCTCACTTTCAGCATATGGTATATTTTCACGAGGATTATTAAGTGGGGTGTGGGATAAAAATCGTTTGTCTAATCGGAATGACGCACGGAATCTAAGTGCGATCCTGCTATTTGAGCATTGGTGTATTTCCAACGGCGTTGGTCCTAAAGGCCCTGAGTTTCAGGAAAAAAATAAATACATAAGAAGTCCTATTATTAAACAACGAAGCATAAATTAATGGGGGCATTTTGGGATTCTTGCGCAAGGCGTGGTAAATTAAAAAGTTAAGGCTGGATACCTACAGGTTTTCACATTATGATATACCGCTTATTCTAACTAAGGATGAGTATGATATACCGTTTCTGAATACTACGAAGATACATGTGGAAAGTTCAATTAGGTATTGCTTAATGGAATATTAAACCAAAAACCTACTTTGTGGCAGCTTTGTATAACACAGCTTTGAGAAACAGTTTTCAATAAAAAGGCTCGTCGCTGAACTTGAATATATTTGGTAAAATATAAATATAGAAAATGTTATATGTATTTTGAGAGGAAATGGTGTTGGAATGAAGAACTCAACCGACAGGGGTTTGGCAATGGACAGTAAAGAAAAATTCACGAGCAAAGTGTCTGACTATGTAAAGTATCGTCCTAATTATGCAGTAGAGTTTGTCAATTACCTCTTCAACGATATAGAAGTATCGAGAAGTGTTGTTGCCGATATTGGAGCAGGGACAGGAATTCTAACAAAATTACTCGCGTCTAAAGTGCAGAAAATCTATGCAGTAGAACCAAATTTTAATATGCGTTCAGCCTGTGAAGGATATTGTGATGAATTTGTAAACTTTGTAGCGGTTAATGGAAGTGCAGAGTCCACAACTCTGTTCGATAAATCTGTGGACTTTATTACTGTTGGACAGGCTTTTCATTGGTTTGATCGACATAGAGCAAAAATTGAGTTTCAACGGATACTTAGGAAAAATGGAAAGGTTATTCTTGTGTGGAACAGTAGAGTGGCAGAAAATGTATTTATCAGAGAAAACTATGAATTGTTTAGACAGGTTTGCCCAGAATTTGTAGGCTTTTCTGGTGGGAGCAATGCTAGCCCTGAATCATATAGTGATTTCTTTAAGAATGGATACTGTGATTATAGAGTATTTGAAAACGACAGGCTATTAACGTTAGAAGCTTATATAGGAAGTAGCTTATCTGCATCGTATGCTCCGACAGAAAGCGATGGAAATTATAAAGAATTCATTGACGGCTTAAAAGAGTTGTTTAATAAGTACAGCATTAACGGAAATCTTTTATTACCAAACAGAACTCATAGCTATGTCGGCGAGATATAAGTGGATTCCCAATAATACAAGTAGTATGGATTATTGCAAATCAGAAGTGTTGTAACGGTATAATCCTGATTTACATAAGGGGTTCAAAAGAAGCTGAAATAATTTGCTATCGGGGCGGGGAGCAATTAATGCTTTTTTCTTGTCTTATATTTATGGCGTTTTGTCAATCTAGATGGTCTACCTCGTATCAGCGGATAAGGCGGGATTAGTTGGGAGGACAGGCATAGAATTGTTAAAGGCGGTTGTTGTCGGTAGTTAAAATACATGAACTAAGGAGAAAGAGATGCGTGAATCCACAAGAACAAGTATTTAAAGTGTTGAATGCTTTAAAAATTGAATTCCAGACTATTAGCCATCCAGCTGTTTTTACAGTAGAGGATATGGGCTACTTAAACATAACTCAATATGGTGATGTGTGTAAAAACTTGTTTTTAAGTGATTCTAATAGAAAACGGCATTTCCTTGTTGTTTTAGATAAGGACAAAAAGGCCGATTTGAAAAGTATTCAAAATCAACTGGGTTGCACCAGATTAAGCTTTGCTTCTGAAGAAAGGCTTTATAAATACTTGCATCTTCAAAAAGGCGAAGTCGGCCCGCTAGGAATAATTAATGACACTGATGCTTATGTAGAGGTTGTACTGGACAATGATTTAGCAGGGAAATGCAAGCTTGGGTTTCATCCCAATGATAATACGGCTACGGTATGGATTTCTTTTGATGCCTTAAAAGAAATTATCGAGCAAAATGGGAATCCAATTCACTTCATAAATATTTGAGTCATTCTATAAACGAGTGTACCTGCGGGATTTTTACTGTTTTTTGTCTCTTTTAGGTCAAAATGTCAGCCGTTTTATGGGTGAAAAACTTCAAAAATAAACCAAGAAGAGGGTCACTATGAAAAACAACTATACGTTCAGTCACATACGAGTTTCCAAAAGTATTAAATAACTAAAAGGGGATATGTAATTTTGAAAATCAAAAAGAGTTTTCTATGCCTAATGAGTGCTGTTACTATCCTAGGTACTTTGTCCACTAGTGTACTAGCGGCTAGTACCCTAGTACCGCCCGTCATCCCACCTCAAAGTTCACAAATAGCAGTAACAAGAGTAGCTGGAGCTGACAGAGTTAAAACTTCTGTAGCTGTGGCCGACGCAGGGTGGACTCAGTCAGATTATGCAGTAATTGCCTATGCCTGGGATTTTCCAGACGCTGTTAGCGCAGCACCACTAGCCTACAAATATTCTGCGCCAATCCTACTCACTGACACCGCTAATCTGAGCGCAGACACCTCAGCAGAACTAACAAAACTCGCCGTAAAACATGTACTCATCGTAGGCGGCACTGGAGCGGTCTCCGATAACGTAGCGTCACAAATAACTGCATTAGGGCCAGATGTACAGCGCTTAAGCGGTGCAGATAGATACGCCACTTCAATCGCTATCGCCACTGCAGTTGGTAACACTGGAACAATTGTAATCACAAACGGATACAACCCATACGAAGCACTCTCTATCTCGCCAATAGCGGCAAAACTAGGTATGCCTATCCTCCTGACAGCACGGGACTCAGTACCGTCTGAAATAGCGAACTATCTAAGTCAAAACACTATCACTCAAACCTATGTTCTCGGCAAAGCAGACGGCACAACGTCTGATGATGGAGTAGCTGATAATTCAGCATTTCCAAACCCAACAAGAATCACAGGCGATAATCTATACCAAAGAAATGTGAACATAACCAAGTTATTCAGTAGCAACCTAAAATTCTCCAAAGTTTATTTGGCAACCGGAAAAGCCTTTGCCGATGCTTTAGCAGGATCAGCTTTAGCAGCAACCACCGGATCACCTCTAATATTTGTAGATAACGATACGCCTCAAATGACAAAAGACTTCATAACGTCCGAAGCAGGCTCTGTAACAAGCGTCTGTGTTTTAGGCGGCACTGGAGCTATCACGGACAATACAGTACAGACGGTTGAATCTTTATTGGGATCTAACAGCCCAAAAACGTGGACTTCAGCACCTGCAATGCAAATCGATATCACAAAGCAATATCATGCAACTATTCACACAACCATGGGTGACATAGGTGTAAACTTATTCACAAAAGACGCGCCAAAAACAGTAAACAACTTAGTATTCTTAGCGTCCAACAACTTCTACAATAACGTTCCGTTTCACAGAGTACTAAAAACTTTCATGATTCAAACTGGGGATCCAACTGGTACTGGAACAGGCGGACCCGGCTATAAATTTGCAGATGAATTGTCCTCGGCACATACCTATGCACCTGGAATAGTGGCCATGGCTAATGCAGGTCCAAATACAAATGGTAGTCAATTCTTCATTTGCTCAGGTGCTGATTCAACTTACTTAGATAAAAATCCCAACTATACAATTTTTGGGCAAGTAGATTCAGGTATGGATGTTGTAAATAAGATAGCAGATGTACCGGTAGGTCCAAGTCCTTCAGGTGAAGTAAGCGCACCGACTACTTCAGTCCTCATGAAGTCTATTGAAATTCAAGAAAAGTAATACTCATAACAATCTTGAAGCTCTAATTGATAAGGAGTGATCCTCATTGGAATCTAATTTGAAGATTACTCCTTATCAAGAAAGTCTAGTACAAGAGCTTTTTTTGTGTTTTAAGAGAGCTTAACTTATAATAATGAAATGGTTATCAAATTGACTTAAAGGGGATGTTTATAAATTGGAGAAAGATATTACCACTCAACAAAATACAACTAATCCAAAAACGATTAACGTTAAGACAATGATTAATGACGAGCAATATTCAGGGACCCAAAACCTCACTAAATTAGAGAGCCTGGCTAAAGATAATCCAAACGATGCCACTGCCCAGATAAACGCTGGTATATCGGCTTATGCCAATGCCAATTACACAAAGGCAATCGAATATTACAATAATGCAATTAAAATAGACCCTAAGAATGGGGTGGCTTATAATAATCTAGGGAACGTTTATTATAGAGGTTTAAGCAAACCGAATATTGCATTGACTTACTATGAAAAAGCAACCCAAGTTGAACCCTCTTATAACTATGGATGGCTTAACCTAGCTCTTTGTCAACAAAATTTAGGAGACAAAGCGGCAGCCAAAACCACTATCGCCCAAGGCCTAAAAGTGTTAGACGCTAATGATACGATAGCAGCATCCTTAAAGGAGCTGCAGGGATAAATTAAGTAATACCATGCGAGTCAGTGCAGCAATAGCAAAAATTAGTATGAAGAAAGCCCTCCTGCTAGAATGGTAAGGGGTTTCATTATGAAGTTGAAAACCGTAAATTGCATAGATTTTAGCAAGGATATAGCAGATGTTTAACATCTGCTATATCAATAATATTTTATATGTTATAAACCGTTTGCCAGTTCTGCTATGCGTTTGTTGGTGTTGTCCTTATAGACACCGCCATGATAGCAGATTACAGTTTCAATATCATACTGCGTTATCTTTTTCAAGGATTCCATACTTGAATTTGTATCAAAATTAGATGTTTGTGGGGCTTGAATAAGCGCGCCTCCTTGAACCTGTAGAATATCCCCTGCGATGAGTACCTTGTAATGTTTGCTATACAGAGAAATATGACCTGGTGTGTGACCTGGTGTGTAAACGACAGTTATTCCCCCACTGTACGGCAATTCTTCCCCATCGGTAAGCGTTTCATCTATACTGGATTTATTGTTTTCGTAAAAGGCTTTCATTTTTTCATAGATTGCTTTCATTTCATTAGGTAACGAGTTCAGATGTGCTTCGAGTTGAGCTACCTTAACCGGGAGCTTCTCACCCTGGATATATGCTTTTTCTTCTTTATGGGCAAGCACTTTGACACTATTAGGTAACTCTTTCAGAATGTTCGAAAGGCTTCCAACATGGTCAATATCTTGATGAGTGAGAATTACCATGTTAAGTTTAGCAAATGATACCCCCACTTTCTCAATTGCCTCGCGAATTAGGGGTAGTTGACCAGGGAATCCTGTATCAATCAGGATTACTGTATCGTTATCCCAAATCAGCGTTGGATTAATGACACTCGGCGTTCCCAGGATATTGGCCGATATTTCAAGCATATAAATTCCATTAGCTATTTTCATTTATTATTCTCCTCTCAATTATGAACAAATACTATAGGTCAATTGCGCTCAACCCATAGTATCATACTTCCAAATTAGACTCAATATTAAAATTAATTATTATATCACATAAATAAATATTTGTCAAGATTAAAAAATAAACTTTGCATTTTATTTTCATTCAAAATTATATATCTATACTGTATATTCCCCTTTATTTTAGAGGAACTCGCAATCTTGAGGCTTTTTCTTTTCGCAAAAGGAGAGTGAGAAGGGTGCTCGACCCCAATGTTATTAAAGGTTCTATTCTAGACGTAATATCAGATGCGGCAAATTTAGTTACCTCAAGTATCCCGTGGCGGGTTTGGTTGATGATTATTCTAGCAGTTGGGGTAAATCTGCTTGCTAGAAAGTGTCCGATAATCCGTTGATCTGTCAAATGAGGAGTGTGTGATCCAGCGCAAAGGTTATGGATTTAGTGTGAATTATTCTATCTCAACAAATGGGTTCTGTGGAAACTATAGAATATTGATGGTATAATATAATTCGTATAGTAGGTAACCTTTGTATAACCCTCATCGGAAACGGTGGGGGCCTTATTTGTTGGTAGGTCCTGTTACGACGTATAATAAACCTAATATCGGGAACGATACTTTTATGTAGTAGATTTCCCCTTTACGTAGCCCACTGCCTTTCGGTATTGGGCTTTTATTTTATTATGGAGTTACAGGCTTTCCCCTTACTTCGCAGGAAAATTGTGAGATGATTAAGGCACATCTCTTTTATCTCTTGTCCCCCATTTGTAAATAGTGGGGGACTTTTTTGTGTGGCTTAGCCTAGTCGCCCTCTTTTATATAAATCGCCTTTTCCAATTCGCGGACAACCCACTTCTTTACTGTAGAGAATGTGACGCCAATCAGTGCTAAGATGATTACTAATTTAATCATTTCAACATCTCCCCATTGGTAATTCGGCTGAATGCCCATTAGTTAGCAACATTTGGACTTCTTTTAATAACAGGAGCTATAATTGCTACTCAATGAGTGAATCAATAATATTAATAGTACGTGCACGATGAAAATTTGTCCCGACATATATATGAGTATGGTAAAATTTGTTATTGAAGGGATGTTGTGTGATGTACTATTACGTTCAACCGGGAGATTCCATGCACAGTATTGCTATGGCTTACAATACAACCGTTAGAGATTTGATGAATTTAAATCCTCAAATCAGCAATCCTCATCGAATCCATGTTGGTGAAAGAATTAAAGTTAGTAGCGGTAAGCATTGGGGTCATAATCAATGGGGCGGCAACAACGAATGGGGTCGCAATCAATGGCATGGTGGAGAAAATAAAAAACCTTCAAAACATCATGGTCGGTAGAAGGGTTGGAATTAGTAGTAGTAATCAATAGAGCGAGCTATTGCTAATTGTAGCTATAGAAAAGGACCGTAGTTAATACGGTCCTTTTTACTAGGTGCCCTTGTCAAAAAAGCAGAATCATATTGCGCCCGTTTTGAGACGATCTCGACTTAGTCTTTTACTAACCTTGTGGTCTTGGGCAATTTAGGATCTGCCTTCTTAGGGCGCTTGGCTCGTGCCGGAGGATGTGTATTATTGAGTGATGTCCGAGACACTTTTGCTGCTTCCATTTCATAAACGGATTTTTCGAGGGCTTTCATCGATTCAATCAGCTCTACATTAGCCTGCCGCACTCCGTTCCTGACGGCTACTTTGATCTCGAAGTAGAAGAGTGTTAGACCTAGGAACCAAAGCGCTAGGAAGAGGAGGGTATTGGGAAGGGTGTAAGTGTCCCCCATAGAAGCACTCCTTTCGTGTAAATTCTCCTCATCTAAAGTCTTCCTGTTTCAGGCGGAGTCGTAGAACGTTTCCCTTTCTTCGTATATATTACAAACCTTCTCAATTTAGCATGTAGCATGGTAATGCTTTTAGAGGTGGGGGCTCTTTTTATACCTAATAAGTGGTAACTATATAATATGTGGGCATACTAACCTTAAAACAAGGGGGGTATATGTGTGCCTGAGCTCGAAGAACTTATGAAACAAATCGGAGAATTGCGCGCAAGCTTAATCAAGATTAAAGAAGGTGAAACTTTTACAGATCCTGCAGTCAAAATAGCGAGTCAAATGCTGGACGCTGTCTTTTTAAGCAAGTATCAGAAAATGTTAATGGAAGCGTACTCCTTTTCGAATGACGGTCTTGAAGATGTAGTAGAAGAGGGTGAGAGATAGGAACGACTCCATTGGTACCAAGGCTTTCGGGGATTATCCCTGGAAGCTTTTTGTTTTGCAGGTGCCTATAGCGTGCCAACCTATGAGGTGGTAGACGAATTCATATTCAACAATACGCAACACTACTCTAGCTACGGAATACACTGTATTGGTGAGAAAAGGTTAATACAAGGGGGAATATTGGTGGGTTTGAAATTAAGAAGATATGAATACAGTCCTGGAAAAAACGAGCAAATCGAAACCACCACATTACAAGAAATTGAGGGGATTATATCGTTGCCGTTTAATATTAAAGAAGTTTTCGAAGTGCGGCATAATATACTGCCTATCCGGAAAAGCGTTGGCAATAAATGTGCTGCTTATTTTGGAGAAATACGAATACAAGTTTATTGTGTTGATTCCAGTGACATGAGCATTAAACTTGCAGAAAATGTGCTGCATTATCGTGGCTTTAACTTTATAGATAAGAAAGAATTGTCCTTGCAACCGATAATTAGGATAAACACAACTGTAAAGGATATTTTTGTAGAAATAATGGAATCGAACCAATTGAAGGTAGCAGGCTTACTTTCAATTAATAGCATTCTATCCATTGAACGTGAACCTGTCCTAGATAAATCACAATATCTGAAAACGGATCTATCTGAGAATATCAAGGAGAGCACCGATGGTAAAGAAGCCGATGAGTCTTATGTGATTCCGATACCAGCAACACAAAAGAAATACACAGAAGAGGCACGCTTTCAAGAGGGACGGAGTTGTCAAGAATCTGCAGAGGTTTATATTCAGATCTCAAAAAATAGAACCCAAAAAGTTGTCATTACTTTAGATTAAAAGGAACACAATCAGATTTATTGAATAAGCTGTACCATGGACAGACACTATAATAATTCAACTTTTATTGTGAAATTATGTTTCTCGAGAAATATAATAAAACATGATTTAGATTAAAGGAGATGTAAAGCATGATCTGTGAAAATATTATGGATGAACATTGCCCTCAACCTCCGTCCTCACATCTATGCCCTTGCCACGAACAAGAATACGTGCTATCAGACGGTGTACGCATTAACATCGAACCAGGCAAGGAAAAAAGTCATGATTTTATTCTGATTGATAATCCTTTTCGGGACTGTGGTACGTTAAGTGGTTTCGTTCGGAATAAATGCAATAAACCAATTAAGGACGCGTTAATTAAAGTATTTGATAAACACCATAAGCCTATAACTCACTTATTTACCAACGAAGAAGGCCAATTTCTTGTTTGTCTCCCTCCAGGAGAATATATTGTAAAGGCAGTTCGTTAGCCGCAGAGCGTAGCTGTACGGACAAACTTACCTTAGTAATGTTAAAACTAATAACAGAGCACAATATAACAAAGACGTCCTATAACGTCTGTTATATTGTGCTCTGTTACTTAATAAACACTTCCATATAGGGTTGAACAGGAGCTTTGGGCTGAAACGAGGGCTTGATCATAAACCCTGGGTGACATGGAGTTTCACAAACGATAGTAAATTGTATATAGGATACTAACAAGAGGGAGAAAAAGAGGTCCCCCTTTCTCCCTTTACTTGCAGATTTGGTATGCTAAGCTTATGGAAGTAAATGTTAAGAGAAACCGAGGTCGTAGCCTCGGTTTTTCTTAACATTTGCTTCTATTCCTTAAGATGGGCAACTAGTGGTTGCTGGATCAATTGCTGCTGGGATGGTCAACTGAAGTTGAACCAAAATAATCATCTTTTCTTGTACCGTTCTGAAAAGTCCTTCTTCAAAGGGTCCACCATGCAATTGTACGCGGTCAAGTGCTTCATCCATTTCATTGATTTGACTGTATACAAGCGTACAGGTCGGTAATGTGTTTAGAAACTCAGTGCTTACCATGTTGAACTCGGTGAGATCGCCCGACATCAGCTTATCCTTGGACGAAAACCCAGCAGGAAGCGGTGTGGTCCTCAAATACTCGTATTCTTGTTGCTGACCAAAAAGGGTAGGTGGTATTACAAGGGCACTGCCGAGGTCAACAACGCATGACCAGGGCACGTCAACAACAAAATCTTTAATAGTACCTTCTACTGTGTGTGCAGTTTGTCGAGTGGGTTCAGAATACTGAATGTCTTTGCGTACAAAGCCTCCAAGAATCAACTTGGGAGTATCTTGGGGTTTGCCCATTACTGGGGGAGAAAAGTTGAAAAATCGGCACTGTGTTATCTTCAAGCGCTTTTTGATATTTTTTATTTCCAGTGCTTTCGTAGGCAAGGTGAAAATTGCCTCTGCAGGGATTGATACTGTAACTAAAGCTGTGGTTGGACTTGTTTGGACTAATTGTAGGGGGGTACATGTCGGTAGGGTCGCAGTAATAGGGAAAACCGGATTGGGAGTAACCGGCTCACTTTGTTGAGGACACGCCGGAGCAGGAGTCTGTTGGGCCCAATTGGGGACAAAAGGGGATGATTGACACCATTGATGAGGACAATTGTTTTGATTACCCAATGGTTCTTCTTCCTTTCTATACAATCGTTACTCGGTACACTATAAGCTATGTAAAATCTTCAGCTTGTGTGCGGACAAACCTTAAAGTCACTGAAGAACGTTTTAATGTGTGGTAATGCCGAGGTTGAAAGGTTCCTATTTGACCTATGCAATTGGGAATAAAGTCCTATAAGAGGGAATATTTAAAGGATATACCTTTATTGTGTAGAAGTATTAAAGGTCGATTATAGAACGAGTATAGATGTAGTAGTAACTGACTAAGATTAAAAAACACCTTTGGGTACAAGAATTTTGTATTGTGACGGAAGGAGTTTTACCATGGCGGACCATAGCATTGGAGATTGGGAAATCCCTGCAAATCTGAAAAGAGAATTGAAAGAGTTGGAGGTACAACGACTAAACCTTCAAGGAATGGTTGAGGATAGAACACAGCAACTGAAATATGAGGTAGAGAAAAGGCAACGAATTGAACTTGAAGTAGCTAAACTAGAACGGCTTAACATCATTGGCCAATTGGCAGCTGGTCTTGGACATGAAGTTAGAAATCCAATGACTACCATTAGAGGCTTTCTCCAAATGCTTCAGAATAAAACTGATTTGCTAAAATACAAGAGTTATTTCGACCTGATGATAGAGGAACTCGATAGGACCAACTCGATAATCACTGATTTTTTATCTCTAGCCAAGAATAAACCGACAGTGCTGAAACGACAATGCTTAAACAAGTTGTTAGCGAACCTATTTCCCTTACTACTAGCAGATGCCTATAGCCAAGGTAAGAAATGTATCTTTGAACCAGGGAATTTAACTGACCTGGATCTTGATACAAATGAAATAACTCAAATGGTGTTAAATTTTGTTCATAACGGCCTAGAAGCTATGCCTCTAGAGGGGTGCCTTACCATTAGTACATTTATGGAAGGAGAAAACATAACTCTCAGTTTTAAGGATGAAGGAATGGGTATTAATCCAGAACATATCTCAAAACTCGGGACTCCATTTTTCACAACTAAAGAAGCGGGCACGGGTCTGGGCTTGCCGTTATGTTACAGTATTGCCAATAGGCATAATGCACTAATAGACGTTAAGACTGGTCCAAACGGTACAACCTTTTTAGTACGATTCATCCGGCCGAAGCTAATATTGAATGGGTGAAGGTTAATGAAGAACATGGCAAGGCTCTCACCGTTTCCGATGAGAGCCAAAGGAGTTCATTGTTCATCATCATTCCAGAACGCACCACCGGGCCTTAGAGCCTCGTTACTAAGTATTTCCATTTCCCCTTCACGTAGCGCGGTGTCAAAGAAGTGTTCGATAGTAATACCTAATTTATCACATACATAGTTAAGACGTCGACGCTTTTCATCTGAGACCGGTATCACGAGATATTGCACTTTCAAAATATATCACCTCTAAAGTATAGAACATTCTAAGTATAGAAGATTCTACGAGAAAAAAGATTTTCCTGCATGAAATGAACGAAATTACTTAAAATTCATGATTAGTCACTTCATCCTAACTAACTCATAATTACAAAAAGGAGATGAGAGAGTGTACTGTGATAGAACCTTCAAAACGAAAAGCCGGGCTTATGCCCGGCTTTGAGGAGTTTTTTTCTTAAAGGGAGAATTTTTGCCTCGATCTGGTTTCCCTGTTTGAGTTGTATCTGCCCCTTTATTTGACATGTGAGTATTCCTCCTCTAATGTTAGAATATATTTAGGATACCCTGAGTATGGATAATAATGCTTGAAGTTTAAATATAAATTTTCTCGGCGAATTTGAAATCCCTTAGGCGTTTGTGGTCTAAAAGAATATTTGCTTGATTGATAAACGGAGATTTCAGACAGAAGTTACATATTGACAGGATATAAGACAAATGTTAGACTCAAAGTAATGAATTGAATACTGTATGCTCTTATCCGGAGTGGTGGAGGGACTAGCCCAATGAAACCCGGCAACCCGCTTTGCACGTCATGATTTTCATGGTTTGTACAAAGCATGGTGCTAATTCTTGCAGAAGAGATTCTTCTGGCAGATAAGAGGAGCGTCGATTATACGTAATTTTGGCCTCTTCTATCTTGGAAGAGGTCTTTTCTGTACTATCAGAAAGTATAAACTTACGTTATATACTTTCTAAGCATAAGAGCAACCAACGGTTTCGCCTTCGCCAAGGCTCGGCGAAGCCGGGTTTTCTTTATACCAATTTAGAAGTATTTAGGAAACTCACTCAATGGAGTTTTTAAACTCCATTCGTTGCAACAAATCTGGAGGTGGGGACATTTATGAGTATTGAGAAGACGTACGCAGAGATTAATGCCAAGATCAAATCAGGCAAGGCGGTCGTAGTGACTGCAGAGGAACTCATAGGCCTAGTGGAGGAAAAAGGTATCTCCAAGGCAGCCCAAGAAGTGGATGTGGTAACGACGGGCACTTTTGCGCCGATGTGTTCCTCGGGTGCCTTTTTGAGTTTTGGACATACAAAACCTCGGATGAAAATGCACAAAGTCTGGTTGAACGGGGTTTCGGCCTATACAGGCATAGCGGCTGTTGACGCTTATATTGGTGCGACCGAGATGCCTGATGATGACCCTCTGAACAGTAATTACCCGGGTGAATTTCGGTATGGCGGAGGGCATGTCATCGCAGATCTTGTCGCTCGCAGACCAGTCAAACTAAAAGCGTTGGGATATGGTACAGACTGTTACCCACGACGAAGTTTGGAAACCACCATTACGTTGGATGAGATCAATGAAGCAATTCTTTTTAATCCACGAAATTGTTATCAGAACTACAACTGCGCGGTGAACCTAACCGACCGTACGATTTATACCTACATGGGAATGCTTAAACCTCATTTGGGAAACGCCAACTTTTCAACCTCCGGACAATTGAGCCCCTTGTTAAAAGACCCACATTTTAAAACGATCGGGGTGGGTACAAAGATTTTCCTCGGCGGTGGGGTTGGGTATGTCGCTTGGAACGGTACACAACACTTTCCATCGATCATGAACGACGAGGGTAAGGAACTTGGCGGCGCGGGGGGAACTCTTGCTGTCACCGGTGATCTGAAACAAATGAGCCCTCGCTGGTTGGTCGGGACCAGTTATCTAGGCTATGGTGCAACACTAAGTGTTGGGATCGGAATTCCCATCCCAATTCTCAATGAAGAAATCGCGCGGAATGCAGCGATGAAGGATGAAGAATTGTTTGCTCCTGTGGTGGACTACGGGGAAGCCTATCCCTCATTGACACCGGGTAATTTGGGGTATGTTAGTTATGCAGACCTCAAGAGTGGTAAAATTCAGGTCAACGGCAAGGAAATTCTCACGGCGCCATTGTCTAGCATGCCGCGAGCCCGGGAGATCGCCTCAACCTTAAAGGGCTGGATTCAAAAGGGCGAATTTCAGCTCACGGAACCCGTCAAAACTCTTCCCTCACCCGCTGACGGCTTCATCGCTCACAGTATAAAGGAGGATTGATTAATGTGTCGCCGAAGAGAATAGTTTTACGTTTTGGGACAGATATCTCGGTTAAACCGATTGTTTATCGTTTGGTTAAAGATTTTGACTTGGTGGTTAACATTGTCAAGGCGGACGTCAACCCTCAAAAAGAAGGAACGATGATCTTAGAGGTAACCGGGGATCAAAGCGAAGAGGGACTAAGCTATTTGCGCAATTTAGGGGTTTCTGTTCAGGCTCTTAATCAAGAAATCGTGCGCAACGAAGAAAAGTGTGTCATGTGCGGGGCGTGTACTGGAGTTTGCCCCACCGGTGCCCTATATATGGAACGACCGTCCATGGAAGTGCGCTTTGATGGAGACCAATGTGTTTTTTGCCAACTTTGTGTGAAGGTCTGCCCAATGAGGGCCATGGAGGTTCGTTTGTAATTGGAGTACAAGGAACGTACTTACCGACAGGATCATCGCCAGGATGATCTGATCCATTTTCAAATAGTGGTGGGGGAAACTGATCTGGATATCGGGGTTCGCAAAGAACGGTTTTCAACTGAACTCGTTACTTGGGTAGAGGAGACGATACGGGCCTGCCGCAGACCACTCGAAGACTATATCCAGAAAGACCCGGGTTTTCTGAGTGCCTTAACGCCCTACACGGTTTTGCCGGATGCCCCCCTGCTGGTGCAAACCATGGCAGAAGCTGGGCGTCTTGCTGGAGTGGGGCCTATGGCGGCGGTCGCCGGTGCCGTCTCGGAGTGGGTTGGAAAATTGATCGCCAAACGCTCTCGGGACGTGATTGTGGAAAATGGTGGAGATATTTTCCTGCGGACCAGTCGCATACGGAGGGTGGGGATTTTTGCAGGGGATTCACCGCTGTCTAATCGGGTGGCGATTGAGATCCGTCCAGACGAAACCCCCCTAGGGATTTGCACTTCATCTGGCAAAGTAGGACATTCCCTGAGCTTCGGCCAAGCCGACGCAGTTGTTATTCTCTCTTGCTCAGTGGCTTTGGCGGATGCCGTTGCGACGGCCTGTGGGAATCTTGTTCAGACAACAGACGATTTGGAACGTACTCTCGAATTTGCGTCAGGGATCAAAGGAGTAAAGGGAGCCGTGGTCATTAAAGACGATCGCTTGGCGGTTTGGGGAAGTGTGAAGTTACTTCCCATAAAGGCCTAAGATAAGAAATCGGACATTGAAGAACTAATGATAGAGGAAGGGGTTAGCCGGGCAAGGCTTAATCTCTTCCTCTTTCATTTTAGAAAAGAAAGAAACCTCCCCGTCGGGAGGTTTGAGTTTTTGCGCTAATGTCTTTAATTTCTAGAGATAACTTGTACAACACAAATTTAGCACGAATCCCGGAGAGAATCAATGCCCAGTTTTTAGGAAAAACGAATAATCTGTGGATTTGAGTAATTTTGAGAAGAATATAATCCTTATTTTGCCAAGATTCTTCTTAATAGTTAAGTGCTATTTCTAAGGTTTGACCGATAGGATAAGTTGACAGTGCTTTGTCAATCACCCGATGGTGGAGGGATTGAAGATGGAAGAAAATCTAGAGGGGTCGTTCAATGGATTACAAAATGGCGATTTTCTAATTAGTAGTAAAGCGCAGCCAAATTTTCCGGAGGCTTGGCTTCAAATTGGCGGAAATCATGAAACAAGCTGGAAGTTTGTGCATCAATCCTTGGAAAGACCTGTTTTAGAGATTAATAATTCTACAGCCCTTAGAGCAGGAGTCATTCAAACACAGGAGGCATCTTTTGAGGTTGGAAAAAATGAAGAATGGCTGATCAAAATTCGCCTTAAGAGTAGTTCGCATGAAATACAGGCATATTTGCGCATTTATCCAATAATGTCAAATGGAGACGTGTCTAGGCCTTGGGAATTTTTCTTTCGACCTGGGGTAGAGCCTGAGCAGTTTAAGCAAGTCATCAGTGCAAGTTCAGATGTTTTGCGTCTGCGTTTGGAAACAGGAGTACTAGGGCCTGGCCATTTATGTATATACCAACTAATCGCGTATCCTCTTTCTCCAAACCGCATGAAAAGGCAAGTGCTAGTAAAATACGCAAAAAAGGGGAGCCCTCAGATAGGTCATATCCAGACGATCGGAGAAATAATTAAGCCGATTCAACTTGCTATGCCAATTCCCTTAAAGATCCCAGTCACGGTTCAAGCTAATGTTAATGCTGATGTCCGAAACCTGACTCCAACTCGCGACAGGGTCCAAATTTGTGGAAGTAGTCAAGCTCCGTTAGCCACATCAAGTTGCGGTCGAGCCCAGGTCGAAATTTTCGGACATGGGTTCTATGAAAGTCTTGAAGATGTTACAGCGACCCAGACAAAGTCCGCAACAACAACCCGCGATGTTTCGGCTTTGCTTCGCTTTTCATTTGCGGTCTATAATTTTGGAACACTGCCAGCCTATATACAAGCGGAGCTTAGCCCAGATGGTGTTCATTGGGTAGTAGAGGGTGAACAACGAGAGGTGGGTCCGGAAAAGTTAGTCATTGTCTCCTTGGTAGGTTTTCTGCGTTATACTAGGATTTCTTATTGGGCGGAGGGGTTAACGACGCTTAGAATTTGGGTTCAGGCTCAAAGTTAGGTACTTAATCATAAATTATTAATGGCTCCACTTAAAATAAAATTATTTGAGAGTATGATACTAAACATTTTAAGATGGAGAATAGATTTCTGGGGGAAATAGTTGTTATAAAGGTGGGGTGGGAGTGACTGAAAATCAAGTCTATAATAGTCATTTCCTGTTGGTGCAAGAAAGCCATCCGGATTTTCCGGACGGTTGGGTTCAAACGGGCGGAGACAAGGCAACAATGTGGGAGTGGGTTGGTGAACCAGACGGTCCAAGGGCTATAAAAATTATTCATCCCTCAGGGCCAAGAGCAGGCGTCTCTTTGGGGAATGATGTAAAAATACCAGCGGGAGAAGGGCAACGATGGGAAGTTAGAGTTGTTCTTCAGACGGAGCCTGCAGAGGTTCCTTGCTATATTCGAGTATATCTTGGTGCAGTGAGCCAAAACTTATTTACTCTGCGACCAAACGCAGAGCCGGAAGAATATATCCGGGTTTTTTCCACGCCCGCGGGAGTGACGGGACTTCGGATTGAGGTTGGGATTTTAGGACAGGGAATAATATTAGTTCACGATATTCAGGCATGGAGGCTCTACCCCAAGCGAGAATTAAGGCTTGATGAAAAGGGGCAAATATACGTCTGTCACGTCGATTCCATAGGGAAGATTCAATCACCTGTCCCGGTAAAAATAATTAACCCCATTCCCATGCCAGTCGATGTAAGATCCTCGATAAAAACGGAATTTCGGGATTTGACACCCTGTCATGATGGAGTAAAAATATATGGTAGTAATGGAAATCCGATAATATCGACGAGTGATGGTTTAGTTCAAATTATGACGGCCGGAAAAAAGTATATACAAAGTTATGAAACAGTAATCGGCTCTGATGTCCTCGCTGCAATCATGCCTAAAGATGTATCCGAGGTGAGTGTGTATTCTTATGCTGTTCATAATATTGGTATGCAAGGAGTAATGGTGCAATTGCAAATTAGCCCGGATGGAGCAATCTGGACGGAGGATGATTTGGAACACGAGATATTACCGGGATCACTTGAGGTTTTTACCTCAAATCACTTTCTTCGTTATGTACGCTTAATTTATCGTTCGCAATCACCCAATCCTCTTCAGGTATGGTTTCAGGGTCAGTGTTAAAGGGACTTGTGTGACACAGCGCTCGGTGCCTACGACGATGAGCAAACTTAACCGTTCAAGCTCCTGCTATGGGGAGCGGGGTGCCCGCCAGATGAGCCATCCGACGACCATGACTCGAACAGGACGTTCGAGGTTAGAGCACTGCCATGACTCGAACAAGGATGTTCGAGATTAGACACCGCCATGGATAGCTAGGTGTCGGATGGCAAGGTGCCGTGATGGTCTAGTGTCCCCGGAGCCATGGATGGCAGGCGCCGTGATGGCGAGAAGGGACCTTGTGCGCTGCCCCGTATCTGGAGTCGCTTACACGGAAGATTTCTATTCTACGTACGTAAAGACTTCGCGCTCGTGTCACACTGCGTCCCGGGCTAGTGTCTGGGATCGGTAAGATTTTGAGAGGACGGCACATTTCATGGACACCGTTAGTAGAAAGAACGTTATAAATTGAATGGAATATGAATGAAAGGAGAAACTGGATTTTTATAGAGGTGAGATTGCATGAATGGGGTTGCTTTAGCGGTTTTATTAGCCATTATAGTAGAGAAATTAGTTCAGATCTTCAAAGACATTGTTTACTCCATTCCCTTTTTACCAGATAAGTTTAGGCCCCTTACTTTGGAACTATTGAGTTTGGCATGTGGTCTTCTTCTTGCTTTTCAGACTAACATTAATGCATTTGAACTACTAAATGTTAAGATCTCGAACCCTATAGTTGGTATAGTAACGACGGGTCTTGTGATAGGAAAGAGCTCAAATTTTGCTCATGATTTTTTCAAAGCTTTCAAATAACGCGAAAATGCATTAGGAGAGGGACTATTAGGGGGCTTGTGTAACACAGCACAAGTGATACTCAATTATTTTCCCATGCAACTAGAGTGGGATTGGGGTCTAGGATCGATTGGTATTGTTCCAAATTTCCGTAGGTCCCGTGGGGATCGAGTTGTTTGTATCTGTAATATTTATCCAAACGGTCCTGGGGTCTGAGCCAACCGAGGTGTTTTATGCGCAGAGGGCTTGTTCCTCCACGTAAGTCGATAATGTTTTTAGGAAACCTTCCACAATGTTGGGGGGTTTCTTGCCATTTGTCTTGAAATTTAGGAATATTGCGAACCGCTAAGGGACGATACCATTTGTGGGCTTGCCAAAGCAAATCCTCCCGGTAGTGGGTTTCTGTCCACATATCATACAAACGAAAGGAAAAGTAATCTATATTTGAAGAGTGAGTTAAAAGTTCTCGCAGTTGATAGGGAGCATCCTCTTCGAACATTTCATCGGCATCCAAAATGATAATCCATTCCGGTTGGGTATCCAAGGCCATTTCCCAGAGCTGTTTACGCAAGAGTATTTCGTTATGAAACTTCAGATACAATGTCCTTTTTAAGAGAAATCAGATGAGGTAGGGTATTGGGATCTAGGTAGAGATCGGAATCGACGAGAAAAAGGAAATCGAACTTTTCGGTGAGGGCCATTTTAATAAAACTGTTTTTATAACGAGCAACCTTCCAGATTAAATCCTCTTGCCAATAATGGGTTGACTCGTCGCAGTGGTAATCTCCCTTGGTATCGCCAGGTAAAATTCGGACGTTCGGTCGTTCAAGGGCAAAACGAGCGAGCAAAGTATGGTCATTAGGGTCATCAATAAAGACAAAATCAAGCTCCACCTGGCTAACTTCTAGGCGGGCGAGTGAATCCAAAAATTCAGCAAGGATTCTTTCTTTTTGTTTAACTGGGCTGGCTATGAGAACACGATGATTCATAATTTGGGGCTCCCTTCCATGAGTTCACTAAGGCGTGATAAATAACAAGAGGATTTCCTTCAAAGCACAATTAATTTTGTGCTTGGCATTGAAATGCATATGCTCCATGTCTTGCTGCTCTATGGCTAAACTACAGAGATGGATTTCCTTAAGGGCAAGTATCAAATAATTATTGGCAATGTTCTTCACATTATCTGAATTGGACTCACTTGTTCTACCCTCCAAGATCTTAAGGAGATGTTTGAAGTCCTCCGCCACTTTATGGTAGTTCGCTTGGAAGAGGTATGCGGTTCCTCTGAGAAAAAGGAAATCCGATTGGTCTGGGTACATACTTAAAGCCTTACTTGAAAAGTCAATTAACTTTATTGTGTCTTCAAGGCGGAGATAGCCAAGCGCAATATTGAGGAGAACATCTTCAAAATAACCCTCGTTACCTGACATGTGCGGTAAGGCCTTGGTAAGGTATTGTAGTCCCTCTGTTATAGAGTCTTGTTGATAATATTCGAGCCCGAGGCAGAAGAGGAGGAAGGGATTGTCTGGATTTCTATCGAGTTCCTTAATAAGGATATTGCTGTTCCGAGAAAATTTATCTTTAGCTTGTAAACGATCGTTAAGGTAACCATAGTGACTAAGCGTGAGAGGGGCAGTGGCTAAACCGCTGCCGTTATTGGCTCTAAGAATAGAGGGTGCTACTTGTTCATGGATTGCGCTCTCGAATTGATAAATTGGTTTATTTCGAAATAAACGGACAACTTGATCATGGGATTCACCTAAGGATGGACCAAGGATATTTTTAATATCAAGAAAATACCCTTCAACCCGATCGTTGTTCAAGAGTTCGTAGAAGGTATCTGGGTTAATAGGTTCGAGAATTTCGTCTGCATCCAGGACCAAGACCCACTCAGAAGAGGCTTGTTTTAGGGCGAAATTCCTAGCTAATGAGAAGTCGTTCTTCCAATTTAAGTGGAATAATTTTGCTCCAGCGGCTAGAGACAATTGGGGAGTGTTGTCGGTACTTCCCGTATCAATAACAATTAGTTCATCCGTCAAATAACGGACGCTTTGGATCGCAGCGAGCAGGCAGTCTTCTTCATCTTTGACGATCATGCATAAGCTAACAGTCGATTTAGTGTTCATCGCTTATCCACCCAACCATGCCCAAACTTTGTAACAATGCGGTTATTTAGATCCTGTATTCGCTGACCATAGTCATTAAGCAGAGTTTCAAAGCCATCTTCTGAGGATGTCATAAGGGTTTCGAGGCCTTGGCTCAAAGCCTCGAAAAGGGGAGACATCTCATGAGATCGATAACGCTTACAGTCAAGAAGCAGTTCAGTAATAGGGGATAATGTTTCTTTTCCCCGTATGCTCTGCTGATATGGTGAGATAGTTTGCTTTTGCGTAAGTCGAATTAAACACAGGAAAATGTGCGCTTCACACCGGTACGATGGATTTTTCCAAAGTGTCATCGCCAAGGATTTAGCTTTTAGATAATCACCGAGCAGGATAAGCGCAACAATCGAGAGTGACTGAGCAGACGGGTAATAAGAACTGTCCGTTGTAATCTGGTTTAATGATTCCAATCCGGCGTGTGCTCGGCCGGAATAGATACTATATTTGCCATGGTAATAAAGGATGCGTTCATCTCTTTGAAAACTGTCTTTATGGGTCTCTAAACAGAGATAGGCATGCTCCACATGATCCGAGAGGAAAAATAACTCTGCAGAGGTGAGGCAGAGAAGGGTGTCAGAAAGGAAGCTGTGATCCGCTAAGTTTTGATAACACAAAGCGGATCCTTTTTCACTAAGCAGGATCAAAAAGAGATTGTATAGGGGGTAAGGATACCTTGGGTTAAGCTCAAGAGCCGTTTCATAAGCACCTCTAGCCTCAATCGTTTTTCCAATCCTTTCATAGCAAAAGCCTAGGTGATAGTAGGCTAAGAAACTTTCTGACCCTGTCAGATGGCTGAATAAAGCTGGAGGTATACCGCAATCAATGGCCTGGTTAAACCATTTTAGGGCAATAAGATATTCTTTCTTATCTTCGAAGAGAAGTCCGCCCAGGTAAAAGATATCTGTAAAGTTGGGGTAGTGCAGGCTCGTTTCGAGACTGAGGGCGAGAGCTTCATCGAGTCGTCCTAACGATCTTAGGGTTACGAGGAGATATTTTAGAGCAGGTGCACGAAATAGCAAGTTATCATCGGTTAGACTAGAATAGGCTTTTTGCAGGAAAGGCAGAGCATAAGCCGATTTACCAAGCATGAGCCACTCTACGCCAAGGTAATAGTGTAAAAAAGGGTTATGAGGGTCTTCTTGAGAGGCTTTTTTCAGCAGGTGAAGGTCGCGGTTTCTTTTCTGATGACATATTTTTAAGGGCAGTAATTTATGCTTTAGGGTAGGGCTTGTGGCAAACCCGACTTTTTGTTGGTCTGGAAGAGTAACCTGTTCATGGATCTTACCGATGTACTGATAGTTGAGGTTATTTCTGAACAATCTGAGCACATGAAACGTATTATATTCTTCGGTTGTATCTGAAATGGGGTTAAGAAGAGGAAGCAAGAAAGCTTCTTTGTCTTTTGCACTATTTATCAAAGCGTGAAAGCTGAGTGGGTCTTGACACTGAACTTCCTCGTCGGCATCCAAGGCCAAGATCCAATCTCCCGTAGCGTGTTCAAGGGCAAAGTTTCGAGCGGCACTAAAATCGTTGCGCCATGGAAAGGTAAAAACATGGGGGGTATAACGCCGGGCGATGCTGATAGTATCATCAGTAGACCCTGTATCAACGATGATCATTTCATCGACTTTATCTTTAACGCTTTCAAGGCAATCGGCTAAATGAGCGGCTTCATTTCTGACGATCATGGTGAGGCTAATCCGTTCGTTCATGGCTGGACGAAACCTCCTCCGCCAACTTCTGGAAAACATAGTTTTCTGGGTATTTTGCCAAGGCTTCCTGCAGAATGTTTTGTCGCCAAGTGGTATAGAGGTTGATAAGACGAACATAGAAGCGAGGAGTATCCGGGTCAAGTTGAAGGGCATGTTTATAATGTTGCTCTGCTTCAGTAAGTCGTCCTAGATGGGAGTAGATTTCGGCGAGTTGGAAATGAGCTTCAGCTGATTGATGTGATTGACTTTTTTCAATAACTGTTTGCAAAAACGGGAGGGCTCTGTCTTCCTCGCTATAATTCACAAATATTTGGGCAATTTTCAGGTTGTACTCGGTCAAGCATTCCGGTTGAAGAGCACGCAAGAAATACATCGCCCGCTTGATTTCCTGCATGGCGACTAAGCGTTGGACAATATCAAGCAAAAGCAACATCCCTTCCGTACCTAGGAGCATTTGAGGAGACGGTGCGGTTTTCCCTGAATAGGCTAGAAATAGGGCAATCACATTTTCGGTATCCGGCGCTAAGCCGAGAGCATGAAGCTCTTTCCACAGAGTGCGGACTTTCGTGGATTTGTCCTGGAGCCAGAAGCAAACCAGCTTATTTACTGTGGCTATAGGGTATTCAGAGCTTCCCGGATTGAACTCTTCTAGGAGTCTTAATGCTTCAAAGAACCGTCGTTCCTGAATGAGGCAGATCCCTTTTCTCAGTTTGATATCGGGTGAAACAGGGAAGCCGGCTTCAGCCTGGTCGAAATAGTGTAAGGCCAGAGCATAGGCCCCGTGTCTATAATAGATATCTGCCATAAGTCGATTGGCCTCGGGAGTACAGAAATCACAGACCTTTTCTAAGGATTCCATCGTATAGGCCGGTTCTTTGGTTGGTTTTAGTATGCCAACAAGGCTTTCCAAAGCGTGGGTGAAGTGTGCGTTATCGCGCAGGCTGTAGACGTAGTACTTGAGAGCTTCTTCCTCATCCAAAAAGGACTCTGCGATTTGAGCAAGATAATAATAAGACCTAAAACCCCTGATTCCGCCAAAGGAGGCGTATTGTGGGGGTTGTTCAGGCCTGGATAGAGCTTGAAGAAAGGCATTCCGTGCTTGAGAATAACGGTTAAGGTCCATCAGACTGAGACCGGTATAATAGTAGAGATCCGCATAGTTGGGGAAGAGTTTGAGGCCTAGCTCGGCAGAATTTAGGGCCTCCTGCAGTTGGCCTGAGGACTGCTGAGCCATCACAATATAGCGTAAGAGCTTGGGGAGATAGATGGTGTTCGGATCAATATCAGTTGCAGACTGGATTAAGACGGATGCTGCTTCTGCAAACCGTTTAGCGCGGAAAAGTTCTACGCCATAATGGTATTGCAGTAATCGATTATGAGGAGTCAGCGCTAGTTCTTTTTCAATCATATTTAAATTTCGGTGTTTCTTGTCTTTTTCCTCAATAACTTCATCTAAATAACCGTGATGGATGATGATAAGACCCTCTGTGACTTGAAAACGAGCTTTGGAGTTTTTCTCCAAAATCACTTCGGCGATTTGTTCGTGAATCGCACCACGGAAGCGATACTCCTTTTTGTTACGAAAGAGCCGAAACACAAGATCTGGAACAGTTTCGATCCAACCTTCTTTCCCGAGGTGATTCAGGATTTTCACAAAGTAGCCTTCGACGTTTTTATTTTCAATTAAGGGGAGTAAAATCTCCCGGCTATCAGGCGCTAACTCTTCATCAGCGTCCAAAAATAATATCCAATCCCCTTGAGCGAGTTCCAAGGAGGCGTTCCGGGCATCACTGAAATTATCGTTCCAGGGGAAATGATGAAGGATAGCGCCATACTGGTGAGCGATTTCACACGTAGAGTCAGTAGAACCCGTATCGACGACGATGATCTCGTTGGCAATGCCAGACACGCTTTTCAGGCACCGGCTTAGGTTTGATCCTTCGTTTTTTACAATCATGCAGATACTGATTTTTTCAGCCATAGCTTGTTTGCCTCTCATCTCTTTTTCTCTCTTTTTCGTTTCAATAATATATGCATACCAAAAGTGAAACTTTCCGTCGAGATAGAGAATAACATGTAGTGTGTGATCTGGAAAATAGTGGATTGATAGATTGCGCGAGAAAGGAAGGTAGAATAGAAGTGGCGAACTTTAAAATTTTTCAGGACAATCCTGATCAGGTAAGGGTCAAGATCTTTGGTAATAATAATGCTGCGTTAAACACGGATTCCTCAGGTAACTTGACAATTACGTCGAGTGGCTTGGCGATCGCGGCCCCGAGCGGCGGACTATCAATTACGTCATCAGGTTTGGCAATCGAGCCACCGACGGGCGGTTTGCTTATCACATCCACAGGATTGGCAATTACGTCAAGTGGCTTGGCGATCGCGGCACCGACCGGCGGTCTGCCAATTACGTCAAGTGGTTTGGCAATCGAGCCACCGACGGGCGGTTTGCTTATCACATCCGCAGGACTTGCCATCGTCAGTGCAACGACAGATGTCTCCGCTACTCGTGCTAATATCATTGATACGGGTGGAAGTGGAGATACAACCTACAATGTTTTAGATGTCCGGACATGGACCTTTGGCATAGTCAATTCCTCATTAGACACAAACGCCCAGGCCTTGGTAAACTTGCAGATTAGCCCGGATGGGACGAACTGGTTAAATGACGCAAGCCCTGTTACAGTGAACCAGAATGCTCTCACTTCATTAGTCTCCTCGATATTCCTTAAATATGCGCGAGTATACTATAGCGCAGTGAGTGCATCGAGTGCGGTTACTTTGAATATCTTCTTCCAGGGAGTATTGTAAGGTACAAAGCAAAGGAGACCGGAAATTCCGGTCTCCTTTGCTTATAACAGTCAACTTATGGGAATCGACACTACAGTTCCATTAACACATTAGGATAACTACGATTAGCTAAATCGCCAATACTTATAGAAACTGGTTCTCCCTGTGGGGAGAAGTCATGATATCGTGCACCTTGATTAGAATACTCCTGTAACAATTTAATAAATGGCTCACCGTCTTGTTGCAACATCTCCCGGTTGTTCTCGAAAATGATCTTTTTGATGCGACCCTCATGAAGAAGCTTCTCCATGCCCAAGAAACACTGATATTCTCCGCCTTCGATATCAATCTTAATTAAATCCACTTTTTCTATTGTGCTCAGATAAATATCAAGAGGCTCAGCGGTTAGCTGAATTTCAATGAAACTATCCCCTGGATAGTTCTTGGTATAGTTTTCGTCGTGCTTATTAATGGACGAGTTCCCGATAAATTTTCTTGATATATGGAAGGGTAAGACCGTTCTAGTCGAATAAACTGCCCTATTGATCACTTGGACGTGATCAAACAGATAGTTAAGAGAGACGTTGTCTTGAAGTATAGAGAAAATCTCAGGATTTGCCTCATAGGCAATGACTTTTCCAGATGATCCTACTAAATAACCGAGTAAGACTGTGAAGTAACCGATGTTAGCGCCAATATCCATCACGACGGAGGACTCTTTCACGTGATTAATGAGATACCGGGAAAGGGGTGCCTCGATCAACCCGGTTTGTATAAGTTCGGGCATTAGACCTAAATCCTCGGAGGGAAGAATTAATTTCCCTCCGCCCCAAGCTGGAAAAACAAGCATCTTCTGATTCCCAATATAGGTTCCGTGCAAAGATTATCCCTTCCTTTTTATAATAAATTGCCTTATTCCTCACTATAGAGGGAAAGTAATTGGAACGGATCATTACCCAAACAACGTACATCAAACGTCTTGAAACAAGCGGCGTTATTTTATTGCTCAGAAGGGTGTATTAAATGGACATCCATCGAACACATGTCCAATTCGGAGCATAAAATAAATCAAGGTAACAGCTCCTAGAATTTGGCATAGTCGATTCCCATGCTTTTTTAAGGGTATAACGAAGAATGAAAATGACATTCCTGTAGGTGCACGGTATAGGTAGCAATTACTGAATTTACAAATATGATACTAGAAGTAAGACTTATGCTGTTTAAGTTCAACTATACTTCAGATGGATAAATTAGCTGAGTAAGTTCCCAGTTTGAAAGTGAGGTAAAGGTAGCAGTGACTAGTCTGATTACTGTTAGTTTTTGCGGTGTTCTGCTTTTGGTATTACTTATGATGCTTCTGAAATTACGCACGAGCTATCACGAGATCGATGAAAAGTATGGTAAACCTTATAAGGCGAAATTAGTCAAAATGAGCGGTGGCCACCCGGAGTTAGAACGAGGGTCGATGGCTATTTCATTTCACCCTAAGGATGCAATAGCATTTAATCGCAAAGTTTTTCTATTCTCTCAGATCAGCTCAATCAAGATTATTTCTAAGTCGCCTATAGAATCAAAAAATAGTATAAAGGCAGCTGTGAACTCTGGGGTAGAAGAACAATATCTTTGCATTGCAGTGACGGATGAATATGGTGAGCATGAAGTTGTTTTTACAACAAAATCGGAGTTTAAAGAAGTTGCAAATCTGTTGATACAAAAATGGAATAAGTATAACCTTCTAATCTAGTTAGGTATTCGATTCTGTGATCATGTTCGATCTTCAGCCATATTGTGGATTTGGTAACAGCGAGTGTCTGCAACACATACAGTGTAAGGAAAACAGAGATGGGGAATTAATTGCTGAAAAGCCTGCACACCTTCCCTAGAGTTGACATAAATTGGGAGTAGGGGAGAGGGGCAGTACACTGTTAGCGGAAATCCCCCAAAAATCTTTTAAAATTTGAAAGGTAGGTAATCAGAATGAAAAAGGACATTGATTCTTCAAGCTTAGCAGAAGTTGTGGATCGTATTTTAGACAAAGGTATCGTTATTGATGCATATGTAAGGGTATCGCTTGTCGGTATTGAACTTCTTGCCATCGATGCTCGGATCGTAATCGCGAGTGTTAACACCTGGTTGAGATATGCTGCAGCGGTTGGCTTAACAGAACTTCATCACGAATTCTAGATTGGGTCTGGTTTGCTAGGGAGGGGGAAAAACTCCCTCCTGTTTATTTATTATGCAAAGGAGAAAATGATGAGTATGAATCTTGCCGAATTAGGGCGTGTGTTATGCAAGGAGTTTGACCAAAGAGAGCACGAATTGAAAACATTCCATTCGGAAATTCGTACAAAAGTAATAAATGATAGGGAAGAACTTGTTAAGCTGCGGGAAGCTGACCGTGCTAATCAACAGATAGCTAGAACACAAATTTGGGAAGATACTAGTGGTTTGCTAACCAAGTATGGAGTTGAAAAAAAGACCATGGAGCAGGGTCTGATGGCAGACAGAGTTGCGCAAATCAATGAGATGAAAACTTGGGTTAAAGAGAAGGGAGAAGACTTGAAGGGCTGGTATAAAGCTGGAAGTTATATGTTGAGAAAGCCTGAAGAGGAACTCAAGGGCGGCCATAAAGCTGGAGAGTATATGGTAAGAAAGCGTACAGGGAGGTAAGAGAATTGCCGGATGCATTTATCGAAACTGCATATTTTAAGAACCTAACGGACCACGCTTTGCTCTATCTCCAGGCCGGTTATGCTGTTCATTTTTGTGGGCCGGCCGGAACGGGGAAGACGGCTCTGGCGATGCATATCGCTGAGCTTTTGGGTCGTCCGGTTATTACGCTCCAGGGCAATGATGAGTATAAACCCTCCGATCTGGTCGGAGGGAACTCTGGAATGCGTAGGAAGAAATTACTCGATAACTATGTTCATTCTGTATGGAAGGCTGAAGAATCTATGGATAGTGTTTGGTATGATGGAAGAATAAGTCATGCCTGTAGAAACGGCTATACGTTTGTCTATGACGACTTCACTCGTTCCAGACCAGAAACCAATAATGTACTCCTCTCAGTCCTACAGGAGAAGACCTTGGATTTATCTGCACTTCAAAAAGGAGAGACAAGGTTAGCTGTCCACCCTGATTTTTCGATGCTTTTCACCAGTAATCCATCAGAATATGCAGGGGTACACGTGCTTCAGGATGCTCTGAAAGACCGTGTTATCACTATAGCGATAAAAGGTTTAGACCGTGAGTCCGAAGTAGCCATTGTTGCAGGGCGATCAGGTCTGCCCTGGCGCGAAGCGGCAAGAGTTGTAGATATCGTTCGTGGGATTCGAGGAAATGATGTTAAGAAGCCCAGTATTCGTGCAGCAATCATGGTCGCCACGATCTTGGCTACCAAAGGATCAAAGCCTGTTCGTGCGAACCCATTATTCCACCAGATTCTAATGGATGTTATCGGGTCGGAATTTTCCAGCGAAAACGATTCCGATGACAATTCTTTGTTAGTAAAACGTATTGACGAAGAATTAGATAAATATACCCCTGAAGATAGGAAGTGAAAATGATGCGTCAAGCTCCACCTTTAAGGCCGAAGCTAATACGACCTGCAACCCGCGATCATAAACCAAGTTTTTTTCAGATGCACGTGTATGATCAGGAACTCTATCGACTCGAGGCTGAGCAAGCAGAGATAGCCAAACGGGTCAGCGTGATCGAGGAGAGGGTAAAGGTCGTTCAAAAGGAGTTGCAAAAACTTGAACAGACACTCAAAAAACGTGTGTCCAACCTACGTACTGATTATTGAATATTAATGCATTGTCTTTAAAAGAAAACCATTAATGTAATAATCTTTGTCATGATTTCTGATCCCTATCATATATATGTCATAGGCAAGGTTAGGGAGGGGGTCAGATCATGGCATTAAGTAAGAGCGTAGAGTCAAGTAGTTTAGCGGAGGTCATTGACCGTATTCTTGACAAGGGGATTGTCATTGATGCCTTTGTTCGGATTTCATTGGTTGGAATCGAACTCATCACCATTGAAGCGCGAAGTGTGATCGCTTCAGTGGATACTTATTTAAAATACGCTTCCGCCATCGGGCTTACCCTTGCTGATTCTTCCTCGATAATGAAGTTTTAAGGAGGAGATTAAGCATGGATATCCAACAACTGGTCAGTGACGTAAAAACCTTCTTCCAAAGTGTCTTGAAAAAGGAAGCCAATGTCATTGGAGTTAAGCGGCGCGAAAACGGCTGGATTGTGCATGTTGAAACGATCGAGGATTCAGACTACCAGCGGAGGCGTGCTCTTGATGACGTTGTGGGCATTTATGAGGTGGAAGTCGGTACTAATTATGAGATTTCAGGGTATAAGCGGATCAGTTTGCGTGAACGGGATGAAATTGGCAAAATCGATGACGCAGATTTTTAAGTCGTATCGTGAGCAAGACTTTCTTTATTAAGTACTAAGTCTGTTAGTTTACTTTTGGGTGGTATAGAATCAGTGCAACTAAGGCTTCTGCCGACGCCTAATAGGCTTGGCACAAGCCAAGTTTTCTTTATAAGGAGTGGGGAATTTGTATTACGGTTTCGGTATTATTCGGGCAAACTCCCTTAACGTCGAATTGTTAAAAAAATTAAGCCTTAACCAAGAGCTTCCCTGCCTCATAGTCGAAGGGGAACTTGGGATGATCTGCGCAGAGATTGCAGTGGACTCGATGGCAACGGCGACCAGAGAAAGTATGAGTCGCTACACTGAGGTACTTTGTCAGGTTATTAAGTACACTACGGTAGTCCCTTTGCGTTTTGGAACCTTATTTGATCAAGAAGAAGAAATTCGCAAGGTTCTTCGAAAAGAGAAAAAAAGTTATTTGAAATTTCTTACCGACCTTGACAACAAAATAGAAGTAGAACTCAAGGTGTGGTGGAAAAAAGAGAGTTTCCAAGAAACCATGATGAAAAATAAACGTTTAGGTCGTTGGAAAAAAGCATTAGAAAGAGGGGAAGGTCAGGGCTACGATGTCGTGGAGTTTGGCAAAGCAATTATGGAAGTTGCGGATTATGAACGTAAAGAAGTAGAAAAATCCATTCTCGCTACGCTTCGTCCCTTAGCTGTCGAGTGGGTGGTTAAAGATCCAATGGATGAATTCCAAGCCTTTGATGGAGTATATTTAGTTGAACGCCAGAAGGAAGAGGACTTTGACCAAGCCGTCGGTGTTCTTTATGAAAAGTGTTCGGAGACGATGATTTTTAAATATACCGGCCCTTGGGCTCCGCATCACTTTGTTAATGAAAAGTGAATTCATTTACGAAGAAGCCCCGACGGTCATGGACGAAGCGACCACTCTTATTGAAGCGCGGGTCTTGGAAATTGGATTAACGTAACTTTAATTCTTGGTCTGGAGGACGGAAAAAGTATGTTTTTTAAATTTCCAATTTGGGCGATCAAACAAGTCATTGTACATGCAGAGGCAGAGTATTTTAGCCCTGAAGCCATTCGGCGAGAACTTAGCCAACGGCAATATATGTTGGAAAATAAAGAAATTACGTTAGAAGAATATCGTGAACATGAAATGCGACTTTTTGAACGATTGATGGTAGGACAGAAAAGAGGAATCGAAGAATGAAGTGGTCCCTTGGTGGGTGGGAAGAAAACGTAGAAAGGCTTGTAAATCAATGTGCGGACAAGGTTATCTTAGAATTAGAAGAGGCCATTATGGCACGTTTGAGAGGTGCAGGTGAAGCTGTTGTCCAGGGCCTTTTTCAGGATCAATCTTATCGAAGAGATTCGACGACAGTGCAAGAGGCCTTAGAAAAGGAGAACGACGACACTGCACCTCAAATTCAAATTTGTGAGATCTATAAAACTTGTCCAGATAGCACGGTGTGTGATTTCAGCGGGTCTGATTCCATACCATATACCGATGAAGAGTTGTTGTACGCGTTTGGTATTATTGAAGCAAATCAAGGGGATATTGTTGATTTGCTTGGCATGGAGGACAGGCCATGTCGCATTGTTGAGAATAGAACTCTGGGTATGATTGTCTGCTCAGTCTCTCGAAAAGAGTACAATGAAGAGTCACTCCATCATTATATGGAGGATATGGCCTGGGTAGAGAGTCATGCGCGGCGTCACGAAGAGATCCTATTAAAAACAATGGAGGGCAGGTCTGTCATTCCCCTACCATTTTGTACGATCTTTACCGATGAGGAAAATATCAAACGACAATTAAGGCAGAATGCCGAGAGACTAAAAGAAGATTTGCAAAGATTGGAAAATCACAAGGAGATGCATGTCAAACTTTTTGTCAATCGTAAGCAACTTATAGAAAAACTCCAAGAAAATCTACCGTATTCTGGTGGACAAAGCGGAGGGGGGTATTTTCAGAAACGCCAATGGGAGAAGAAGATACAAGAGGAAATGGATCGGCTTCTGGACGACTATGGCGAATCTCTTTATCAAGATCTAAACAATATTTCTGCAGAAGCACGCCTCTTAGATAAGGCTGGAGTTGTTGTACCGGAGGGACTGCAGCTTGTTTTTGCGGTACATTATCTGATGGCTAAGGAACATAGTGAAGAATGGGATAAAAAGCTTGCAGAGTTTGACGAAGTGGCTGATCCATTAGGCTTTACTTTGGATGTATCCGGTCCTTGGCCTCCCTATCACTTTTCACGGTTAATTAATGAGGAGGAGACTAAGGATGGGTAATATTTCAAAATCAAAACAAGTGACGCTCCTTGCAGTCGTAGAGAAATTGCTCGATAAAGGTGTCGTTATCTCCGGTGATCTTATTCTTAGCTGTGGCAATGTTGATTTAGTTTATTTGAATTTAAAAGTTGTCCTCACCTCAGTACAGACAATGCTCGAAGGGAATACCTCGAAGATAGACGTGAATTTATGAAACGGCCGTATCTTTTAGGGTTCATACGTAATTGTACGGATCTGGATCTACCCTGCGATCCGCCGTTTCCAACAGAATTGACAACGGTGGGTGCACACAGTGTTATTTGGTGCAAGTCCCTAACGGAGATGTTCACGACAAAACAGGACTTTCTAGCAGCTATGTTGCAGTGGCTTGAACAAATCCAAGAGCTTCAGTTAACCGTGTTACCGATTCAGTCCGGTGTGAGTGTTGTGAATGAAGTTCACTTGGTTGAGCTTTTACGGACTTATGAACAAGAACTGGATCTGTGTTTTGACAAGGTGGAAGGATGTTCGGAGTATTGCTTGACTATTTCGGAGACAAATCAAGAATTTACGCCGGTAGCATATTCAGCATTGAGGGAGCATGTGCAAAGCGGAAGGGAGTATCTTGACCAGCTGAGGATGCGACATCAACTGATAGAAAGGGAAGTGGTACAGACTCGGGAGGTAGTTTCGCAATTTTGCGTACGCTTAACCCCGTGGATTAAAAATTATTGGTCTGAAATCCCTCAAACTCAAGGAGCTGGAATTAATCTTGGGTTTTTAGTGCCTAATGCCTCTAAGCATGGGTTTATCAAGGAATTAAAAATCCTTTTGGATGAAGTTGGATTCACAGATGAATGGAATGGACCGTGGCCCCCGTTTCATTTCAGTTCATTTTCTCTAAAGCCTGAGAGCTATCTTATTCACAAATCTTTGAATTGGAGATAGGAGGTTAGCTCATGACAGAAGATGACCAATCCGCTACAAAGATGGCTGAGCGCATGATGGATTTTGAAGATCGAAGCTCTGCGGGTCGTGTTAATACCAATAAAGCTAATGCAGATCAGGGGCTTGCGAAACTTGTGCTTTCTTTGGTGGAATTATTAAGGAGAGTCATGGAGCACGAAGCTTTGCGACGCATTGATGGAGGGACATTAACAGAAGGGGAGATAGAGGAAATGGGGGAAACCTTTTTAAAATTGGATAACAAAATGGTTGAAATGCGTGAGATATTTGGACTAAAAGTGGAGGATCTAAACCTAGATCTTGGGCCTTTGGGAAATCTAATGTAGGGGGGAAAAGAGGGTGGCAATTCAACATTCGAATAACAGTAGTGGTCTAGGAGATCTCTTGGAACGGATTCTGGACAAAGGAATCGTGATTGCTGGAGATATAAAAATATCTTTGGCTGATGTTGAACTGATAAATATCAAAATACGCTTGCTTGTGGCCTCTGTGGACAAGGCCAAAGAAATGGGGATTGACTGGTGGGCAAATGATCCTTATCTTTCATCACGCGCAAGAATACCCGAACAAGCGATTACAGAAAATAAGGAACCAGTACAGACGCAATCGCCGGATGAGGTCGCCGAACCTAGCCCAATGGCCGAAGAAGAAAAAGAAGTAATAAAAAGACCGAGATATCGGAATTAACATATTGATCCAACAGGGAGGGCGAAAGCCCTTCCTGTAATTGTTAATCACACTTGTCCATCGTTGGTCATAGGATATGGTAGGACAAAATCAAAAACGAAAAGGGAGGGAGAACGTATGAAAAAGGATGTGGATTCCTCAAGCTTAGCAGAAGTTGTAGACCGCATTCTAGAAAAAGGGGTAGTTATAGATGGGTATGTACGGGTTTCTCTTGTCGGAATTGAACTTTTAACAGTCGATCTGCGTATCGTGATTGCTAGTGTCAATAGCTTTTTGAGATATGCCTGCGCAGTAGGGCTAACCACCGAGTATCACGGCGATCTGTTTTAACAAAAGGGAAGGGGAGGGAGAAATCCTTCCCTGATTTTGAAAATAGATGAAGCTTTTCCTTCACCCTTGTCCCACATAAGACATAAGATAATGTAGGATAAAGAAAGGAGGGAAAACGCATGAAAAAGGATGTGGATTCCTCAAGCTTAGCAGAAGTTGTAGATCGTATTTTGGAAAAAGGGATAGTTATAGATGGGTATGTAAGGGTCTCTCTAGTCGGAATTGAACTTTTAACGGTCGATTTGCGTATCGTGATTGCCAGTGTCAATACCTTCCTGAGATATGCCTGTGCAGTAGGACTAACCACCGAACATCACAACGATATATTTTAGCAAAAGGGAGGGAGAAATCCCTCCCTTAGTATTCTTGGAGAATTACTGTCTATAAGCTTCCAAGGTTACTTCAGCTACTTTAGACCAAGGATAATGTTTGTGTATATGGTGCATTAAAGGGAGGGGAGAGGCATTAAAGGCTTGTTCAAGTGCGACCCGTAAGCTTAGGTCATCAAGAGGGTGAACATAGAGGGCCATATCCTGAAAGTATTCCTTAGGGCTTCCTTGGTTAGTGGAAATCACAACCGTACCGCACGCTCCTGCCTCAATGCTGGATAAGCCTGGGGTTTCAAACCAACTAGGCAGGGCATGGGATTTCGTGGCTGAATAAGCAGAAGCGAGAAGTTCCCCCTGTAACGTACCTAGATAGATGACGTTAGAAAAAGACGTCACACTCTTGAAATACGTTTGATCATTAACAGGTCCTAAAAGAACAAGAGAAAGCCCGAGTTCTTGACAGACTTTTGCCAGCCAATGCTGATTTTTCCGTGGTGAAATTCGGGCAGCACATAGAACGAATTCCTTGGGAATATCAGGAAAATATTCCCGAAAAAGCTGAGGGGTTGCCCCAATAAATGAATCAGGAAAGCCATTGGGTACAACCTGAAAAGGAGCAGCCTTAAGAAAATCTTGCTGAAGCACGTCCATTTCGATAAGACTGTTGGGGAGCAAGAGAGTACATTCACTTACCAGACGAGCCCTCATGGGCTGCATGTGTTTCCAAACCGCTAGGGCATTAGCGCTTGCGCCTTCACGCTTCAAGTAAGCATTAGGAGGCCAATAAATAGGAGAGATGACAATCTTCTTTTTCTGCTTTTGGGCATTAAGAAAAAACATATAGCTTTCTTTGATTCGAGTGATATTGAATATATGAACAAAGTCATAGGGAGACAGATCAATATTGGGATCAGAAGATAAATGTACTTCAACACCAAGCTTGTTAAGCTCTTGCCCGGTCGACACCATTTGGACGGTATCCCCAGCGGGATTTTTCATGAAGTCCGGACGAGCTTGGAAAAGAACTTTCATCAAGAGTACTCCTCTCCAAAGTTACTCAGATAAATGACAATTAAAGAAGTGAAGGAAAGACATAGTTATATTTTTTCAAGGAACGTCCGAATCGAATTAATGCGCTTCTGATAGGTATGATTGCGGTACACTTCCTCCTGACCCTGATGGGCAATTTTCTGGCGGAGGTCCTCCCGACCTAGATAAAATCGCACAAGTTCTAGTGTCTCATCCGGATGACGGCTCCAGACGAGATGGACATGGTTTTTAAAAAGGTTTTCAATGGCCGGGGACCAGTGCGT
The DNA here is from genome assembly GCA_031292095.1 of Desulfosporosinus sp. Classification (GTDB taxonomy): domain Bacteria; phylum Bacillota; class Desulfitobacteriia; order Desulfitobacteriales; family Desulfitobacteriaceae; genus Desulfosporosinus. Next base: position 36,613 of record JARLHU010000237.1, read on the forward strand.
TAGAAAAAAGGCTCGACAACCTAAGGCTTCAAAGGTTCGCATGCTCATCATGGTAGGGGAGTCTATCACCGAGTGTAGGCCTAAAACAATTTTTGCTGAAGAATACGCGCAGGGTAATTGTTCATAGGGTAAATATCCTTGATAGATCTCGGGTGGCAATGTGTAATGGTCCGTGTTTGACAGCCAGTGTTCATTACCGAAAACTTTCAAATGAAACGGCCCTGAACTTAAGGGCGTGAGGATTGTTTCTAGCCCGATTCTTCTTTGAACGTATGAGGTATAGTAATTAGCAACAAGAAGCAAGTCGCAAGTATATTCAAGCGACGGTTCTGTAGGGTGATGAAAAGCAGGATTACAGGCAAAGTGGAAATATAGTGCGCGTATTTTCTCCCGCTGATAAAGGGATAGACATTCTTGAGCCGGAGTAAGTACCAGACTGGCTCCCCGTCCCAAAGGACGGGACATGCGGCGCCAGTCTGGAGGATCGTCGATGGCCCAATAAATAAGCGGGAGGGAATGACGGCGCAAAAGAGGAAAGAGCTTCCCAGCCACTGTGGAAATTGAAACACCCTCAGCTAAAGCAAAGTCTGGCTTCCATGTCCGTAGCATTTCAATCAAATGGTTTTCCCAGTCCGGCAAACGGACCGGGAGATAACGGATATTATCCTTTGGGGAAAAGCCTGAAGCTAATCCATGGCATAGCAGTGAGGAATCATTCAATAATAGAATGTTCATTAGTAATGTCTCCATTGATGGTTAGAGTGCTCAATAGCTACTTCTAAGGATTTGATCAGGCTTGCCGGGTTAATGTTGTATCGTTGAGCAGCCTGCTCAACGCTCATAGTGAGTAAGCTTTTAGCCCCTCAACCAGATGTGCAAATACCAAATTTACGAAAGATATTAGCTGTTTGAGGATACTTGGAGAGAATTTCGGCAAGATTTGTCTTTAAATCTAGGTGATCCATTTGTTCCAAAAACCCCCTTTGTTCTTAACCTCTTCTTTTGAGGTTTGGAGTTGGGATAAGAGTGTTTTAAGCTTTTCGAGAGAAGAGTCGCTCTCCTCCTGTTTGACCAGCATAACCCGAAGGACCTGGGATAGACTTTGAGTTTCCTTTTCAAGATTTGACATGGCATCTTTAACCGGCTCAAGTTCATTGAAATGGATTTCAGCTAAAGCCGGGATAGCACTTTCTTGGTTGACTTGATGAGCATTATTGGACATATCTTCCACAACTTCGTTAAATCTCGAAAGTACGTTGCGTAGGAGAAGACTCATATCTTCATTTTCTTGTTCAATATGGGCTACTGTCGAAATCAAACGTTGCAACTCGGCATTATTCTGCTCGAGCAGGGCAACAGTTGGGGCTATGAGTTGAAGTTTGGTATTTTCTTCTTCGAGATAGGCAACGGTTGTGATCAAACGTTGCAACTCGGAATTTCCCTGCTCGAGCTGGGCAACAGTTGGGGCTATGAGTTGAAGCTTAGTATTTTCTGCTTCGAGGTAGGCAACGGTTGAGATCAAACGTTGCAACTCGGAATTTCCCTGCTCGAGCTGAGCAACAGTTGGGGCGATGAGTTGAAGTTTGGTATTTTCTGCTTCGAGATAGGCAACGGTTGTGATTAAACGTTGTAACTCGGAATTTTCTTGTTCGAGGTGAGCAACAGTTGGGGCTATGAGTTGAAGCTTGGTATTTTCTGCTTCGAGATAGGCAACGGTTGTGATCAAACGTTGTAACTCGGCATTATCCTGCTCGAGCTGAGCGACAGTAGAGACTAAATGTTCAAATTCGGCGTGTTCTTGCAAAGAGTGGGGCTGAATGACCTCCACTGGTTCGATCACTTCCGATGAGTTTAGGGAATTTGATTTATTCTCAGTGATTGAAACAGATTGTACAGGATCGGAAGTGGGAGACGATAGTTCAGGATAAAAGGCTGGTACAGGTGGGGGAGTGGGGAGAGGGGTTTGAGAGGACGCCGGCAAAGGATTGACCTGCTTTTTTGCAGCGATGCCTAGTTCGAGATAATAAGCCGGAGCGCGCCTCTCAGCTTGGTCTTCCAACCAGTAAGTCTGATGGAAATTCTTTTTACCTTTATGCACCCATTGTAAGGGTAGATAGAAGGGTGTATGAGAGGAAATTAATTTCCATCCTTTACCATCGTTATGCATGAGAATTTCTTCCCCAGTATGGGCCAGCAGCCAAAGAACTCCGTTTTTCTCTACAGCGCCAATGCTTTTCCAGGGAGAGGGGAATGTTTTAATAGGAGCGGGTGAGGGATGCCAAGTGCTCGTCAGTTCATGAGCATCCGTTTGTTGTGCCCAGCGAACTTCAAACTGACCACCTGAATTTTTTACGACCCAAAAGAGATGATGAACGTTATCTGACGTCATGAGTGAGGCCATATCTACAACCTCGCCAGAGATTTTTAACGTTTCGGCTGGAGAGCCCCATAGGTGAAATGTTCCATTGAAGCGGTTTGTAAAAAGAAGAGAATGCCGCCCTTGGCAGGTAATAGTTAGCAAATGGAGGTTCCCTTGACTATCAAGGTTCACGTGATAAAGGGGTTCCTGTTGATTAACAACTTCACCCATATGAGCACTGTGCCAAGAGGACCCGTTCCAAAAACGATGCTCGATATGCCAGAGATTTCGAATGGCCTGATGCGAATAAGCGAAAAAAATATGTATTAGTTTACCTTGTGGGAAAAGGAAGAGTCGGCGATAAGTTGTGGCGCGAATGTCTAGTTTGGCGATTAAGGTTGTCAGGGGCATCGAAGGTCCAGAAATTAGAGTGTAACAGAGTTCACCGTTTGTTTTGAGCACGACCAAGTGAACGGTTTCGGGATCGGTCATGATTCCATGGGCTAAAAGTAGCGGTTCTTGGATCTGATAGACGGGTTCGGAGCTGCCGCCTCCGAAGAGCGCACATCCCTGAGAATCGATGTGTAGGTACATGGATTCACTTTCATAGGTTAGGAGAAGGGGAGTAATAGTGGTTCGACTTAGGTAAGCCAATACAATCACTTCCTTTATTATCATGAGCATTGGTGATTCAACCTGGTCAAAGAAAGGGCCGTTGTGGACGACCCTCTCTTTCCAGAGGGGCAACATTTGATGACTAAACATGGTGTAATAATAAGATGAATTGTTTATTGGCAAGTATCCAGCTGTGGAGGGAAGAAATCACTCGGGAACGGAGTGAGTGTGGTATCAAAAAAATTAAGGCAAGGATTTTGCGGAATATTCGGAAATTCTTCACAAGCAGGAGGTTCTGGGCAGAATCCGAAGGCTGGAACGAGGAGTTGAACAATGCCGGTTACTTTAGTTATAACAAAGCTCCCAATAGCGAGTTGTATCGAGGCTGTCGTGAATAGTGGGCTAGTTAATACTTCAGTTCTCGTTTCAATGCGTAAGTTAAAATCGAATTCTGGTCGGGTCGGTGGGAAATAAAGCACAATGTCTTTATTAATATCAGGAAGGACACCTGTGAGGGTAAACAAGGTTCCAGTAGAATCTCGTAAGATCAACGTGTAGGGGATTTCAATGGTAAACTGAACTCTTGAGAAATTTGGGCGGGATGGTATAGGGGTAATGACGACACTGCCAGGAACAATCACACCGGTAGAAAATGTCATACTGACAAAGGTAAAGGGAGGCAAACCGGTTGGCAAGGGGACAGTGAAGGCAGGGAAGCATTCCCTTTGTTGACAGCTAGCATAGACTTTTTCGACGATGATGCAAACCGATTCTGTGACTTCTTCGAGTTGATAAGGGTCAAGCAAATCAAGGGGTGCACCTGGTTCTAATGCAGATCCAACTCTGCCCACTGTGACGCCTCGAGGCGGGAATGAAGTTGGGAGCGCAGCGGCAATGGTATTCGTGTTGGTATTGATGATACTGATCGAGCTGTCTCCTTCGTTAGCAACCCATACCTGTGTGCCATCTCCCGTAACATCCAAGCCTAGAGGGTTTATGCCGACAGGAACATTCGTTACTACGTTAAGTCCTGTTGTCGAGATTACGCTTACACTGTTTGACCCGAAGTTGGTGACGTACATAAAGACTGGATTCACCGGATTGGCTGCAATTTTTTGCGGAACTGAGCCGACTGGAATTGTACTGAGAATAGTATTGGTTGCAGTGCTGATGACACTGACGCTGTTGCTACCGCTATTGACAACGAAAAGCTTTGAATTATCTAAGCTGACGGCCAGGCCATTGGGTGAAGTACCTACTGCGATCGTAGCGATGACGGTATTGGTTACTGGATTAATGACTGAGACAGAATTGCTACCGCCATTGCTAACGTAGATGCGGCTGCCATCACGTGCAATTGTGACATCGACAGGGCCTGTGCCAACGGTAATTGTGCTTACGACAGTAAGGGTTGGTATACTGATGACTGAAACGGTTCCACTTCCAGAGTTTGTCACGTAGGCTGTTGTACTAGTTGGGTCAATAACGACCGCAGTAGGTGCAAGGCCCACCGGAATCGTTGCCAAGACGTGATTGGCGGCAGTGCATATGACGGAGACTGTGTTGCTGCCCAAATTAGGGACTAAAACTTTTGTACCATCCGGTGTGCGTTTTGGGAATTGTGGATTTATGCCCACGGGAATGGTAGCGACGAGCACATCGCTGTAAACATTATATATGGCGACGGCATTGTCGAGAGTAACCCAAGCATGGGTTTCAAATAGCATGTGTATTTCCCCCCTTTTATTGATTCGAAAATGAGTTAGGACTGAGCGAGACTTTCAACGTATACTATTCGATCAAAGAGTAGGGTGTTACACCCTACTCTTCATTTCTATTTGTCTTAAGAAAGATTTGTTGAAGCATCCGACCGGACCGTTCACTCCAGTCGTTAGCCTGAGCAAAGGCCATTCTTTCTGCTTTGTCGGAATCTTTTCCTTCTAATAAATGACGTAGGCGAAGGGAGAACAATAGGGGGTTACTTTCAAGATTGATTTTTGGGATGGTAAGCAGTTCAGGAAGCGGAGTCCCTAAAACCTGGATCCCTGAGGCATAATATTCATAGAGTTTGATGGGGTTGCACCCATTGGTCATTTCTGTCTGAAGAAAGGGAATAAGCCCAACCTCGAAGTGATGAAGATAGGCTGGAAGTTCATTATAAGGTTTCAGTCCTAAATAGAAGACATTTTTAGATTTAAGCGGAAATTTTTTGAGCTGAAAGAGGGCCCCTATAAAAGCAAAGTTCACTTCCGGGTTTTCTCGAATTGCGACGCTGAGCAATTTCCAGTCTACCCAAGGGGCTATTGCTCCACTGTAACCAATGATGGGTTTGCCTGACGGAAGATCAACAGGGCGGTTGCGTTTGGATGGCGAAAAATGAACGTAATCCACACCATTTGGAACAAGATAAACTTGAGGATGCCGTACGGAAAAATAGTCATAAATACTCTGACTGCTACAAAAGATAAGGTCTGATCTTGCCAAGATAGTAGGATAATAGGGTGCCCAACTGGCAAATTCCTCTTTGGGTTCATCCACAGCATCATAAATAACGAGATCCGGGTTATAGGAATGAATTAAATTAATATGAGAGGGAACGGTTAACCAGAGAATGCGTGGTCGCGGATGGGGAATAGTCATAGCGGAGATCCCTTGACAGAGAAGAAAGGTTGGGGATAAATGCTTGATATTTGGTTGGGAAAACTTACCGAGATCTTCATAAAGAACTGTTTGGCCGGATGCAGAAAAATGACCCAACAGCTGTTGCGGGCGCTGAAACATCCAACTCCATGGGATTGAAGGAGGATAGATAATTGTAGGCATTGTAACCTCCTCGTGCTGTCTACCAATAATATCGTACCTTTTATTAAGATATGTCGAGGGTTCCTGAAATGGAATTAATAAGTAATAAGTAGATAAGACAATAAGTAGCATTTTTTCGATGTGATCCATAGTATAGATTGTAAGACAAGCTGAGGTCGATGAGTGGGGGAGTGGAATATAGAAGAAAGGGAAGTAAGAACGATCAAAGAAGATATTGCAGAAATCAAGGAGACTGTTAAGGATGTATCGGCAGTAGTGAATGATATGCGAGTGTTGATCGCCGGTAACTACATCACGAAACAGGACTTCGAGAAATTTAAAGAAGATTCTGAGAGTAATCGGCGTTGGTGGTCAGGTTTTGTCATCGCACTGGCTGGGGCCTGCGCGGCGATCATGAAGCTTCTTTGGAAGGGTTAATATGACGTGAGCAAAGCAGACAAGAGAAGGTTCTTCTGTCTAACTTTTATTTAGACAGAAGAACCTTCCGTACGTCCAAGCTTAGGACGTATTGTAGAGTGGGTGCGAAGCCGATCCAAAAGGTTTGCCCACAGCTGGTAGCAATTGAACACCTTTCGGGGCTTGTCGCATAGGATATTTAAAAAGACCTACGGTTACAACGTTTGGAGGAAATCCCATGAAATTAGTGGTGGGAATGCTTGTCAAAAATGAGGCGCATAGATATTTGACCGAAGTCGTACAAAGCATTGGGACTTTTGCGGATGAACTCGTTGTCATTGATGACAGTAGTACGGATCATAGCATGTCTCTCATTCAAACTTATACTACGCTTCCGACCTATTTTCATAGGAACCCTTGCTTAGATTTTAGTAATGAAGTGTTGTATAGGAAAATGCTCTATCAGAAAGTACTTGAACGAGGGCCCGATTGGCTCATGGTACTGGATGCGGATGAAATATTCAGGCCTGCTAGCCGAAAGGCGTTTGAAACGCTAATGGATCAACAACGAGTTGATGTATGGGGCTTTCGACTTTATGACATGTGGAATGATCTCGACTACCGAGCAGATTGCTTTTGGAAAGCGCATGATAATTATTTTGACATGCTTGTCCGCGTAATTCCGGATTTCAAGCCCATCTGGCGGGAAGTACCGCAGCACTGTGGACGCTTGCCGGTAAATATTGCAATGCTACGGCGGAGTGGAACAGACCACCTAAGAATAAAGCATTATGGCTGGTCTAAATTAGAGGATCGCCTCCAAAAATACACCCGCTATAAACTATACGATCCAGAAGGAAAATACGGAAACCTAGGACAATATGAGTCCATCCTCGACCCGTTCCCAAATCTCATAAAATGGTCTGACGGCTAAATTGGAGGGGACCTAAATGATATGTGACAACAAAAATATCGTGATTACTGGCGGAACTGTCTCGTTAGGTAAGGTATTAGCTCGTCGTTTGTTGACTGGGGAATTCGGTCTCCCTAAAAAAGTAATTATTTTTTCCCGCGATGAAGCGAAACAACATGCAATGAGGGTGGAATACGAGCAAACTGTTAAACAGACCGATGCAGTGCTCTATGAAAATTTCACCCGTCTGCTGGAGTTTCGTATCGGGGATATTCGGGATTTCCATGCCGTAAGTGCCGTTTTAAAAGAAGCAGAAATTGTCATCAATGCGGCTGCCCTTAAGCAAGTTCCGTCTTGTGAGTATTTTCCGTTTGAAGCGGTGCAGACGAATGTTTTTGGAGCAGAGAACATCATTAGGGCGATTCGAGAAAATCAAACGGGTGTGGAGACGGTTGTGGGGGTATCTACGGATAAAGCCTGTAAGCCGGTGAACGTGATGGGCATATCCAAAGCGTTGCAGGAAAGGATCTTTATTGCAGGTAATATTTCAGTTCCTGGTACCCGATTTATTTGTGTTCGTTACGGCAACGTCCTGGCTTCACGAGGGTCTGTGATTCCTCTGTTTCATGAACAAATTAAACGTGGTGGACCGGTTACGGTTACTACGATGGATATGACAAGGTTTTTGTTGCCCTTGTCGCATGCTGTTGAGACGATAATGGCTGCCCTGAAAGAAGCATTGCCAGGGGAAATCTACATCCCTAAAATTCCAGCGGCCTTGATCATTGACGTTGCTAAGGGTTTGATTGGGGATCGAGCGATACCCATTGTTTATACCGGTATTAGACCAGGAGAAAAGATCGATGAGGTTCTCGTTTCTGAGGAGGAAGCGTGGCGAACCTATGACAGCGGAAGCTATTATGCCATTCAGCCTTTGCTACCGGAAATAGTCAAAGCGCAACCTGATATACAGCCCCTCAATAAAGCGTATAGCTCTGGAGATTTTGTGATGAATCTGGAAGAAACCGAAAACCTACTCAGGCTCAACGGTCTCTTGTTGGAACAGAAGAGGGGGGAAAGTGAGTTTCTGCAATAAGTGGGAATGGGATAAAATGGGGGGATGCAAAATGGGAGGGTACAAAATTGTGGCGGTCTGTCGGATTTACGACGAGATCAGGAAAGGAAACTTAGAACGGTTCACACGTTATGTCTTGCCGTTAGTGAATGCTTTGGTTGTTTACGATGGCGGCAGCACGGATGGTAGCTACGAGTATATGCAGGCTCAAACTCCCTACGTTATCCGCGCAGCAGTTAACGATATCCATGAACGAGAGCATTACCAAATCCTAATTAATGAGGCCTTAGCACTTTCTCCGGATTTCATTCTTTGGTTGGATGCCGATGAAGTACTAACTGCCACTTACGAGAGTCTGCAAGCGCTTTGCGATTATTGTGTGCTTGAGCAGATCAATGGACTGAGCTTGCAAAGGGTTAATTTCTGGCGCAGTCTAGCTTGGTATCGGTTGGACGGGCAGTTTGGTGCTGAATGGAATACTCGCTTATGGCGTGTGACTTCAGACATGTCTCAGGCGAGAATGGATATAGGACTTTCACAATTAGATTCTTCGTCAGAGGAAACGAAAATAAAGCGGTTAGACGGAATTAAGGTCCTGCACTATGGGTTTTCTAACGAACGACAACTTGCCTACCGTTACCTCCGACGTAGGTCCCTAGGATATCGAGGGTATAATTTGCTCGATCGCTTTATCCTCGAAGATGGACTAGCAGTCATGAAATTTCCTCAGGCTTTAGTACCCGGAGGATTGTGGGTGGATGATGAAGCGCCCAGAGCTAAGACCTGGCTGGAGCCTTTTGAATATATCGAACAATTCCGCGATGAAGTATTTAAAGAAGTTAAATTTTCATTTCTTTGTCCCGTTGTCCATCAGGCCGAGTTAGATATCTATGAGCAGCTTATAGCGACGATTGACCTACACGACAAGGAAATTCTCTTTATTGTAGACTCAGATAATCAACCAGTACAGCAAGAATTAAAAGACCGAGGGCTGTCCCATTGTGTTTCTCCGGATCTCGGCAAAAATTCCCAAGAGGAGAGTATTGGGCTCCATCGAGCCTATAATTCGGGGGCCGAACAAGCAAAGGGAGATTTTCTGATCTTTGTTCATCCTTATCTTAGGTTTGAACCAGGGTGGCTGGAAGCGCTGCAAGGTGCCTATCATGGTCATAACTGTCTTTCCTCTCCGTTAGTTTCAGCCGAACCGGTTATGGGGAGTGAGGTCAATTTAGTTTTTGATAGCAGTTATGTAGGAGTTGAGCTTCCCCTGTATATTAACAAAGCTCATTTTCAGATAGGGGGAGGATTTGGTCCCGATTCAGGTAATGCAGGCGGAATAATGCTGATCAATCGGTTAAAGGCGCTGGGGATCAATCATGAGATGGTTCATGAAAGTGGTGTTTACTCAAAATGCCAAGCAAACCCCCATCTAGGGATTGCTCCAATTTCAACTATGATGAATCGCCCTCAAGTATCGATAATTATCACGGCCTTTCAACGAGCACACTTACTCAAGTGGCAACTCCATTCTCTTGCCAAGCAAAACATTCCCTTCACCTTCGAAACCATTGTGATCAACGACGGGGTTCAGGATGATACAGACGCAGTCTGCCAGCCCTATCTAGAAAAGTTGAAGCTGAGGTATATTTTTTCTGGCCAACGAAACTTGGGAGGCGGACTAAAGTGGAGACCATCTGGGTTTCCAATCAATATTGCAGCTCGACAATCCTGTGGGGAGGTGCTGATCATTGCCTGCGGGGAGATGTTTCACCTTGAGGATACCATTTTGCCGCTTGTTTATCCGGTGCTCAGCAACCCTAAACTAATGGGCATCCCTAAAACAGTTAAGAGCGACCCAGATGGCTCGTTTCTCAAATATCTTGAGTACAATGAAGGAAAGTATGACTTGAACCATTTTAATCGGTGTCCAGATTACTCCGAGCTGTTACCTTATTTAATCGCCATAAGCCGAGAAGAGTTTTTCTCGATCCGTGGTTTGGATGAGGACTTTACCGGAATTGCTCATGAAGATGGAGACTTAGTGGCACGTTTGAAGCTGAACGGTTGCACTTATATTAATACCGAGGCTCAAGCGATTCATTTATATCATCCCCGCTTTGCGGAAGGGACAGAAAATTTCCCGGAATATCGCTTTAATCTCAATCTGTATTATCACCGTAATGAGCGCCTAAAACGGATTGTACGCAATGAAAGCCGAGAATGGGGCAGACTTTAAGGCCGGAAAGCGGTGTTCAGAATTAGCGGTTATGTTCTGGAGGAGAGGAAGGTTGGAGTTCGTTGCTTAAAGTCCTCACATTTTGTAATCATCCGGTTTATATGTGTTTTTATAAGGCGTTATCGGAGCTTGGGGTTTGGGTGGCTGTCGTCGACTTGCCGTGGAAATATCCCATTATAATGGGTGAGATGGACCAATATGCCAATATCTTAAAAGCGCTTGAAGAGGTCCAGCCGGATGTGATCTTGACGGTTGGACGTCCACAAATCCATATGAACTTTGAGCACCTAATCCAAGCTTGTCGAGAAAAAGGACTTTTTCATGTCTACTGGGCCACGGAAGATTGGACGTATCATGATAAACTCAGTTTAAAAATTGCCGCGCGGTGTGATTTTATTTTCACACCGGCGGCAGAATGCTTAGATGACTACCTAAGAATTGGGAAACCTTGTGCTTTGTTGCAGTTCGGGTACTCTCCTTTGCAACACCGTCACCTTCCCCCTAAAGACGACTACGTGACAGATATCACAATCGCTGCCAGTTATCATCAAAGGTTCGAAGACGATTACGTGAAAAACTTTATCTTGGGGCAAGAAAATGATGGGGAGATTGATCTCAGGCTCAAAAGTATTCAAGAAAATGTCCTGCCGCTCATTGAGCGCAAATATAAGGTTGCCATTTGGGGACAGGGTTGGGAAACCCTGGTGCCAAAACACTTTATCAAGGGCTTATTATCCTATGACGATGTGCCGTTGTTATATAGCTCGGCCAAAATAGTGTTAGGCCTGGAATGGGACAATATTTCAGAAACTAAGACAACCGGTCGACCGTTTGAAGTATTAGGGTGTAGGGGTTTTTTCCTAAGTTACCGGACGAAGGCACTGGAGAACCTCTTTATAGATAGAACTCATCTGGCGCTGACGAGTTCGCCACGTGAAACCCTGGAAATCGTGGACTATTATCTCAAGCATGATAAGGAACGTCAGCAAGTGGCCCTTGAAGGGCAAAAAGAAGTGTTTGCCAAACACACCTATCATCATCGGGCCAGAGCATTTGTGGAAGCGCTGAGGCCATATGTTAAGGGTTAAGGCATATGAAAGCAAATAACAAGTCAAAGATGCCATGGATATTTTGACTTGTTATTTGCTTGAATGTGTCTAACTTTCTTTGCGCCAGACAGAGCGATTGATCAACTTAGTATAGCTTTGGATAAGCTTAACGACTTTAATAGAAACGTTGAGATCCATATAATCCGCCGGTAGGGCGGTTTTTTCTTGGGCCTCAAAGAGGCACCGGGCTAGGGTGATCGCTGGAAGGACTTCTTGGGGTAGAACTCCTCCGATGATCATGGACCCTTTATCGAGTACTTCTGGCCGTTCGGTACTGGTACGAATCAGGACTGCGGGGAAATTTAGAAGAGCGGACTCCTCACTTAAGGTACCGCTGTCAGAGAGCACGCAAAAGGCGTGTTGTTGGAGCTTGTTATAGGCGAAAAACCCAAACGGTTTTAAGTTTCGCACCAGGGGATGGAACTTAATCCCTTTTTCTTCAAATAGTTTAAGGCTGCGCGGATGGGTGGAGTAGATGACGGGATGCTGATACGTTTCTGCGACAGCATTGAGGGAAGCGACCAGAGCTAAGAGAGTTTTTTCAGTTTCTAGATTTTCCTCGCGATGAGCACTGACCAGAGTATATTTTCCGGGAGTTAAGCCGAAGTCAGCGAGGGCGGGACTTTTTTCAATCCGTTCTTTATAATGGGCGAGGACTTCCGACATAGGAGAACCCGTCACGAAGCAATGTTCTGGACGCAAGCCCTCGCTCAGTAAATAGCGCCGACTGTGTTCAGTATAGGGCAGATTAATATCACTGATATGGTCGACAATCTTGCGATTAATTTCCTCCGGTACATTCTGATCAAAACAGCGGTTGCCAGCTTCCATGTGGAAAATAGGGATCTTGAGGCGCTTGGCAGGAATGGCGCTTAAAGCACTGTTGGTATCCCCTAAGATTAACAAAGCCTCTGGTTTTTCCTTCTGTAAGATAGCATAGGATTTGCTCAGGATGTTGCCTAAGGTTTCACCGAGGTTCTCGCCAGCGGCACTTAGAAAGTAATCGGGTTGGCGTAGCTGAAGTTCGTCGAAGAAGATTTCATTGAGTTGGTAATCCCAGTTTTGTCCCGTGTGGATGAGAAGATGGTCAAAGTATTGGTCACACGCCTTTAGAACGCAAGATAAACGAATTATCTCCGGACGGGTCCCGACAATGGTCATGACTTTCATTTTAGGCACACCATTACCTCCTCTGTTGGCGACGTTTAAAAGGGAAGGCTTTTAAACGTCTAAATAGTGCGTATCGGGGTGATTCGGATCAAAGACTTCGCTGGCCCAAAAGAGGACAATCAGTTCGTCTGAGGAGAGATTTTCGATGGAGTGGGTATACCCAGGCGGAATATCCACGATTTCGATGTTATCACCACTGACGGCATAGGATAGCACGTCCTGACTCAGGAGATTTCTGAGCCTGACCAAGGCTTTACCCTCGAGAACCAAGAATTTTTCAACCTTCGTATTATGATAATGGTTGCCGCGGAGCACGCCATCGTGGGATCTCGAAAGAAAGATCTGACCGAAATGCGGTGATTTGAGTAATTCCACTAAATAACCGCGGCTGTCCTTATGCATTTCTAAAGGATAGGAAAAACCGTTGGGTTCGACATAGGATAAATAAGTGGCGTAGAGGCGCTTCATCAGTTCGTCGGATAAATCGGGTACCATTGACGTTCGCCGAATATCCCGGATCTGATGGATCTTTTCGGCGATGGTCCCGAGAGAAACTCGAAAGGAACGTTGAACAGTACGGAAAATCGAGATTTGAGGGGAACGATTATGGCCGGGAAGTGGAGAGGATATCATGGATGGTATCTGAGGCGGAGAGTTGAGCAAAGAGACAAATTCTTCGACAAGGTCGTCAATGTAGACCAGTTCTAATTCCTTATTCGGATCCGAAATCGTAATTTCTAAGTCATGGGCAATGTTGGAGCAGAAGGTGGCCACCACGGAATTATAGTTGGGCTTAGCCCATTTCCCGAAGATATTGGGTAGACGGTAAATAAAAACACTCGCTCCTGTTTCGCGTTGGTAGGCCATGAGGCTAGTCTCAGCCTGTTGTTTACTGCGTCCATAGGGGTTTTCAAGCTCTGCTTGGATAGATGAAGTGAAAACAATGGGTGGGAAGTGATGGGCAGATTTAAGTAGTTCAAGGATGGTCTGGGTTAGGTCGAAATTATCGGATTGATACTCCTCCAGACGTTGCGGACGGTTAGCCCCGGCCAAGTGATAGACGATATCCGCTTCCTTCAGAGAGGCCTTCAGGGTTTCGAGTGTATCCCGTCTAGTAAAGCGTATGATTTTTAGGCCGTTTATTCGTTTTAATTCTACAAGCAGATTCTTGCCGATAAAACCGTCGGAACCGGTTACTAGGACATTTTTCATCCTATGCACCTCAATATCTAAAAATCCCGTTAACAGTTTATGCCCAAGAAGGTGAGATGTTCATTTGTAGACCAGAAGAAGGCACTCTGTGAATGAAGTTTGCGTATAGTGTAAACAAAGGGGTGTTTGAACTTGAAGCTCTATACAATCATCTACCCTCCGATAATCTCTTGGCAAGAAGTGATTTTTCAACGCCCGCAACAATTACTCACAGAGTTTGTTCGGCAAGGGCATTTTGCGATCTTCACTAACAGTATTCCAGATGGTAAGGGAGTCTTTTGGTATACAGAAACTGGTTTATGTATCTCTAATGATTTGATATTAACTCTGGCAGATCCGACGATTAAAGAACGCTTAGCTGGAACGAGAGTCGTTTTTTGGGTTAGTTTTCCGCAGGCTATGTCGTTCAAAGACGTTGTTCAGCCTAATATTAAGGTTTTTGACTATATCGACGAGAGTATAGACGAATTTGCCTTTTGGCAGCAAGGACTTCGGGAAGCTATGGATTCAGTGGACATGATTATTGTATCCTCAGATAAATTGTTAAATTTGACCAACGCCGATTATCCTCACAAAACCTATCTTCTGAAAAACGGTGCGGACGTTAGGCATTTTTCCAAACCGGTTCGAGGGATCCCTAAAGATCTGAAGAGAATTCGACTGCTCTACCGTCGCATCATCGGATTTCACGGGAATTTAGATTCCTGGATTGATTATGCACTGCTTCGGGAGATTGCCCTTTCCCGCCCGCAATGGGCAATGGTATTGATAGGTCCAGAGAATTACCCGCAAGAGATCTGTCGGGGCATTCCTAACATCTACTTTTTAGGAAGTAGGTCTTATGAAGTACTTCCAACCTATGTACAAAACTTTGATGTGGGCCTCATTCCCTTTCAGGTCAGGGAAATGACTCATTCGGCCAATCCCATTAAAATGTATGAGTATCTGGCAGCTGGTATCCCTGTGGTCGGGACCCCCATAAATGAATGCCTAAGCCTCACTCCTATAGTGAGGATTGGCAGGGATGCTCCAGAGATGATTCAGCAGATTGAACAAGCTATCAAGTCTAAACACGTCGAACAAGGAATTTACCGAGAGACAGCCCTAACAAATTCTTGGTCGGTACGGATAACCAGGGCTCTTGAACTTTTGGAGGGTTTGGATTGAGGGGGAAACTCGTGTTTGGTAAAGGAGGGGAAATGCTTGGCCAGAAAGGTGTCGCTGATAGCTCAGAATCTGTACACTTATGATGGAGCAAACGTGGTCTTGGGAGGACTAGAACGCTATACTCGTGATTTAGCCTTCCTATGTAAAAGTCTTGGGTATGAGCCAACGATCTTTCAGTTTGGACTGGCTCCTTGGGAGCGAGACTACGAGGGAATTATGGTGCGGGGCTATCCTTGGAAGGGGGATGCCGTCAACTGCGTGGAACAGGTTATGAAAACGGATATCGAGGCATCTGATCATGTAATTTATATGTGGGCGGGTTGGCAACGAAATTATCACCCCAGTTCGCTGACCATCAGTCATGGGATTTGGTTCGATCAACCGGAGGCCGATCGAGCATGGGGTATTAATGCTTTGGAGGGATTTATTCGTCCGGCACTTGCTCAAACGTGCGCTGTGGTAACTGTGGATCTGAGCTTTTTGGAATATTGTCGTTGCATTTTGCCCGGGGCGAGTATCGATAAAATGTGTTATATACCCAATTATGTCGACACGGATTTATTTAAACCATGTAAGCGCGAAGAGGATGGCATGCTGGAGATCCTATATCCGCGTCGGATCGATGCTGCCCGTGGGATCTACTTAATGCAGAAGATTGTCCCTGAGTTGCTCCTGAAATATCCCCAAGTCAGGTTTAATTTTGCCCTTGATTCCAACTGGCCACACTTAGTGGAGCAATGGAAAACCTGGCAGGCAGGCCAAGGCGCTGGTGATCGGATTCGCTATCGCCATTATGCCATGAATGAGATGCCCCAGGCCTATCAGGAGGCGGATATTGTCGTGATTCCCTCCTTATGCTCGGAGGGAACTTCCTTCGCCGCTTTAGAGGGAATGGCGTGTGGTAAAGCCCTAGTCTGTAGTAATGTGGGTGGGCTAGCTAATCTGATCCTTCCGGAATTCAACGGCAAGATTGTCAACCCTTCGGCCGAAGGGATTCGCTCTGCTCTAGAGGAGTACATTTATTCGGAGGAGGATCGCCGGAGACATGGAGAAAACGCTCGTGCTCTTGTCGAGCAGGCCTTTTCTAAGAAACGCTGGGAAAGGCAATGGACAGAACTTATGCTGAAAGTCTTTGGTAATCCCTAATGATCAAAGGATTGACAGCTTGGCACCTTCTAATGCTTGTCGCATAGGATAGGGGTGTGGGGGTGATTCCTTTGAACGTATTATCTTTGACCAATGAATTTGAAGAGGAAAGCTTTGGTGGTGCCGGAACGGCGGCCACTGGCATGTTATATATGCTTGATCGTTTGGGCGTACAGCAAACGGTTATTGTGCCACGCAGTGATTGGAACGTTCCTGGCTGGGTCTTGCGGGGACAACAGATCAAAGTCTTGGGATTACCACGTAACAGCCATTATTTCGGTTATTTAGGGATGATCAAAGCGGATGTTGTACTTCAGGAATTTCCTGAGCTTAGTCAGCAGTGGGATTTAATCCATAGTCACGCTATCAATTTTACGCCTTTGGCTTATACCCTTTCAGGAGGACAGACACCCATTCTTTATTCAGTTTATTCTTTTTTGCGCAAGGAGTTAGGGGACCGACCTGAACCTGAGTTACAAGCGCAATTTAAGATTCAAGAAGAACTTCTGATGCGTTGTCAACGCATTCAGCTTATCAGTCAGAGTGAGAGGGACTATTTGGCCGGGCGTTTTCCCCAATACCTTGCCAAAACGGAAATATTGCCGATCGGTATTTCTTGGCCCTCAGAACGATGGCAGCCAGAGAATGAGAAGGAGTTTCTTTATGTGGGCAGGCTGATTGATTATAAAGGGGTCGAAGATTTGATTCAGGCCATGTCTTGGATACGGCAAAGCGGGCGACAAATTCATTTAAATATTGTCGGCAAGGGACCCGATTACTATGAAGCGTACTTGAGAAGGCTGGTTCAGTTAAAGCGGTTAGGAGCTTGGGTTAAGTTTCACGGCTGGCTTCCGAGTTCTGAGGTAAGGCGGTGGATGGGGCGTGCGTCGGGCCTCGTTGTTCCGAGTCGGCGTGAAGCCTATGGACTGGTGGCCTTAGAGGGAATGGCAATCGGCACTCCTGTAATTGCCTCAAGAGCAGGGGGACTAGCAGAATTAGTTTCTCACGACTGTGCCCTTACCTTTGAAGCCGGTAATGTTACACAGTTAGCTCAGACCTTAATCAGCGCTTGCAACAATCCTTCTCTACTGCGATCCCTTGCCGAGAGGGGACGGGAGCAAGCATTGGCATTTGAGTGGGGACAGCTTGCGCCCAGATATTTAACCATGTTGGAGCAAATGATGCGGTAGGAGGAAGTTTCTTAGCATCCTACGCCGGTAGGTATTCCTCTAGGGATCACGGCTTCGGCGATACTCTCCACTGGAGACTATCGTGATCGACACGTTCCATTGCTATTCGTTTGTCGCTAAGGCTAAAACGCAAAACCTCTGGGCTTTCTGCAAGTGAACCGTTGCGTTTCTTAACGCCTTATCGACTGCACTCATTGACGCAATTCCACTAAACATGCTCTCTAAGGTAAGAAACTTCCTCTGGTTTGGGGTCGACGGTGGAAATGACGATGAAAATGACGAAGGATCGTTTGGAAAGGAGCAACGGTGTCAGATATACAAAAACTGACATACGATATAGCAATTACTGAAGGAGGGGAATTGGTGAGCGTTATGTGGGAGCAAAAACAGGTCTTGGTCACAGGAGCTGGCGGGTTTATCGGTAGTCACTTGACGGAGGCTTTGGTCAAAGCGAGAGCTAAAGTTCGCGTCTTTATTCGTTATAATTCCAGGGATGGTCGAGGGAATCTGGAGGATTTAGAGCCGAGTATTCTTGAACAAATTGAAATAATTGCGGGTGACTTACGTGACGCGGATGTGATCGAACGATCCGTAAAGGGTTGCGATAGTGTATTTCATCTAGGCGCTTTGGTGGGAATCCCTTATTCCTATAAAAATCCTCGCGAAGTTGTTGAAACAAATATAATGGGAACGTTCAATATTCTTACGGCAGCACGAGATCATGGCGTGAATCGAATTGTCCATACTTCGACCAGTGAAGTATATGGTTCTGCACGCTATGTCCCCATAGACGAAGCCCATCCTCTTCAAGGTCAGTCCCCTTATTCAGCCAGTAAAATTGGAGCGGATATGTTAGCCGAAAGTTTTTATGCTTCATTTGAACTACCAGTCGTTACAATAAGGCCGTTCAATTGTTATGGACCGCGCCAGTCGGCCCGGGCCATCATTCCTACTCTCATTACTCAGGCGCTTGCCTGTAAAGAAATACGCCTTGGAAATACGGATGCCCGGCGTGACTTTACCTTTGTAACGGACACGGCGGAGGCATTTATGAAAGCTGCGCAGACTCCGGAGGCCGTTGGCAAGGTCATCAATGTGGGCTCAGGGCAGGAAATCTCTATTGGGCAATTAGCTAATATTATTATAGATTCGATACAAAGTACGGCGAAAATTGTTGTGGACGAAGCACGGATTCGTCCAATTCGTAGTGAGGTAAACCGTCTCCTAGCGGATAATCGTTTAGCGAAAGAAACGTTAGGATGGGAACCACATGTGTCCTTGGAACAGGGTGTCAAAAGGACTGTGGCTTGGATTGCAGCCCATATGAACCGTTTTCAGATAGGTAAATATCAAATTTAAATATTAAAATGAAGTAGGGGAATGCAATGCAAACCATTATTTTAGTGGGTGGTAGAGGTTCACGCCTAGATCCGTATACCCGAATTTTACCCAAGCCCCTTTTTCCCATTGGGGATAAACCGATAGCAGCCATTCTTGTGCATCAACTTCAAAGTGCAGGCGTGGACGAAATAATCATGTGTCTGGGATATCTGGCAGATCTAATAAAGCTATACTTCCAAGATGGCAGTCAGTTTGGCGTGCCTATTCGTTATTCTGTCGAAACCGATCCTTTAGGGACGGCAGGCCCCTTGAGAATTGTCAATGATTTAGAGGATGATTTTTTAGTCGTCAATGGAGATGAATTAACCACCTTAGATTTTCGGGCGTTGTATGAACACCATTTAGCTATGCAAGCAGATATGACGGTCGCTGTACACAAAAAGGCCGTATATTCATCGTTTGGAGTCCTAGAGATAAAGGATGGTCAAGTGATTGCTTATGAGGAAAAACCAACCCTTAACTATTGGGCTAGTATGGGCATTTATGTCATTAACAAGCGAGTTCTTTCGTTAATTCCTGATAATAAACGTTTTGATATGCCAGACCTAGTTCAGCTTCTTCTTTCGCAGCATGCACGGGTGGCAAGTTTTGAAAGCCAGGACCTTTGGTTTGATATTGGAACGATGGCTGATCTTGAAAAGGCTAAAGAGGAGTTTAAACAGCTAAAGCTTCCTTGAAACTTTTCTAGCAAAATTGGTGAGAGCTAGTAACAAAACTTATGGACATGCCATATATTGAGTGTAGGAGGACTAGCTAGTCGCCTAATAAAGAAGAATAGTAGGAGGAAATATTTTGGATGAGCAAGAATTAGTTCTATTTCAAGAGGTACAGGATTCAGTTAAAAGATGTAAGCCTGGCTGTGGTTGTGTGCCCTGCCCGCAGGGTGGCCGAGGATTTGTTGAAGACAGTTTATTTATTGTAAAACATCACAGAATTAGTTGGACTGTAATCCTGTTTGATGGTGCGGTAGCCTATAAGGAAGTTTCACCAGAATGGCTAGAAGTATTTTCGGAAATAGTAGTAGATTCACCGAGTATTTTCGTGGAATTCGATAGCTGTCATAGAATAGTAGAGTATGTTACCCACCAAGATAAAAGGCTTCCAAATTAATTTCCTCAGATTATTTTCAAATTAGAAATAAAAGGGTTGTTAATTTTAAAATTAACAACCCTTTTGATTGTGCGTCACCTCACCTCACCTCACCTCACCATGGATGGCAGGTGTCGCAATGGTCAGAGTCGATTTAAGGTAACAGAACAAGGACATCAACAATACAATAAATAAACCCAAAATTTAGGAGGTGCAGTTGTAATGCCTTATTTAACTACGGGCTTGATTGATAACACCACAGTTGAGAGCGTTAGACAGAGTTCAAGGCTTTCAGTAGAGATCGCTAATGAGGATACATCAACTGTTGCGATTCAAATTGAGGGATTTTTGCTGAGCGGAACCACAAAAGTAAAGTATGTAGATGAGTTCTTTACACTTGCTGCAGGCACTGTGGACCTGAGAAACTATTATGTTCATTTTGATGCTTACGAGTTTCAATTCTTTGTTAGTTCGCAGTTTGTTCATGTTTCTGCGTGGGGAAAAAATGGAGTAGGGAAAATCACTTCGGCTTATCAAGTTGTGATTGAAGAGGTAGGTCGATTTATATAGATGATCCTAACAAATTTACTATGAAATAAAGTGCTGCTGTGTCTCGCTCCAGTAGTCCGTAAGATAAAACACAAAACGTTAAAAGCTCCTATCCTTCTTATGGGTGGGAGCTTTTAACAAGTATTTCTCTGAGCACTAATACCATTAATTTGTTTGGAAATAAAGCTAAACATTTCCCAAGAAAGAAGAATCCAATGTGATAATGGGTGCGAATTTGAGGTTAATCTAGGGTAATAAGTTATTGGAGGTGATTCGACATGAATGTAACAAACTATGTACAGGTTGCGTAGTATAATGTACCGCAAACTTGGAGGTGTTAAGACGGATTTTATACCGATCAGAAAGTATAAGTCAGTGCAAATTTCTAGTATATTCTTAGTTGGGATATTTGGAACATGGTTCACACAGGAGATTGTCATTCCATGAACACCATTTCAGAATGGGCATGATTTTTTTGCTATGTCCTTATAAGAAAATAGTGTGATGTAACACGAAGTGTACAAGTTGCGTAATATAAAGTATGGCATTCTGGGAGGTGAAGTAATATGGCCTTATTAACGACTGGATTGTTTGAAAACACTGCGGTTTCGGGAGTTAGACCTAGTTCTACGCTTACTGTAAGGATCTCTAACGATGATACCCTTAGCGATACTATTAACATTGTGGGATTTTACCAGAGTGGAACCACAAAAGTACAGTATGTTGATGAGTTATTATCCCTTGCTGCAGGTGAAGTGGCCTTGAGAAATTATTATGCTCAATTTGATGCATTTGAGTTTCAATTCACAATTAGTTCGCTTTTCGTTAATGTTTCAGCATGGGGGAAAGATGCAGCAGGGAACATTACTACGGCACATCGAGTTGTTGCCGAAGAGGTTAATCCATTTTAAGAGGCAATCCTAGAAATTTAAATGAAAGGTGACAAATCAATGGCTTTATTAACTACTGGATTAATTGAAAATACACCTGTCTCTGGTGTAAGTCCAACTTCAACTTTCACTGTAAAAACAACCAATGACGACACAATTGCGGCTAACATTGAAATTTTAGGGTTTTACGTGACTGGGACTACAAAAACGCTGTATGTTCAAGAAGTGTTTGCTTTGGCAGCGGGAGAGGTCGCAACGAAAATCTACTTCGCTCAGTTTGACGAATTTGAATTTCAATTTGTAACGAGCTCTGACGCTGTTGAGATCTCCGCCTGGGGTAAAAATGCCGATGGGAATTTAGTCGCAGCTCATCGCCTGGTACCTGCTGAACTTAATCCAATCGGGCCCAATGGAATCACAGGAGCGACAGGAGCGACAGGTGACACAGGAGCAACAGGTGACACAGGGGCCACAGGAGCTTCAGGAGCTGCAGGAGAAGCAGGAGCTGCAGGAGCTGCAGGAGCAACAGGAGCAACAGGAGCAACAGGAGCAACTGGGGCAACAGGTGACACAGGAGCAACAGGAGCAACTGGGGCAACAGGTGACACAGGAGCAACAGGGGCAACAGGTGACACAGGAGCAACAGGAGCAACAGGGGCAACAGGAGCAACGGGAGCAACAGGAGCAACAGGAGCAACAGGAGCAACAGGAGCAACAGGAGCAACAGGAGCAACAGGAGCAACAGGAGCAACAGGTGACACCGGGGCAACA
>JARLHU010000238.1 GCA_031292095.1 Desulfosporosinus sp.
ATTAATTTCTTTGTTTGCTTCGTCCCTTTTGGGGTGATATAACATCATTATCGTGCCAGCAATAATTAGAAAGACCGCAAATATTCCCAATAAAATATTTTTATTAACGCTATTAGATACGTATACACCCAATGGTGATAATACCAATATGGCGATTATCATAGGAATTGCTACTTTGAAATTAATAAGTTTGTCCTTAGCAAAATTAATTGAAGCTACACTAGTACTTAACACTCCAAGCATTAAGCCAACAGCTGCTGCTTGAGGGAAAGACATTCCCATCCAGTAAAAGATCGGCACAAGGATAAAAGCTGCTCCAACTCCACCCATAGACATAAATGATTTCAAAGCTAGAGTTGCAATAAATCCCCAAATATATAGATTCATTTAGACCACCGCCTTTCCTTTTTTGTAAGTATCACCACTCCAGCATTTGACTTCTATGGAGCCTACTTATACCTCATTAATTCAGTCGAGCCCTTAAATACCGTCTATTTCTAAAATATCCTTTCTCACCCCATTCACATCTAAATTAACGCCCTACATGCGCTTATGATATTCCTACCACAACAATTCAATGGCCCTAGAACTATGTTATTTGATTGCAATATCATTATATTATATTTATATAATATAATCAATTGCCAGTCACGTCGCCATCCCACACAATTTGCAATTTGATTTTGGGAGCAACTTGTAAATTGCTAGGGGATTATCTAGTTGTGACATATGGCATAACTCCTTCTAAAAGAATAGTAAATCATTGTCATGAGATAGAGAGTTTGAACCTCATACATACGACTTCTTTATGTCATTAAACAGAAAAGCAACAGGGGCATCTGTACCTTTCTGTACAAATGCCCCTATTGCACCCTTCTTTGATCACAATCATTCAGCTGACTCTATCCCTATTAGCCGAAGGTTGAATCCAGCTCATTACTAATAATTTCTTGGCCCTTCTGTAGAAGATGGTTCACTAGCGATAGATTATAAGCGTTACCAAATTAACCCTCGTCGATATGCTCCAATCCCTGACGATAAAGTTCTGAGACATGAGCGTCATGCATGGAATAGTAGACCATCTTCCCCTCACGCCGGTATTTGACAAGATCATCGTTCCGAAGCACCCGAAGCTGGTGAGATGTGGCAGATTGGCTTAATCCTAATAATTCAGCCAGATCACAAACACAGAGCTCCGATTTTGCTAGTGCATCCATAATTCTGATTCTCGTCGGGTCACCCAGGGTCTTAAATAACTCTGCCAAGCTATTCGCCCTGTCAAGGGTAATCAGTTGGTTTGCATACTTATCGATCACCTCATGATGTACGCATAAGCAGTCACACACGGCGTCTTTTATAGATTCATGCTTATCGTTAGCGGCATCAGCCTCTAGTTTTTTCGGTATCATACAACTTTCACTCCGAACTTATAAATAAATAGTTCTTGTACTTTCATTCTACCATAGAGTGTTACCGTGCCGCCACTATAACCGTTTGAACTAACGAAGCTTCTGGAAGGGAATTTCTTGGGCTGTTATACCACCTAACCCGCATGGCATTCATAATAGCGAGCAAGGCAACGCCTTCGTCAGCAAAAATAGCCATCCACATATTGGCCAGTCCGAAGATCGCCAACAAAATAACCAGCAACTTTACACCCAAAGCCAAACCAATGTTTTGCCAAATAATCTTCTTTGTGTACCGAGCAATATGGATGGCCTCTAGGAGCTTGCTCGGTTGATCTTCCATAATAACTACATCCGCAGCTTCAATTGCTGCATCGGACCCTAAGCCACCCATAGCGATCCCCACATCCGCCCGTGTCAAAACGGGAGCATCATTAAGACCATCGCCCACAAATGCCACTTTACCCTGTCGTTTTGCTTGACTAAGCGTCTCCAGCCAAGAAACCTTGTCCTCAGGCATTAAATCAGCGTGATATTCGTTCAAGGCCAGTTCTTCCGCCACTGCTTTGGCGACGGCTTGGTTATCCCCAGTGAGCATGACCGTCCTCACACTCATCTGATTTAAGCCTGCAATCGCTGCTCTGGAATCTGCCTTAACGCGGTCAGAAATCGTCAAATGCCCAACATAGTCTCCATCTGCGGAGATGTATACGACTGTCCCCAGTCCCCTGTCAACCGTGAGTCTTGGCAAAGGGACCCCAGCCTGTTCCAATAATCCGGCTTTACCCACTAACACCGTCCTTCCATTAAAGATGGTTCGGATCCCTTGACCACTTACTTCTTCATAACTCAATAGGCCTGTCAAATCACCGTCTTTCAAGTCTTTCCCATACTTCTCGCGAATTGATTTAGCAATAGGATGAGGGGAATGAGCTTCCGCCCAGGCTGCTATTTCTAAAAGTTCCTTCTGAGTATACCCTTTAGCCGGGCAGATCTCTACAACTTGGAAAACTCCTTCTGTCAGAGTTCCTGTCTTGTCAAACACCACGGTGCGAAGATCTGTCAACGCTTCTAAATAGTTCGCTCCTTTGATCAAGATCCCATGGCGTGAGGCTCCCCCTATCCCCCCGAAATAGCCCAACGGAACAGAAATCACCAGAGCGCAAGGACAAGAAATGACCAAGATTGTCAGTGCTCTATATAGCCAATCCTGATAATTTCCGCCGAACAAAAGTGGAGGCACTAAGGCAATTGCTGTAGCCGCCACAACAACAGCAGGCGTATAATAGCGCGCAAAAGTTGTAATAAACTTTTCCGTGGTTGCTTTGTGGGTACTGGCGTTCTCGACCAGATCTAAGATCTTTTGTACGGATGATTCGGCAAACACCTTCGTAACGCGCATCGTCAAGACCCCAGTAGTATTAATCATACCAGCTAAAATGGTATTACCCACTTGGACTTTCCTCGGTACCGACTCTCCAGTCAGAGCAGATGTATCCACAAACGAACTTCCATTCACAATTTCGCCATCTAAAGGAACTTTTTCTCCTGGACGAACCAAAACCTGCTGACCGACCTGCACTTCTTCGGGATCAACTTTGATCACATCCAGCTGATGAATTAGATTGGCATACTCCGGACGGAAATTTAGTAAAGCTTGAATAGAATTCCGGGAACGGTTTACCGCCCGCTCCTCTAAGTATTCACCTACGGAGTAGAACAACATGACTGCAATAGCTTCAGGCAAAGCATGAATTGCAATTGCTCCGACGGTGGCCAAAGCCATTAGAAAGTTCTCATCAAAGAGTTGTCCTCTGAGTATATTGCGGACAGCCTTGGCTAGGACTTTGTAGCCTACTATAAAATATGCCGTTAAGTAAACCAAATAATCAAAAATTTTCCAAGAACTGTTTTTCCAACGCGACTCAAAAACCAAACCCGCTGCAAATAACGCACACGCAATAATTATCCTTGTAAGTCTCCACTGATTCTCCTTATTCATAGCAACAGTATTGCCAGGAGTAGCCACTTTTTGCTTCGTTTGGATTGGAACGAGTTTAACTCCCGCCTCAATCCTCTCCATAATATCCTGAGCCTGCACGACCCGCGAAGAAGGCAAGAAAACTGTCTTGGTCGCATAGTTGATCGTTGTCTCTCCTATTCCTTCCGTTGCACTCAGCATTCTCTCCATTTTTGCCGAACAATTGGCACAAAATTCCCCTTCAATACGATACTTCACTCGTTCTTCTTTAGATAGTTGTTCTGTCATCTCTTCCCCTCCAAAATCAATCAATGTTCATATGATTATATATTCATATGTAAGATAACACAAGTACTCTACTATTGCAATACAAAGATAAACGCTGAAATTTCTTGCGGTCTCTGTAATACTAACCATGCTGAACTCCCCCTTAAACACCTCAATGTGCTTACTTCCTAGAAACGTTGGAAAAAGCAGGGCTCATGTCGTTTTAACCTACTAACTACCCAATAATCTGTCAATCACTTCTTGCACTAAGTATACCTCTTCGTCAATATTTAGTAACTCTTCATATTTTTCGTTATTTTTTGGATCAAAATCCTTGGTCATAATGATTTCTACATGTGGTTTAATTCTAGCAAGCTCAAATTCCTTGGAAGCACATGTTGCCGGGCAACCATTTAAGGCAATATACTTTTCGTTAACACCACTTTCGTTGTCAAGAGGTAAACTTAAATTGGGTAGTACGCGTATTATTTCGTCATCAACGAAAAATTCAGCCACCGTTTTTGTCATCATACTGACGTTACAACGGCCTTGACAAGGGAAAATTCCAATATTCATAATTTCTCCTTCCAAATCTCCACATTATTATGTAATTATCATATAATAATATTTCTACTTAATTCACACTATTACTTATATGATTATTTTCCGCAGTTGTCACGAAGATCAGAAATTTTCATATGTACCAGTATACTTTATCATAATTATATAATATAATAATGTTATTATATTTGCCGCTCTGTGGACAACAAAAGGAGGATGTATAACATAAAAACATGTGGTAACTGTGGTTTAGGTATAAATGACAATAACGACCTTATAAGCTGTTTCAAGTACAAAACCCAGAGCAATTCACAAGAGGACAAAACTAGCTGCGCATATTTCATCGAAAAAGTCTTAGAAGATGATGGCGAACCCCTGCCACCCATACAACACTTGTTTTTAGTAGAAGAATCATTTAAAGAGCAAAAAATGAAAATCAGTATAAATAATGGTCTGAGAATGTAGTTGTAGCAACAGAGGCTCCTGTACCTTTCAGTACAAATGCTCCTGTTGCTACCTTATTTGCCAGAATAATTAGCTCTCAGTTTCTAGCTGCTGCATAAACCGATACTTGCAACTCGTTATTAGCTCAACTCCTCAGCAACCCTTCTTACCGCCTGCAGAGCCGTTTCAATCTCTTCGTCGCTCGTGAAATGAGAAGGGCTAAACCGAACGACCCCCTGTTCTAAGGTTCCTAACATCCTGTGGGCATGGGCAGCGCAATGTAACCCGGCCCGGGCGATTACTCCTGCGTTCTGTTCTAAAAGAAAGCTGACTTTTATAGAATCCATTTCATCTATGTTAAAGGCCAAAATGGGCGAACGCCTCTCCACTATTTCACTTCCATAAAGCTTAACCCCTGGAGTTTCCCGTAACCCCTCCCATAATTTCCGGCAAAGCGCCTGTTCTCTATCCCTTATTTTATCCACGCCTTCACTAAGGATGTACTGCACTCCCGCCCCCAATCCAGCAATGCCTGCGCCGTTCATCGTGCCGCTTTCCAAGGCATCCGGCAGAAAGTCCGGCTGACGATCCTCTTCAGAGCGACTCCCTGTCCCACCGTAGATCAACGGCTCTAACCGGATCTCCGACTTGACGATGAGTCCTCCTGTTCCCTGAGGGCCCAATAATCCTTTATGTCCCGGAAATGCCAGTAAATCCACAGAAAGATGTCCTAAATCGATAGGAAAAACCCCTGCCGTTTGCGCCGCATCCAGCAGATAGTAAGCGCCATGCTCATGGGCTATTTGACCTATTTCTTCAACAGGCAACAACGTGCCCGTTACATTTGAGGCATGCAAGGTCACCACTAACTTGGTGTTAGGCCGAAAAGCCTTGTTGTACGTTCCAAAATCAAACTCTTCCCCAGGTACTCCAGGGATTTCGCTAACCTCAACCCCCCGTTGTTTCAAGGCCCAAAGCGGTCGGGCCACCGCATTATGCTCAAGAGAAGACGTGATGACATGATCCCCAGGTTGTAAAAGTCCGAATAATGCCTGATTCAATGCATGGGTGGCATTCTGGG
>JARLHU010000028.1 GCA_031292095.1 Desulfosporosinus sp.
AATTTCTTTACACCAGATGGCATATTGAAACAGCTTCCTGTTCTACGAAAGAAAAAACGATTTGTTTTGGAACGAATCTTAGAGGGGTTCGTGATTGGACGAAAATATTCGGAAAAAGAGATTAACGAGCATATCAAAATCTTTCACCCTGATTACGCCACAATAAGGCGTGAGTTCATTATCAACCACTATATGTATCGGGAAAATGGGATCTATGAAATGAACCCTCCGGAATTGTGGCAAAGAGAGGATTAAGAAAGGGTGAGCAAGAAGTGTTCGCTTTACTCCGGAAAAATATATTGTTTCGACGTTTATTTTACGCGTCGTTTGTCGGTTCGTTGGGGGATTGGTTCAATAATGTTGCAGTCCTGATATTGGTTTTAACTCTTACTTATTCCTCTCTTGTTGTGGGAGTGACCTTGGCGATGCGTGTGATCCCATACCTCATCGCCGGCCCAATTGGAGGTGTTCTGAGTGACCGATTACGCAGGACATGGGTGATGATTGCTTGTGACCTTATACGCTAGGAGCCAAGACCGTAACTGATGGGGTTTCAATCCAAATAGAGCATACCGGGGAAGGAGCAGTTTGTTATTGCAAGGTAATCCTAATGATCAAGAGTTTTCCGATGCCATCGGAGCGCTGTATTCTTTAGCTTATGCTGTGAAAATGTTGCCTAAAAAAGGTGTAATGCCAGAGGGGTATTTTGATTATACCGTGTACCCACTTGAAGGTGTTTGGAACTTAGCAAAAGAAGTACATTCAAGGGAAATATTGGATAATAAACAGAGGTTCGAGACTGCCTTGAAAGGATCGGCGTAATTTGAAAGGAGGAAATAAGAATGGACAATCAGAATGAGGTTCGGAAGAACTTTGGACAAAGAGCTTCGGAATATAGATTAAATCCAAACATTTGGATTTTTTAGATTATCCAAACAAAAACAGAATCCAAACCTTTCATCATTATGCCATATATTCAAATGGTTTTTCATGAAGAAAGGTTTGGATTTCTTTCATTCCATGATCGACCTTACCCCACAGAAATTTGCAAGTGACCCTGCACCAGTCTT
The DNA here is from genome assembly GCA_031292095.1 of Desulfosporosinus sp. Classification (GTDB taxonomy): domain Bacteria; phylum Bacillota; class Desulfitobacteriia; order Desulfitobacteriales; family Desulfitobacteriaceae; genus Desulfosporosinus. Next base: position 1,071 of record JARLHU010000028.1, read on the forward strand.
CCATTTTTTTGAGACTTTTTGATCATTTTCATCTTCAAGTGTAGCCAGCGCCTTCGCTTCCTGTTCTGTGGTCACATCTAGGTACACCATCGTCGTCAGCACCTGCTCATGGCCTAGCAAAAACGATATCTGCACGATATTCATTCCATCCTCAAGCCAGTGCGATGCTTTCGCATGCCTGAGTTGGTGCGCGTGAAGCCCCAGAGGCACCTCGGAGCACGATTCGTGGGCCGTTGCCGCATGTATCTTGAGCCGCTTGCTGACAGCCATCTGGCTCAGTTTCCCATGCGGGCCGACATTACGCGAGTAAAAGACATAAGCATCTGGGTTTGGCACTGTCCCGTGGTGCTCTTTAAGGTAGCTTTTTATGTGGGCCACCGCCTTGGGCAGAAGGTACAGCGTTCGAATCTTGCTTCCTTTGCCTATGATGGTGACATTGGGTTTATTGGCATCCAGATGCAACTGCTTGACTTTCATCGACAGGACCTCATCAATTCTCGTCGCCGTACTGTATATAGTGACTATCAGTGCCAAGTCTCGACGGCCAGATATGGTGGATGTATCAGGCGCTGCCATCAATGCCCGTACCGCCTCCTTGCTCATGCCCGTCACCTTCCTGTGCATCTCCTTCCTCCGCTGTATGCCTGATGCAGCCTCGCATAGGTGGAGCATGGAGATGTCCCTGCCACAGAGATACTTCAGAAACACCCTCAAGGACGCAAGCCGGTTGTTGCAGGTTTCCGGGGAGCAGCCGCGTTTTTCGGCAAGCCACCGTAGCCATTCCTCAATTGTGCCCCTGTCAAAATTGTCACCACGCAGTTTCTCCGGGCTAATGCCCTTCTCTTTTTCGAGAAAGCCAATGAACAGCGAGATAGCGTACTCATACGACCTGAGAGTGTGTTCGCTCTGGCTTTTCTGAGACGGGACATATTCGGCCAGGAACGAATGAATGTGTCTGGCGAGGGCGATGGATTCTTTATTGGCCTTCTTCATCATCCACCTCCGGCACGATGTCATCGAAGCCCCGACCGGACAGCTTCTCCAGGATATCTGCCATGGTCGGCACTAGAGAATAATAATACCTTGTACTCTCCTGCGTGCTGTGCCCCATGCTCTTGCTCAAGTACAAGAGTTTCGAGTCGAACTCGAAACCCTCGCCGATCCACTGGTTGATGTTTTCCGTGGCATAATGATGACGGAGTTCATACGCTGTGGCATATGAAGAGTTATACATACTCCAGACTTCGCGAAAATTGCACTGAACCCACGCCCTCATGTGGCAGGATCCGTTGTGTGCTGGGAAAAAGTATTCTCGTTCCGGATGCAGCGCTCTGATCGCCACGTCATACCTTTTCAGCAGATCCAGCATGGTGTCATGCAGCGCAACATAGTGTTGGCTGGGGCCTTTGGAGTGACGGATATTAAGAATCCCGTGATCTAAATCCACATCGCCCACATGCAGCATCCTCGCCTCGTTTGTCCGTATCCCGCTGCTGTACAGAAGCCGAAAGAACACTGGCACTGTGATCTTTCGTATGAGCACCGCAGGAATGCGGGGTGTGGATGGCAGGCGGTCGCAGGTTTTGAAAAAGTTCTCCAATTCAGGGGTAGTAAATGCATGGGGTATATAAGTCTGACGTTCCCTTCTCGGAAAGACCGGCCCTGCGACTTCGGTCTTCCCGCGGTTCCGCAGATAACGGACAAAGCCCGATATGACATTGAGCCTTGCTCGGCAAGAGTTGTTTTCTCTGTGGCGCGCTGGGAGCACCACCCGTCCACCATCTCCTGTGTCAGCACTTCCGCTTTTGGGTACTGCCGTGAGCAGTGGCGGTCAAACAGGTGCAGATTTTGCTCGTAAGTAGCGCTCCATCGCCCGGATGCCTTTCTGTAAATAATATATGACTCCATAAGCGGGGCCATATAAGACTCGAACCTACTCAACGTCAAACACCCCCTCAAGTACTGGAAAACGGGATATGTCGAGGGCGCATGCTTTAAGGTGGACAAAGTCTGCTGAGAGGTAGGTTTCTGTGGATGCCGGCGAGGAATGCCCGAGTATACAACTGATCACAACTTGGGTCACCCCGTTGCCCAGGAGAGTTGTCGCCAAGTGGTGGCGGAAGATATGAAAGCCCTTCCTCTCGCTCTTCAATTGGCGTATGCCCGCCGCTTTCATAATGCGCGCCGACACATTCCACATGTTGTTGGGATCCATGCCTCTGTAAGGCCCAATCAAAGACAGGAACAAGGATGGGTTTTCAACTGAGGGCCGCTCGTTGGTCAGATAGTCGTAGATGGCGTTTCCAACGGTGGCTGCCAATGGGAGCTCCAATGGGTTCCCCGTTTTCTGTTGATTGATCCTTATGATGTCACAATCCCAGTCAATCGATGTCAACTTCATGGTTGCGATATCACAACCCCTCAAGCCGGTATACAGCGCAAGCTTCCCGATTGCCCTGTCGCACAGTGTAAGCGTATTGGACATGTCATCCAATGCGTTGCGGACCCTCTGCATTTCTTCTAGTGTAAGATATTGGATGTTTTTTCTTGTATGCCGGGTTGCCGGCAGTAAAGACAATAACTTACGGCAGGCATCCGGATTCAGGGGGATACAAGCCTTGAGGAGTTCGGAGGCGCATTTTCTGTAGTTATGGCCTTTGAGCCGCTTCCCATCCTGGGAGATGAACAAGGAAACCACTGCTTCCTCCGTGACGTCATCTAGGTGGTTGATCCCAGCCTCCTGCAGGGAGAACAGGAAGTTGGAAGCATTGTGCGATTCCATGTAGATAGTGGACTCTTTTTTCCCGCGCTCTCGTGCCACCTTGCCATAATAGTCGATCAACGACTTGAACTCGGGTACAAGCTTTGGGTACGAACCCCTTGCCTTAAAACTATGCCACTTTGAGTCGGGATATCTGCTGTGAAGGTCGAACTGCTCGATAGCGCCGATGACTGCGTGTTTCTTTTCGAGTATGTCATGATGCGACGAATTGGCCTGGTAATCCCGGTACACGTCGCCATAGCATTCCCAACTCCTCAACCCGGCTTCTGATATGATCCATTGGATTTCCCTGCGGAACGTGTAAATGTACCCCTTTGAGTAGCCTGAATCTTCCATGTGGGAGAGCAATTTGGGGTAGTTGTTTTTTAAGTTTTCTACGTTCATATGTTTGACCTCCTATCAAGATTGATAGTAAAATCATAACATAGAACAAATCCAAACTAATTCTTGTGAAAATGGCTTGGTATAAGGCAATTCGAGGAAAGGTTTGGATTTTATTTTTGTTTGGATAATAGATTAAGTGCTACTCACGGTAATCCTGTAGATCTGGAAAGAATGATAAATCTTATAAAGCCTACTTCAGACGATATTGCTTTAGACGTTGCAACAGGAGGAGGGCATACCGCTATTTCGTTAGCCAAATACGTTAACCAAGTGGTTGCGATTGATATTACCCCAGAAATGTTAGCAGAGGCGAAAGTGGCGTCTAGTCAAGAGGACATAAGCAATATAACTTTTAGGGCTGAAGACGTACATAACTTAAATATTCCAGACAACCAATTTGACATCGTTGCATCAAGATTTGCTGTCCATCATTTTTCGGATGTAAATAGGGCCCTGGGGGAAATGTATAGGGTATTAAAGCCTGGCGGCAAATTTTACATTCTCGATTGCTCGGTTTTTGATGGGGAGGAATCGGAAAGTGAGATTAACCGTATTGAGTTGTTAAGAGATAGTTCACACAAGTGTTCTTATTCGCCACGTTTATGGCAACAGCTATTAAAGGAACTATCATTGACGCTAGATCACACTTCTTTGATTATAGAACAGTATGAATTGCCTCGGTGGTTCGACAGGATGGGAACTGACCAAACCAGTCGAGAAGAAATCTTTCGAATACTCGATAGCCTGTCTTCAGCGTGTAAAATCCGCTATCCTTTTGGGGATGATTACATAACCACTTATCGTTTTGAGATTTTAGCGACCAAGAATTGAGAAGTAGCCGTAGGCTATATAAAGCCCTATCTAGGCGAACGCCGTAGTGGTGGCTGTCTGGATTAACTAGTGCGTTTGTATATATGATGGGTGACTGGTCTTTTACTATGGACGATGAAGGATAGCTATTTACCTTGTAAGATTGATTGAAACGACTATTATATGGGGTCATAAAGGGAGTGGATAAGACTTGCAATATCGAGATTATATTAACAAAAAAGTTCACTACCTTTATTGGAATGATGATTTGAACTGTGCGACAACAGCATTACTAATTTTTTCAGAAATATTTCATATTAATTTGAACTCGCAAATTATTGATGCAGCAATTGGGATGCCTGGTGCAGGCCAGTATGGGGCACAGTGTGGGCTGGTTGCAGGAGGATTAATGTTTATTGGAATTCAAGGAAAAGAGAAGGGACTAGAACCCAAGGATATCGTTAAGACATGCAATAATTTTGCAAAGGGATTTGAAGACGAATTTGGAAGAGGAGAAGAGTTTATGAGGTTATTCGTTGGGATTGATCTGCCTACTGATGTCAAACAAACTCTACTTGTGTTCCAGTCCGAATTAAGACATCTTGGAGTCGATGGGTTCTGGAAATCACTGGACAATTTTCATATAACCTTAGAATTTCTAGGGGAATTAGAAATTGATAGAGTTTCGGTACTTACAGAAACTTTGACGGAAGTAGCAAGTGAATACAAGCCGTTTGAGTTAACTATTGGAGGACTAGGGGCATTTCCCTCTCTTAAAAAGGCTCATACCTTATGGACGGCGGTACGCGGAAATTTAACTGAACTGAATCGACTTAAGCATGATCTACATCATAAACTCAAAAGCAGAGGCTTCGAACTGGATGAACGACAGTTTAAGCCCCATATAACCCTAGCTTCTCGTCCTAAATTCGAAAATAGTGATCTTTCCGTTGTTGAAACAAAGATCTTAGGTCAGTATATGGTCGACGAGGTTGTATTATTTGAGAGCAGGGCGATAGGTGGCAAAAGAGTCTACACGGATTTATACAGAGCAGGCTTTGAAACTGCGACAATGACCTATTGAGTATCCTCGTATTCCTGGAAGAAGCAGACTATTTAGTCAAAGTTGGTGGGGGTTATCACGTTGAGGAATTCTGAAAATATGTTAGCAGAATTTAGCCGATCTCGTATTAATGAAGAAGCAGTAAATATAGAAAAAATCTATTTTTATAAAACAGACAAGAGAGTTAACCCTAAGCAAGAAGATCCCTTTTGGACTTCCCTCGGGAAGCTTCCAGTGTTGGTTTCGGCCCCACATGCTGTTAGGCATTATAGACATAAGAAGATTATGATGTCAGATCAATTCACGGGTTCTATTGTATACCTATTAAAGTAACTGACAGGTTGTCATGCTATCGCAGCGACTAAGCTTTATAGTGGTGATCCTAACTCTGATAACCCTTGTATTTATAAAGAAAGAATCGCTGAGATTTGTGGTAGGGAAAAAGTGAAGTTCGTACTTGACATCCATGGAGCAGCCCGTGAGCATGGGTTTGATGTGGATTTTGGTACGAATGGCGGAAAAACCCTTCTCGCGAAGACGAGGATGCTTGAATTTGTAAAGTTTAACTTTCAGGATTTCGGATTAAGCAGAATTTCCTATGATCATTTTGCCGCTGCTGGTCCGAATACTATCGCCAATTATATATCACGTGAACTAGGTATTCCTGCGCTGCAAATAGAAATCAACAAACAATATAGGGTACCGGCGCAGAATCCCCAGGGGTTTCATCGTCTACTAGGGGCTTTAATGACAAGTGTTAGAAAACTAGCTGAGTGAGTGAAATGAATAATGTGCCACAATATGCGATTAATGTTTATCCTATTTGGGCGGATGGAAGTATCATGCATTGTAGACAATGAAATTCAGTCCATTAACCAATTAGGACTAAGCCATAAATCGCTCCAATTGAGGCCTTATCAACAATTGCTTCTTTCGATTTTTGGTCTTTAATCCATCCTGTCGTCGTATTTAGATCATGCACGTTGACTCCATACGCTTCAACTGCAGGGCGGGCGTATTTTGGATGGCGACACTTTCCATTGTCAGTCAACAATTGGCAGTGGGAATGCTTGTTGCAAAAAATCTCTTTGCAAGAACCAGCGGCAAATGCTTTTGAATTGGTATAACCTAGCTCGATAGCCGCTCTTTCAATATCGGCAACAATTTCATGCAATAATTTCATTACAACAAGACGGTCATCACTATTTAACCATCCTGTAGGAACATCCATTTTAATGGCTAGTGCATATCTATAAATTTTCAACATATTTCGGAACTCGGATGGGCTAGCGACAAAAGGTGGGCAGTTAGCTGATAAACCGTAAAATGCACATACAGGTTTACGACACATATTAGCCAAATCGTCTTCAATTGAGATGTCACTTGTGGAAATTGTCACTACATCAATTATTCCTGCACCTATTTCCAAAGCGATTTGAACTAATTCATCCATTCTTGATTTAGTTTTATCAGCATGCGACCTATCGTCAATCATAAGCTTATCTCCTCGTCGTTAAAGGTGTTTGGTACATATAGTTAAAGAAACCGAAGCCTACATTGGACCAGAAGATCGTGCGGCACCTTTTGGATTATCTTAATCGGCCTTTTGAAGAGCTATTATACGGCGATGCGAGGGTAGTAAAGCACTTATCAGCAAAGTGACCACTGAAATGGCGAAAACTAAGATAAAGACCACGTGCAAACCCTGGGCCATACCACTTTGGTTCATAGTATTATTAAACACTGTGCCAAACACTGCGACACCCACCGTTTGTCCAAGCGATTGTGAAAAAGTGTAGGAGGCGGTAGCTGCCCCGCGCAAATTCCAAGCGACGGCTGATTGTACCAAGATCGTTAAAGGCGTAAAGGAACATCCCATGCCAAAGCCGATGACAATCATGATCCCTACGAAATACCAATAGGGGGATCCGGTATGGACAAGCAGTAGCCAGGCTGAACCTGCCATAATCAGCAAAGCACCGAATACAGCCGTGGTTTTAGATCCGATTCTGTACATGAACCGTCCCGCTAAAGTTGACGCCAGCGGCCAAGCGAACGACATCGGCATCAGCGTGAGCCCCGAACTGGTGGCGCTGTGGCCTAGCAGTGTCTGAATCCAAATTGGCAAATACACATCGATGCCGATCAAGACGCCACTAGCTACAAAGCCGACCGAATTCGATACGGCAATAACCGGTATTTTATAGAGGGATAGTGGAAGCATTGGTTCACTCGACTTGTGCTCTACAACAAGAAATGCTATTAGAAAAACAATGGCGACACTAAATAATGAGATGATCTCGACTGAACCCCAGGTATACACCTGTCCTCCACTGATTAAAGCAAAGAGAAGTGAGCTCATGGAAATTGTAAATAGCGCCGCTCCCCAATAATCAATGGTTTTCTTGGTATTTTCAATCGATGTTTCGTGAAGAAAATTAAGCACTAATAAAATGGCGACAATTCCAATCGGAACGTTGATATAAAAAATCCAGCGCCAGGAGATGTGATC
>JARLHU010000239.1 GCA_031292095.1 Desulfosporosinus sp.
AATGTTGATAAATTGGTACAAATATCTGTTCTGAGACAATTGGATGTATCTATTAAAGAAATCAACGATATTATATCTAATCCTAAAATGTTGAAAGATAAGTTGGAACAACACTTAATACATTTAAATGATGAAATAGATAGACTTGGAAAAAGTAAGAACGTTCTTATGTCTTGCTTGAATAGCATTAGTGATTCTAATTATGGACTTCCAGAATTAACAAAACAGTTATTAGTTTTACTTAAGTCTCTGGAAATGAATGAACGAGGAAGAGCAGGATTTATGAAAAGACAGATGCTACGCATTTTTCCTGGAAATTTCGGTAAAATGCTGCTCATGAATTATAGTCCTTTTCTAAATGCTTCCGTAGATACAAAAGAAAAAGAGGAAGCCTGGCTAAATATGGTTAATTTTTTAGATGAAGTTGAAAGCATTGAGTATCCGGAAGAAATGAAAGAGCTGTATGAAAATTTGACAAAGCAAGACATGGAGAAATTTGAGAATTTTTTTGCCGAAAATACTAAAAAATGGATTAAAATAACAGACGAAGAACTTCTTGCTGAAAGAAAACAATTCTTTGAGAATGTGAACAGGATTAATAGCGACACTGATATGCAATCGGCGTTGCTGAAAAATTCTAGAATAGAGAAAAGTTTGAAGGGAGAAACGAGGAATCTCGGTTATTATGACAAGTTTGAACAGAACTTAAAAGTACTAAGCAGTGATTACTATGTATACATCAACACAAGAAATAAGTTTTTTGAATCATTAAACGTGAAACTTGATGACCAGGGGAAAATAGAAGTTGCTGAATAAGATGATAGTTATAGTTACTATGTATGATAATTTTACTTACCAAATGGTAGTACCTCTTTCCGATACCTATAAATTTAGAAGATATAATTATGAACAAAATGAACGTTTCATCATTACCAGAACCCACTGTGCTAGTGACAGTAAACGCAGAAGACAAAAAACCCAATATCATTACAATAGCGTGGAGGGGTGTCTTTAGTCATAGTCCCGCTACCGTTTATATCGCGGTACATCCGGCAAGATATTCTTATTCAATGTTAAAAGAGTCGATGGAGTATGTCATAAATATACCTTCTGAAAATTTAGTAAAGCTAACTGATTATTGCGGAATTGTATCGGGAAAAAATGTCGATAAATTCAAAGAAACTGGTCTAACGCCTATACCGGCAAGTATTGTCCGACGATCCGGGCTTTGACCAACTCATACCATTATGCTTTTGCCTTTCTGCCACGAAGGCCATCCAGATTCGTCACTGGTGACGAATCTGACCTACACCTAGGCGCTCATCTTCCTTGGGATCCCGGAAGATATGAAAAATGTATGGCGCGGCGCAAATTCTTAACCTATCCCCCGCGAGCTGTATATCCTGTTCCAAATGCTTTCGTGTAAAGGATGGCAACTACTGTGCAGGCGATGGTGATCCTGATTGATACTGAGGTCGAAACTTCTGGCGGATCAATACGATGATCTTACGGAAGGAGCAGGGTCAGCAAAAAAAGAGAAACTTTAATTCCGATCAATAGACAAAAAGAGATACTATAAATTAGTCCCAGGCTTTAACGGCCTGGGATTTTGTTTTGTACTAGTTAGAATCGGTGGCCAAGATAACGAACAAATGTGCAAGGATCTTGTCGTGTTTACAAATTTGAAAGCGTAACGGTTATAGTAGTCGTAATGGGATAATTTGGTTTGACAATACTGGTTTACAGTTGTAATATACAAATCAATTACATTTGTAAACTAAAATTGAAAGGAGTCCTTCACTTGAAAGAAACACCTAATATATCGGATGCAGAATGGGAAGTTATGAAAATTTGTTGGGCTAAATTAGTTCCATGTACTGCCAATGAAATTGTAAAGGCGTTAGAACAATCGAACGATTGGAAACCAAACACGATTAAGACGTTAATCGGCCGACTTGTGAAAAAGGGGGCACTCGATTTCCAAGAAGAAGGAAGAGTCTATATCTACTATCCGTTAGTAACAGAGGAAGAGTGTATCAAAGCAGAGAGTAAGACTTTTCTGACTCGTGTTTTTGGCGGAGCACTCAAGCCTATGCTGGTTACCTTTCTTCAAGAAGAAAAACTCTCTCCAGACGACATTGAAGAACTTAAACAACTCCTTGAAGAAAGGAAAGAGTGAAGATGCTGACGCTTTTACAGGCCAATTATCTTAGCTTTTTTTATTGGGTGCTGCTTACCTCTGTCAGAGCAAGCGTCTTTATTATTTTTCTCATGGGCGTAAAATTTGTTCTGAGACATAAAATGGGAGCACGCTTTCAGTATCTGGTATGGTTAGTTCTAATCACTGGTTTAGTGTTGCCATGGACACCCGCTAGTTCCATTAGTGTCAATAATTTCCTCAACTCTTCCCACCTTCAACAGATTATCACAGCGATCTTTGGCCAAACTTCACAACCATCCTCCACTCTCGTTGAAAATAAACAATCCATTCTGGACCAAACTGCTGTTGTAAACAGTGATTCCGGCCAAGCTGTTGGAAGCACTGAAACCCAGCCAGCTGGTGACTACATACCGTTCGTTTATAATCTGATGTTCTGGATATGGCTTTCAGGTGTTTTGACATTCACAGTCCTAACTGTCCTTGTTAATAAACGGTTTTCAGAAAAAATCGAAGATGATTTGGTGACTGACCAAAGGTTGCTCTTGGATTTCGCTGAGCTCAAAGTGAAATTGAAAATAAAAGCAGATATTTTACTGCTTAAGTCAGGGAACGTCAACAGCCCAGCTTTATTAGGCCTATTTCATCCCAGGTTACTGTTACCCGTTGGGATCGAGCACACCTTTAGTTTGCAACAGGTGAATTATATATTTTTACATGAGTTATTACATTTCAAACGTAAGGATATATGGATAAATTGGTTAACTCAAATCTTGATTATCAGCCACTGGTTTAATCCCCTAATCTGGTATGCGTTTTACCGCATGCGGGAAGATCAGGAAATAGCTTGTGATGCTTTAGCAATAGCCCGGCTTGATACTGAGCAAGCCCAAGACTATGCCTATACACTCATCAAATTGGCGGAGACATACTCTTTTGCTCCTCGGATGGCGAGTTTAGCTAGTTTGTCCGGCTCAAAATCACAAATCAAGCAGAGAGTAATCATGATTAGTAAGCTTAAACAGGCTTCAGTTAAATGGTCCTTGTTAGGTATTCTGGTGATAGGATTGATAGCCTCTGCAACGTTCAGCGGTGCTAAAATGGATGCCAATCCTATAACTCAAGGGAACAGTTCTGGACAAACGCTTGAAGCAACAAAGGGTGTCGATCCAGGTTCAGGAATCACAATAGAGGATATTACAGGGCCAAACTTCAAAGGCAAGGTGATGCTAATTAAAGATCCCAAACGAGTCAAGTTGGCTGTCAGCCAAGAAATTGGGGTCACGGGAGAACGGGTCAGCGATCTTGTTAAGGATACCGGAGCAGTTGCCGGTATTAATGCAGGTGGGTTTTATGACCCAGACGGGAAGGGAAACGGAGCTTTTCCAGACGGTTTAACCATGCATGATGG
>JARLHU010000240.1 GCA_031292095.1 Desulfosporosinus sp.
CCTTGAGATCATGACCACTGATAAGAATAGCTGGGTTCTTTCTAACTCCGATGTTTACTTTAGTGAGCTCTGGATTGCCATACGATGTGGTGTTGGCTTTATCCAAAAGTGCCATGACATCAACCCCGAATTTTCCTGCTTCTAAGACCAGAGCCACAAGGTCACCAGCGACGAGCGTATCATCTAGTGTAGCTACTAAGGCTTTTTCGATAAACGCGAAGATACCTGCTTCTTTATACTCCAGAGTATAGGCATGCTCGGCATAAGCGGCGATTCCTTTTAGACCATAGGTGAGTAATTCTCTGAGTGAGCGAACATCTTCATTTTCAGTCGCTAAGACACCAACTTGCGCTGCTTTTGCTTCAAACTCATCTGCAGGTGCCGTCCAAGTCGCTGCATCGTGTAAGTCCGTCGGAATCGTGCCACCCACTCTAAGGATTGCTTGTTTAAGGTCTTCGCGAAGGGCGAGGCCAGCTTGAATTCGCTCTACAAAACGATTTTTATCGAAGTTAGCATTGGTGATTGTGCTAAAGAGGCTTTCCATGATGAATTTGTCAACATCATGGCGAACGAGAAAGCGTTGACGTGCTTGAACTGCATAAATTGCAATTCCCTTGAGTGTGTAAATTAGAAGGTCCTGTAATTTAGCCACATTTTCTGGTTTCCCACAAACTCCACTGATCGTGCATCCGGTCCCTTTGGCTGTTTCCTGACACTGATAACAAAACATACTCATTAATGTTTCCCCCTAATTTTTATTTAAATTTGTTTTACTCATCTTTAACTACATTTAGTTTAGTTCAAATCCAAATGTAATACCGTGATTATGATGTATCTTCTAGTGTGAGATTAATCACACTAGAATTGTATCTCTCCAACTGCTACCTTTTGGCATTAAAACGCGTTAAGGACCCTTGTTTCTTGTTTCTTCTCTTTGGCGATCTCTCCAATTCCCTATATGATTGAGCTAAAATCCCATGTTGAACCTTAATAAACGCTCCTGATGTGCGCGTGCATTGCTACTCTTGGGATTATCGCTTCTCTAGTAAGAGGAAATATAAGGTCTGGGAAATACGGAATATAGGATATGTAATGATATAGAACCATAAAAGAGCATACAACATCTTCTATTAAGTAGATGTTGTATGCTCTTTGTCAATGGTGTGCTCACGAAAGGTAAAAAATCTAATCCAAGCTACTACCTATTAGCAATATTGAACTTCCGATTATTCTTATACTGATGACCATCAGTAGGATAACTGGAAGTTCACGATATGTCGTAGAACGTTCCGTGAATTCCCGAAGTCTGGTTATTACTTTCATATTCTCTCGGATTCTGGTAATTCGCTGTTAGGTGAAGTTGCAAGCTACAAATACTTCTAACTATAAAATTCTTTCGCTGCCTTACCAATACCAGTGGTTGAGAAAAAATCCATAACCCCTGAGACTAATCCACCCGCAACAGGGACAACTTTTGCTACGTTAAGAAGACTTTTCTCTCCAGCAATTGTAATAATTTTATTGGGTAACTTCTTAATTATCTCTTTCATGGCTGGTGTTAAAAGTGCCTTCTTTGCTCCAACCATTCCTACATCTTTAAACACATTCTTAAGAGCCTCATTACCTCCACTAAGCGCAAAGCATAAAGCAATTTCTTCTCGCCTTTCAGGATCATCTAGATCATAGCCATATATGTAAGCTATGGTTAAAACTAATCTACCGTGAATCCTCCAAATATGTGCAAGATTTGGAACTATGGTCATCCATCCCCCACACCCCCAACAAAAACTTACAGTACTTGCATACCATTTACGTTTATTGATAAGTCTATCAGCTAACGCACTAAAGTTATCTTTAAGTTCTGGATGTAATCGTATCTGTTGATCAACAGTTCTTTTGATGGAATCTACATCTTTCCCTGAAGCAAGATCAATTCCTTTTATCATTCCTTCACCGATTTTTTAATAAGTTTTCCTTGAAATTTCTCTTCATTGCTCATACTTACACCTCATTAAATACTCTCAAGACCAAAAATAAAACTCCGAAATTGCAATTTCACCTAACGTTTAAGAATTTGCGCCGCGCCATTCCTCTTTCATATATTAGCTAAGTGGCGCTAAATTCTGTGTTATACGTCCGTAAACAGGGTTATCTAGAAAATATACTTTGTGCGTATACTTGACTCTTTAGATTAGAAAAGATCAATACGCTTTCTTGAATTAATCTTTGTGCCTCACTAGCTCTTTTGGAGGAGATATATTTATTATTGCTATGAATTATTGAGTTTCTTTCATTTCTTAATGAACTCCACCTATCGTAAAAACCGTCTTTTATTGCATTCATTCTAATCTTCAAAGCATTATCAACAAATGAATTACAAATATTTAAACATTCATTTATTCCAGCATACTTACAATTTGATAAAAATGCATTCCCTCCATCAACTCCTAACCTTCTTAAAATTAATTGATCAAAAAAATCGTTAAAAAGCATTTCGATGCTAGAGGCTACTACAATAATCAAAGTTTTTCTAAATCTGTTTCTCAACACCTGATAAGAATAAGATAAGAATGTGTCAATTATTTTTAAGTCAGTATTGTATTTAGACCGAATTTTGTCTTCTATCTCATCAAGAATACTAGTAAAATGCTCTCTATTGTTATCTGAATATTTAGCTCTGACAGTCTCATAAATATTAATATATCGACTTAACTCCTCATCCGATATATGTATACCCTCATTTTTGAGAAATTCTTGCATTTGAATTCTATTTGTTTTATCAGCAGATTTGCACAAATTATATAACTCTTGTGAAGTCAATATTAAATCCTGAGCTTGTAGGATTGGGTAACAATATTCCATCAAAAGCTTTTCTCCACAAGAGCATAACTTTGTTCTTTTAATAATTTCATCTGTATCCTTAATACTTTTATCTAGATTTCCACAGAAAGGACAAATAAATATTTTATCCATCATCTTCTCCTTAATCCGCGCACGACGCGCGGCGTTCCCCGCGACCAATTTCATATAACGGTTCGCGGGTTACCGAAGTCTGCATACTACTTTCATATTATCTCAGATTTTGGTAACCCGCTGTTAGGCGTCGGACCATGCCCCCAGATTCAGAGACGACCATGGACGGGAGGCCCTTAAACGTTCCTCAACAACTGTATTTATGTACAAAATAAGAATGATGTACCCTAACTTCAACTACGAAATTATGTATATATCTCAAAGATAAATTGGAATTTGTCGTCTAGTTCATCTAAACATGTTGCGATTCCATTTATTGCTTCTTTTTATCTCGCAACTTCCAGAATCGAATATTTGAATTGTCCATATTTTCCTCAAACTCTGTCAGACTTCTATCCAATTCTGCATAATCATCTTTCGTCGGTGGGATATTTTGTCCAATAGTATTTCCGCACCACATGCATTGAAAAGCTTTTCGATCTCTTAATCTTCCACAGTAGGGACATGTAATCAAGTCATCCTGTCCCGTGGCAGTTTGTGTCCTATGGCAACATAATGAACAATAAAACGTATCCCCTTCATCATGCAATGTTTTGGGATTGTCATTACCACAATTAGCGCATTTCATATATTTTCCCCCATCTTTACAAATTTCTGTTTATATACACTTCACAACATCCTACGCATGTGCAATATTCCGATCATTTATTCGTCCTTTTCCAATCCGCGCATGGATGCGCGGTTCCCTGCATGGTCTTTCGCCTAACATTGGATTAACGAACTTCGTTAATTGTCTGTCTGATTGACTTTATACGAACAGGTTCGTATATTTTACCTATCTGTAAATCCGTTTGAAATTCTACAAGTAAGGGTAGCACAGGCAACAGCACAATTATTATTTCAACAGAGTAACAAATATTCCTTTATTTATAGTTAATATATGGCGTGGGATTAATATGGAAGGGGCGATTTAAAGTAAATCAACTTCGCTAAAGACCCATATTTTGAACGTATCTTTGAAACTTTGAACTTCCAGTTATTCTTATACTGCGTCCTTATGGATCGTATTCTGCCTACACCCATTTCTAATGACCGTATTCAATGAATGGTCCTCTGGCCGGAAGGATGGCTCAATTTCTCCGGAGAAGTGGCTCAATGATCTCCGGAATAGTGGCTCTCCTGAACCGTAATATTCATAGAATAACTGGAAGTTCAGAAAGCAATCTCACATTATTAAAATCAGCATACTGATTAACGTACCAAGACAATGATGCGTTTTTTGTGTTTAAAAAGGTCGGCCGATTCATGGAATCAGCCATGGCCAAACGAATTTAATAAGTAAAAATAAGTAACTTAATCCAGCAGGAGGGACAAAATGGTAAAAAGATAATAATTGTTGAGGTTCAGATGCCGAAGGATGCATATCCCTGTACTGTTTTTTGCAGTCCTCAAAGCCGAAGTTCTTTGTCGACAACATTCTGGATAGATTATGTGTTTGATGTAAATGCCTAATGCTTGTTGCTTTTGTGTAACCTATGGATGATTCCGCTGTAAAAACCCCGAATTTCAAGATATGTTTCCAAGACAATCAAAAAAGTTGCTGATTTTCTTTACTCTTCCAAACGACAGAAACCTTTAAATCCGCTTGTAATCAGGGTTCCGCAAATAGGGCGTAACTATCTAATCGGTTTCAAATACTAATTAGTGCGGATGAATGAAAACATAATTTCATTTTTAGGGTTTCCGAACTGGAATCATGGATTTAATTTCTATTTGAACAGCTAACGAAACAGATAAAAATCTTTATTTCAACCAACCATGAGGTTGCTAAGAAATATTCTTGAGAGGAAATGAGCAACCTCGAACGTAAAAAGAACAATGTTTAAAAATGCTATTGAAAACGCATTAAAAAATATGATACATAATATTTCGTTCTATTCTTCAGATACCGAAGGATGCATATCACGGTACTGTTTTTTGAGTCCTCAAAACCGAAGTTCTTTGTCGACAACATTCTGGATAGATTATGTGTTTGATGTAAATGCCAATGCTTTTTGCTATTGTGTAACCTACGGATTTAATTTCTATAGGAATGATTTCGCCACCACGCTGAATGGTACAATCGACCTCCACACCTTGTTCTGAAGTCCAATAATAACTTCTTTATTTGTTTCGATCAGTTGGCAGCAAACGAAGTTTCCAACCAAGCCGCCTTTGAAGTAATCCAATTCGTCCGAGAGAAACAGCACATTTTCGCAAACAACTATCCTTCTTTACATAGAGCAGTCTGACCTCGGTCTCATATACAACTCTTAAAAAGTGCGGTTTGAAAAGTCGAAAACATATCCGCTATCCATTCTAAAAAGATTTTCATAGAGGTTCTGTTTTTGAGGTGAAACACAAAATCACGGCGGAAATGGTGCTGTATTTATTCCGATCTGAGCTAAGGGATTTTTGAAAAATAAGTCTCTATTGGCGAAATAGTTTATACTTAGAGGACTATACATTCGGAAATTGGTAATCCTATTAGCATAGGGGAGGGCTTCTGAATGACGGTCACTTGTGCTTATAGATCGAATATAAATAAAATTGTTCTTAGCCAAGAATACGATTCTACAAGGAAATTAGCGTCTTTAAACGCTTTGAATAACTTCATAAGTCTGAATCTAGAGCTGATAAACAGACCTTTTTTGTGTGAGGCGGGTCTAGTTTCCTCATTGCATCAGGGTACTGTACAGTACGCCCGAACGATTAGGAAGCACAACACGCCACTTTGGCTTGCTAGCCAAAATTTGCGGGGCACGATCGATTTCTATTATAGCAAATTTGAATGGCCTTTTCAGATTTGCTTACACCCGAACGGTTTTCTCGATGACTTCGTTATAGATAGAATCAAGAACGGTTTCATTGTTCCGCTTTTTACTCGCCAGATTACAAAAAGCAACAATTTCATAACCGAGGCGCATAAAATTTTGCAGGGGAATCACGAAAACAAATCAGAGAGCGTGCCGAAGGTAACCGTTTTCTTATGGCTTGAAAGCAAATCTTTGTACCGACGAACGGTTAAGAATTGAGGGACCAGGCTATTTCTTTTGTAAGAAAATTAAGTGGCTTTAGCATAATAATTTAAGGTGTCGCTTTTTCACGCTACATTCGTAGTTATATTCGAGACGAATTTAGGAGACATTTTTGCCCACTAAAAGAAACAGAGATAATATTTAATTTCTGTTTTTCATATTGGACTTTGTTAAGCATTAAGTTTCATTTGAATTAAATGTGCAGTAATTCCCAAAGATATTACCTTAAAAACAAATAATCACGACCATAATTACTTACAGGTCGTGATTATTTGTTTTTAACTCTGGGCGTCTACGAAGGGTCCTAACCATATAATCTTGGCGAGTTTTGTGACTACATATTGAGCTGTACCCCAAGTATTGCGTCAATTCTCTTGATAAGCGGTATCGAAGTTTGAGCTATATACTTTCGCAAATAGCAAAAATATGAGCAGTAAAGTGATTCCCCAATATGGCAATTTAGCTTCTGGAGTCTTTCGCCATTGCAGCGACCCTTTGTTTGTGACACGTACACAAAATCGCCTATAAAAGGAAAGCACATCCTTCTCCCTTAAAGCCCTTCTGACCACCTTTTTGGGCTTCTCAAGACACATATCCGGTTTCTCCACCCTACTATTAAGGGTTTAATTTTAGTACTTTCAACCTAGTGAAATATATGTTGAAAATTGCAAACTACGTTGGATTTACAGCCAATAACTGAATTACTTCTTTATCCTTATTTAAGGAAAACTTCATTCCGTCTTTTCTCAACTTCTTATTCAAAGCTTTGTGGTCGTTTATTAAATGCTGATAATCATTACAATCCGTGTTGAAAATATCATACTTTTTTTGGCATAGCGTTATTTCTTGAATCTTCACGTTAATTGCATGCACTTCTGATTGGTAGACCTCAGCAGACATTTGAAGATTTACAAACTTCATGTTCAATTTCCTTCTAGCAGCAAGGAGTTCATCACGTTCTTTGTCTTCACTCACATTCACATCATCGGCAACGTCGAATGAGTGACAATTGTCTTTTTGTTTTTGAGCTAAATAATCTAACACTTTAGGCTCAATATCGCCTATTTTAAGCCCCACACATTGAGATATCCCCTTCCTATGGTTGTTACAAACATATCGGTTGTTTCGATCGTCGGCAATCATTCTCGCGCCACATTCTGGACAGTATAGGATGCGAGAAAGCAAATGAATCTTAATACTTTTACTAATTTTCGGTTTCGCGCTCAGCAATAAATTTACCTTCTCGAAGGTATCTTCAGAAATTATGGCTGGATGCCTTCTTGTTGTTGCCGGAATAGGGGTACATCGAATTCGTTCGTTAGAAAATGGCTCTTTAACTCTTTCTCCTAAATGATGGATAATTCCACAATAAGTTCGGTTTCTTAGTATCTTATAGATATGTCCACTATGCCATTCGGCCCCTGACGCCTTTCGAAATCCTCGTTCATTAAGGATTTTGGCTATTTCAGCACCATTATGCCGAGCGAGAGCTAACTCATTAATCAACCTTACCTGTATTGCCTCAGGTTCATACAAAACCAAATACTTATTTTCATCCTTTCGGTAACCAAACGGTGGGGTAGAATTAACAAATTTTCCGGCTGCTTTAGCATTTCTTAATCCGTCATCACAGGCTCTTCTCCTGTTCTCGTTTTCCAACTGAACTGAAACCCCAGCCATTGCGACTTGCATAGCATTCATCTCACTCCCAATCAGGCCTTCAGTTATACTTATAAACTCTATACCAGCTTTTTTCGTTTCCTCTACTGTTACAATCCATTCGTCCATCGATCTGCCAAATCGGCTCGCAAAATTAACCACGACAATATCTATGGCTTTATGCTTGATTAGCGATTTTAACTTGAGGTAATTATCACGATTAGCGCTTAATACCCCCGTTTCGGCTTCATCAACAAGGACCTCTTGTAAGATGATTCCTTGACTTGCACAATAATCTTGGATCTGGCGAACCTGGTTTGGTATGCTTTCCGCTGGATTAGCTTCACTTGAGGTTCTAACATACCCTTCCGCGATTTTACCCGAGAAGTTCATTCTCATTTATAAACACCTCCTGATGAAAAATAATGTAGATTTGGTTGGTCCCATTTTTAATACTTAAGTCAACAATGAAAAGGTAAGGTAGCTTTAAGAGCAGATCATAACCAACTTTGTGAGTTGACATAAGGTCACTTACAGATTTATCACTAATGAAATCAATCAGTTCTCGGACCACAACCAACTCCCGACTTGCATTATCTAGCTTTATATTCAACTTATGAAGCATTTCGCTTTTTTCGTTTCTAGATATCCCCTTAATGAAATCTAATTGCTCAATTTGCGCATGTGTTTGTTTATACAGTAATAAGCAAGATTTATGTTGCAGTCTGAGAGTGTCAATGAAATCATTCTTATCAAAATAACTTTCGTAATTACCTTCAATTACCTTAAGACTCTCATTAATTAAAACCTCATACAAATCAATAACATCCACGGAACGTTTACAATTAAGGCAAGTTAATTTGTTTTTCTTTTGCGTAAGCATCATTCCACAATCAAGGCACAAGGTAAAATGCGGATTTCTAGTCAAGACACTCTTTCTTGGACGTCCCTTACCTTCGATTTTTAACCGATGTTGTATTAGCGCAAAGATTAATGGATCAACGAGCTTTTCTACATTAGCCTCCTCGATATAGTAGCTCTCTGATTCTCCCAAAGTGCCTCGTAAGGCGCCTAAATACACCGGATTTTTTAAAATCCATCGGACTGAGCTAAGCCCCCACGCTTTACCCCTCTTCGTTAGTCCATAGTTTTCGTTTAAACTTTTGGCAATTTGTGACAAGTTGTCTCCCATTAAGGATTGATAGAAAATATGCTTTAAAACCTTCACGCCTTGAATTTCAGCTCGATTTTCTGTGGTTAATTGCGATGCACTTACCAGCTTCTTTCTTAATTTCGTATAACCTAAGGGGGTCCAACGACCGTGGTAGTTTTTAAATGCAAACACCTTTGATCGTCTACCGCTTGCAAACGTTCGTGTGAGTTGAATTCGAAAGTCTTGAGCTTGTGCCGTTAATAAAGTAAAAAGAATTTTAAAACCTGCAGAGTCACTTGTAGTACCTTCTCGTACAAAAACGACCTTATCGACATAGTTTAAGATTTCCTTCATCAGCGTAATATTATCTACCAAGTCTCGCCCCAGGCGATCTATCGAATAGAATAAAAGAACATTTATGCGTTGCGTAGAGGTCCGAAGATACCGAAGCATTTCTTGTAACTCAGGACGATTTGTATTACTCCCAGAAAAACCTACATCGCTGAACTTATTAACGAGCTTAATGTTATTCTGAGTGCTATACCGTTCTATCTCCACGACTTGATACTTCACGCTCTCTTCGGCGGTCATAGTCGCTAAGAAAAGTGATTTTCGAGCATAATAAATGCCTGTCTGTTCAACCATATCCATAACCTCCCTAGCTCAAGCTTTAATCGCACTATCCTTCTGATCTTGCCTACGTCTTAGATTCAGGAAACCCGTTTCTTGCAATGGGCTTTCCTCAGACGGCCTTAAATTTTGTCTTCCACGTTGTCTGACTAGGTACGGGAAACACCGGATTTTTAGGGCTATTTAAGGAATATTTGGTTTACCCCGCAAAATTAAATAAACCCGCAAATCCAGTGTTACCACTGCTTTGCGGGTTTCCCCAATTACTTATTTGGTCGGAGCGACACGATTCGAACGTGCGACCTCTACCACCCCAAGGTAGCGCTCTGCCAAGCTGAGCCACGCCCCGACTTAATGCCTTCATATGAAGGACTGTTACAAGATATCATATTAAGCTAAAAAAAGCAACCCTATGTTTGACCAATTACTTCTATCTTTCTTACCCCTTGGATTTCTGCCAGCCCAAACAAAAGATTTTCGGGGGTATCTGCCATTCCAGCGGTTTCGATGGAAATCGAGACATTGGCAATTCCCTGCAGTGGAATCCCCTGATTAATGGTTAAAACGTTGCCTTGGACAGAGGCTATAAAATTCAGAACGTGAGAGAGCACTCCCGCTTTATTTTCGAGAATGAGGGAAATTGTAATGATCTTTTCCCGGCTCGCCTCGTAAAACGGGAACACGCCGTCCTTATATTTATAATAGGCACTTCGGCTAAGCCCAACACGTTCCACAGCATCATTGATCGTATAGACATCCCCTTTGACAAGTAGTTCTTTTGCCTTGGCAGTCTTCAAAATGGCTTCCGGCAATATATTTTTACTGACAATTAAAAAATCATTTGTCTTGCCAACCACCAAATCGCCCCTATCTATCTCCTCAATCATCTCGTCTAAATGTTCAGACATATTATAAGCCAATCCTCATGAGTTTGGCAAGAATAAGAGATGATCTGCAGGTGTAACATGAATTGCCCCTATGTCTTAATCAATATAAAAAGAACATTGGTTACCACACGTAAATGCGTTCCAACGTCCTTTTCATGTAGGGGCAATTCACGAATTGACCCTACTCTTATTTCATTCTTGATTTCACTAAATAATGATGCAGATAAGGCCTCCGCTACCGTCATTGACAATCCGAGTTAAGGTATCTTGGAGCTTATGTTGGGCATTTTCTGGCATCCGATAGAGTTTATTTTGGATTCCCTCACGAACCAAGTCATGCAAGGATTTGCCGAAAATATTCGATCCCCAGACTTTTTTGGGATCACTTTCAAACTCATCAAGGATATACTTTACTAGTTCCTCCGCTTGTTTTTCAGTTCCGATCAAGGGAGTAATTTCTGTCGTGATATCCGCTCTGATAATATGCAGCGAAGGAGCACTAGCTTTGAGCTTGATGCCATAATGCCCCCCTTGTTTGACAAGCTCCGGTTCTTCGAGAAACATCTCTTCCAGTTGGGGTGTGACAACGCCGTATCCGTTAATACGAACTTCTTCAATAGCAGCTGACACTTTGTCCCATTCTTTCTTGCCTTTGCTATAGTCTAACACTAAACGGAGTAGGGTATGATCTCCTTCAATTTCTATCCCAGTGAGATCTTGTAAGACGGTTTTAAAGAGTCCTTCGACTGCAGTTATTTCAACATTAGCGACTCCTGTCCCCAAGTTCATCTCTTTAAGAATTACATCTTGTGCATATTCGCATTCTGTCAAAGCGTCTAAGGCCTGATCAATATCTCGCAAACGCCGTACCCCGTCAATTGCTTTGCGCACAGTTTCCTCAAAAGCAGCCCGGATCGGATGGGCGGTATCGAGTTCCTCAACCCATTTTGGCAGATCAATGTTGACTTCTGCTACAGGGAACTCATACAATACTTCTTCAAGAATTTGCGTGATATCTTCCTGTTTCATTTCCAGACAATTCACCGCAATAACTGGGATCCCATATTTCTCCTCCAAAGAACGGCTCAATTCCAACGTATTTTCTGCATAGGGACGGATTGTATTTAAGACCACTACAAAGGGTTTTCCCAGTTGACGGAGCTCGGAAATGACCCGTTCCTCAGCGTCTAGGTATGCCTCACGAGGAATATCAGTAATTGATCCATCTGTTGTAATCACTATACCGATTGTCGCATGATCCGTTATGACTTTACGTGTGCCCATTTCTGCTGCGTCCTGGAAAGACATGGGTTCGTCACTCCAGGATGTTTTCATCATGCGCGGCTCTTCACCGTCTTCTGCTTCGTACCCTAAAGCACCTTCCACACTATACCCAACACAATCAACCAAACGCACATTCATGTGAATCGAGTCTTTTACTACGATTTCCACAGATTCTGATGGAATAAATTTGGGTTCTGTCGTCGTGATCGTTCTTCCTGTCCCACTTTGGGGAAGCTCATCTTTGGCCCGCTCCCGCTCGAAGGCATCTTGAATGTTAGGCAGGACAAGGAGGTCCATGAATCGTTTGATAAAGGTGGACTTTCCTGTTCGGACCGGCCCGACGACACCGAGGTAGATATCGCCACCCGTTCGTTCAGCAATATCCCTAAAAATGTCTAATTTTTCCATTAGTAATTTCCCTCCCTTTTGAGTGCTGTCCCAAAATTTGGGGAAGGGCCTCCACCTTATCTCCCCTTCCACCCCCCTGTACACATGGATTCACGCTGACTGGACTAGCACATTAAGCTGTATAAGTATATTGACTATCTTGGGCAAATATGACAACACAACAAAAAACGCAGAAAAGGTTTTTAAACAACCTCTTCTACGTCTATGAAACAAAACAAGAAAATATGTATACTATTTTACCAAGCCCATTTCTAAAACTTCTTCAAGTTCATGGCGTTTCCCACGCAACATTAAATCCGCAACCGCCACTTGCGGATCAGCACCTTCAAACAGCACTTTATAGGCCTGCTCAGTAATAGGCATAGAAATATGTTTCTCTTTACTAAGCTGATAGGCTATCCTCGTTGCTCTTACCCCTTCGACCACCATCCCAACGTCTCTAAGCACAGCCTCTAATGGCATCCCCTGTCCGAGAGCGACACCTGCCCGGCGATTACGACTATGGGGGCTGGTACAAGTAACAATAAGGTCGCCAACGCCCGATAACCCGGTAAAGGTCAACGGATGCCCTCCAAGGGCCACGCCCAAACGTGCAATCTCTGCTAATCCCCTAGTCATTAGAGCCGCTTTGGTGTTGTCTCCAAACCCTAACCCCTCCGCAATCCCAGTACACAAGGCAATGACATTCTTCAAGGCCCCACCGAGTTCAACCCCGATGACATCCGGATTCGTATACACTCTAAATGTCGGGGTCATCATCAGGTCTTGAACCGCTTCTGCTGTTCCTATATCCGAGGCAACCACTACGGTTGTCGGCATATTCCGTCCGACTTCTTCGGCATGGCTGGGGCCGGACAATACAGCAATTGGATTTTGAGGAAGTTCCTCTGTCAATACTTCTGAGAGGCGAAGGTGTGTTCCCTCTTCCATCCCCTTAGCTGTATTGACCACAATGCAACCTGGCCTGAGATAGGTTTTAATCCTACGGGCAGCCTCTCTGACACTATGGGACGGTACACTTAAAACAACTAAATCTGCGTTTAAAAGTACAAGATCCGTTGTTGGCAGAAGTCCTAGAGGCAATGCAACGCCTGGTAAATAACGTGAGTTTTCGCGTTGCTTCTTCATGAGTTCCATCTCATCTGTATGACGACCGATGAGCGCAACCTGATGACCTGCTTTCGCTAAGAGCACAGCCAAAGCACTTCCCCAGCTCCCGGCCCCATAAACCGCTACGTTGGGCATACTCTCACTCCCCCTCAAGTCGATATTCGATATTCGATATTCGTAGTTCGTGGTTCGAATATGTACTTGACCACGTACCTCAACCCTTGAACTACGAATCACGCGCCTTGACGCCTCGAACTTAGAGCCTCAATTATCTCGACTACTTCTTTTCACCGAACCGACGTTCTGTTCCATCTAATACACGTTGGAAATTACCTCGATGAAGAACTAGCACGATTGATGCACTAACCAAACCAAAAACCTTATAGGCAATTGGTTCTGGAAATACAAAAACAGCGATAGCAACTGTCAGGGCTCCGACAACAGATCCCATAGAAACATAGCGTGTCGTCCCCACTACCAGGAGAAATAAGGCAATTGCGAAAAACATAACTTTCGGCATTAATACGGTAATTATGCCAAATCCAGCGGCAACCCCTTTGCCACTCGGTCGAAAGCCAAAAAAGGGATTCCAGCTATGGCCAGCCATTGCCAGTAACCCAGCAATGATCCCTCCCCAACCTCCCGAATCCCCAAAAAACCGCAGGCCAAGATAAGCCGCTAACGCCCCTTTTAGGGCATCTCCAAGCAATACCAAGATGCCCATTTTTACTCCCAGCAGGCGAAAAGCATTCGTTGTACCGATATTTCCGCTGCCATGCCGACGTACGTCAATCCCTTTGAATTGGCCCGCTATATAGGCAAAAGGAATGGCGCCTAGGAAATACGTCAGGATAAAAATTAGGTAGCGCACATGACTTACTCCTTTTCTTCATCTTTTTGTCGAATCACCATTCGGATCGGAGTACCTTCAAACCCAAAATGTTTCCGCATCTGATTCTCCAAATATCGTTTATAGGAAAAGTGCATCAGTTCAGGATCATTGACAAAGAAAACGAACGTCGGTGGCTTAACGCCCACCTGGGTAAGATACCGAACTTTTAAGCGCCGTCCTTTATCGGACGGGGGCGGATTGAGATGAAGCCATTCTCTGAGTAAAGTGTTCAAGGTAGCCGTCGTCACTCGGGTGGCATTTTGTTCAACCACAAAATCGACAAGATCTAAAATTTTATTAACTCGTTGTCCAGTTAAAGCCGAAATGAACATGGTTGGTGCATACTGCATAAAACCTAATTCTTCGCGAATCGTCTTTTCGAATTTGTTGATGGTCTTCTCATCTTTTTCAACAAGATCCCATTTGTTGACCACCAAAATAATTGCTTTACCCGCTTCATGGGCATACCCGGCTATCTTTTTGTCCTGCTCCGTAACTCCATCCACTGCGTCGATGAGCATGAGGATCACATCCGAGCGATCGACTGCCCGGAGAGAGCGAACGACACTATATTGCTCAGTCAGTTCATCAATACGCCCTTTACGACGCATTCCAGCCGTATCTATGAGTATATAATGCCTTCCTTCGTGTTCAAAGGGAGTGTCAATCGCATCCCGGGTTGTTCCTGGTATGTTACTGACAATGACTCGATTTTTCCCAAGCATCGTGTTGACCAAGGACGATTTTCCCACATTGGGGCGACCGATGACGGAAATGCGTATCACATCTGGATCAAATTCTTCTTCGTTATTTGCCGGCAAGTTGGAAATCACCAAATCCAGCAAATCTCCCGTATTCATACCATGAACTGCCGAAATGGGGATCGCTTCTCCTAACCCTAAACTTAAGAAGTCGTAAAGTTGTCCTTCTACCTTCGCAAAATCTTCTACTTTGTTCGCAGCGAGTAGTACCGGTTTTCCGGAGCGACGCAAGGTACGGGCAATCATCTCATCGTCCGCCGTAGGGGGTATCTGAGCATCCACGACAAAGACAACGACATCCGCTTCTTCCATGGCAATTTCTGCTTGCCTGCGCATCTGAGCAGCGATCGGTGTCCCTTCATCCTTAAATTCGATTCCCCCTGTATCAATCAAGGCGAACTTCCGTCCCAGCCACTCGGCATCTCGATAAAGACGGTCTCTCGTCACCCCAGGCATATTTTCCACGATGGCCACAAGTCCGCCGGTAATCCGATTAAACAACGTTGATTTCCCGACATTCGGACGGCCCACAATAGCTACAACAGGTTTACTCAATAGTTTTACCTCCCAAAGAATATCCAATCACATGTTCTAAAAAGGCTAAGCCATCGTTTTCAACAATGCTCGCCTTGCCATTAACTTTTTCCTCTAACCATTGAACGCTCTGATCATCGAGAAAGAGATCTTCATCCGCTTTAAGCATAACACTGGGAATAAGAAATTCCTCCCCTCTCAGATCTCCTAATTGAAGGGCGATATCCTGAGCCGTCAGCAATCCAGCGACGGTGACGGATGACCCAAAGAAATCATTGCGTATGACATGTACCGAGAGCTTCAATCCTTTTACTTGCTTCATTAAGCGATCCCGCAACAATTCAAAAAAATTCTGAGCTGAAGTGCCAGTAATTAGATGGATATGACGCTCTGAAATTACTTCCGGCAACTGTTTCCAACCAGCTTCAACCTCAGTCATAAATTTTCGAGCCATGCCCACCCCGTTTTCTAATTGGGGAAATTCGTCATAAACACTGGCTTCAGGAAACTCTCGTCCAGCCAAAACATAAAACTCATCCGCGAAATAAACAAGGTACTGTCTGGTTTGCGCGAAAAATTTTGCTTGCCAGCTCTCGCCCTGGTCCAATACCTGACGCGCTTCAGGCGCCGTAAATCCACGCAGTGTTGTCAGTTGTTCACGGTAGCGAGTTAACCCTACCGGAACCACTGCAATCGATTGCACCGCTGGGTAGAGTTCGCCTAACCGTTCGATGGTTTCTGTCAAAACGTCTCCGTCGTTGTGTTCTGGGATCAAGACAACCTGCGCATGGACTATAATTCCAGCCTCGGTTAAGCGCTGAAGCTGCTCCGGCAACTTGCCTGCCTGGGGGTTTCCCATTAGACGGGCACGTACTTCGGGGTTCCAGGCATGGACAGAAATATACAGAGGACTGAGATGCAAAGAAATAATCCGTCTTAATTCTTCTTCACTCAAATTGGACAGGGTAATAAAACTTCCCTGTGTGATCGACAAACGATAATCATCATCTTTATCATAAAGAGTTGACCGCATTCCTTGGGGCATTTGCGCCACAAAACAAAACGCACAATTATTACGACATAGTTTTAGCCCCTCAGCGCTGATTGTCTCTAACTCTAAACCTAAGAATTCTCCAGGATCCTTTTCTATTTCAAGCTCCCATAGTTCGCCATTTATCTTTTCAACAAGTAGCGTAAACTCCTCATCCGATATGCCAAATTGAAAGTCAATGATATCGTTAAGTTCTTCTTCATTCACTGCCAGTACGCGATCTCCGACTTGGATCTCCATTTCTTCTGCAATACTCCCTACGTCGACTGCGGCGACCACAAGCCCTTTCGACAAAATGTTTCATCCTCCTGACATTCTAGATCAGGGCATATTATCCCAGCCTCAATCGCTTACCAGTATACTACAAATCTTCGGCACATTCAAAAAAATAACAAATCAGTCTGCCAGTCTATTTTGCATGACATCTTTGACTTGTTATTTCCTTCATATGCCTAACACACCTGCTATTGGAGTTCTCTTTCTTCCGAGTGATCACAAAGCCCTACACCATTTGCCGGTAATATTGACTCCACGCTCGTTTTTTGCATTTCTCTTTCCAGCCAATATTGCCAGCCTACACGGAGACCTGCCCATACAGCGAAGATTACTACGCCGAAATTCCAAACCAACGCATCTGGAAAATCCGTATGTCTCACGATCCCCTCATTAGTAAAACGCACCAAGGCTTGGTTCAAAAGGATGCTCCCTGTGAAAGCGGCGACTGTTCCCCAATAACACTTAGTGGTCAGCCAGGCAGCTAAAACCGGCACAACCGTGAAAAGCCATGATCCATAGGGGATAACCCCAGGGTCATTAACGAGAAAAAGCGTTTCCATGCTCATTATAAAGCTGGTCAACAAGAGAGGCAGAATCCTCCGTTCAGTAAGCCGCAACGCCCATATAAAAATAACAAGGATAACTGCTAGACGTGCAAAGTGCCAACTCCAGGGCAGTGTTGAAGGAAAGACTAGCTCTATACCTCTTCCTATTAGCCAAGCGATGGTCAAGATCAGGAATAATCGCCGGGAGGTTCGTTTTTCAATCCAGGTCGTAAGTGCTAAGAAAAGAATAACCCATTCTCCATAGGGAAATATCAAACAAATCCCTCCTTAAAAGAAAAAACAATCCCTTCTTCATATGATTCCCAATTAGGTCGAGTTTACACTGGAATTTTAGGGAGGTTTGTTTTCGGATACTTTGGCGCTTTTTTACGAAAGCGGGATAGGTTTAGAAGCAAACCAAGTTCAGTCAAGGTAATGACTAGGGAACTCCCACCATACGAGATCAGAGGCAGGGTAATCCCCGTGACTGGCAATACCCCTGTCACCACACCTAAATTAATAGTTGTCTGAATCGCCAATGTGGAGGTCAAACCAAAGCCTAATAGCCGACCAAAGCGATCCGGACATTCCCGAACAACGTAATAGGCTCGCGCATACAACGCAATAAAGAGAGATACTAAAAGGAGGGTGCCCATCAAGCCTAGTTCTTCCCCAACCATAGCAAAGATCATATCTGTGTGGTTTTCCGGAAGAAAACCGTATTTTTGCAAACTTCGACCCAAGCCCACGCCCAACAAACCGCCGGAACCAAAGGCAATCTCGGCGTTTGTAATTTGATAGCCAATATTCGCCTTATATTTCCAAGGGTCTAACCAGGCCAAAATTCGATCCCATTGATAATGAGTCGGCTGATCTTTTGTCCGATAGATCATGTAGAAGAGTGGTAGTCCAAACGTTGGGCCAGCTAACGCAAACCAGAGCGTCGAGATTTCCGTCTGTAAGAGCATTACGGCACTCGTCAGCGCTATAACCATAGCTGTCCCCAAATCCGGTTGTTTATAAACGAGGCCCAAGACAAGCAGCGAAACAGGAAGTAGTATTCCCAGTGGGGTAAGCCAATCTTTGCCTCGTTTGACTGGAAACTGGTCTAAAACATGCGCATAAAAGAGCACGAGGGCTAGTTTTGTAATTTCAGAAGGCTGAACTGTGATTCCCACGACTTTAATCCAACGAGCTGAACCTTGAGTCGCAATCCCTCTATCCGTAAAAATAACCGCGATAAGTAGCCCTATGCTAATCAAGACACCAAAGCCCGCGAACTTACGCCAAAACTGATATGGGACTTTCATAGCTATAAACGCGAAAATAAATCCGATGAGCACCCACTTAAGCTGTTGGAAAACATAGAAATACGTGTTGTTTTGCTGAGAGTTAAACCCAAGCACTGCCCCCGAACTTAACACCATAATTAATCCAAAAGCTAAAAGTGTCAGGGTTAAGAATAAGATTGGAAAATCAATCGGCAGTGCCGATTGTCGTTTAGCCATCTGGATCACCTTCCTTTTAAGCCAGAACATCCTCTACCTGGGCAGAGTCTGAGATCACCTCGTGAATGCTTAGACTGATCCGTTTCGCCTCTGGCTTACATTCAAGAACCTTAACGCTAACCCTATCCCCTACTTTAAGCACATCTTCCACCTTATTGACACGGTGATCCGCCAATTGAGAAATGTGAACTAATCCATCGACCCCATCGGCAAGTTGAACGAAAGCTCCAAACGCAACAATCCGCACCACGATACCTTTAACCAGAGATCCAACAGGGAATTTTTCCGCCACTTGAAACCAGGGACTTTCTTTGAGTTGTTTAAGCCCTAAAGATAGTTTTCCAGTTTGTTGTTCAAACTTTAAAACTTTGACTTCAACTTCTTCCCCTATTTTCAGGATCTCCGAGGGATGTTGAATCCGGGTGTAAGCCATATCTGAAACATGAAGCAGACCATCAATACCACCGATGTCTACAAATACACCAAAATCGGCCATCCGTCGCACGACCCCTGTCACCACATCATCCTCTTTGAGGGTTTCAAGTAAATTTTTGCGCTTAATCGCCTGCTCTTCTGCCAAAATAATTTTTTGCGAAAGAATCACTTTCCGTTTAGCTGGATTAAATTCAATCATACGCAAGCGAAGGGTTTGATCTAAAAACTGATTGAGATCCTCAACATAACCCAGTTGGACTTGAGAGGCAGGAACGAAACCACGTATTCCCACATCAACAACCAAGCCGCCTTTAACGACTTCAACGACTTGCGCTTGAATCTCCTCTTTACTCTCCACTAATTTTTTGAGACGTTCCTCCGCTTTCTCTTCATCTGCTTGTCGTTTCGAAAGAACCGTATAGCCTGCTTCATTTTCCACACGAATCACCACTGCAGTCATTTCGTCCCCAATGGACAGGAGATCCTCCGAGCGTGTTTTCCGCGACGCCATCAGCTCTTTAATTGGGATAACACCCTCGGATTTCCACCCGATATCTACAAATATCTCATCATTTGTTATTTTAACGACCTTACCGGAAACCCGGGCACCGAGATGAAGTTCTTGAAAACTTTTATCCCAATTGGCCATAACCATTTCATCTTCATTAATTTCAGACATTTTCTGATAAACCTCCTCAATGATCCAATCTGGCGTGGAAGCTCCTGCTGTCAAACCTAAACTTCTAGAACCTTGAAACCAGATGTTTTCTAACTCTTCGGCCGTTTCAATTAGATATGTTTTTGTGCGCTCAGCACAAATGCTTGCCAATTTTTGAGTATTTGCACTATGACGCCCACCCACAACTACCATAACGTCTACTTCTTCTGCTAACTCGCGGGCCGCCTTCTGTCTTTCTGCCGTTGCATTACAGATCGTGTTATGAACGGTAAGGTCTTCAGTATGGAGTTTCAGCTCTTCGACAATCCTCTCGAAATTTTCAGCTAGTTGGGTTGTCTGCGCCAAAACGGCTAAATGGGGGTAAAATGGAAGTTTTCGGGCTTCCTCGACCGTCTGAATGGGTATGGCATGTTCACCAGCCCAGCCTAGAATTCCCTGCACTTCAGGATGGAGTTTATCTCCCATAACGATTACTTGTTGTCCCATCTGAGCAGACTCCGCTCCCAGTCGTTGGGCTTTCTGAACAAATGGACATGTGGCGTCCACCACGTGGATACCCTTATTTTCAGCTCCCTGATAGACAAGGGGTGCTACACCATGAGACCGAATAATCAGGGCTTGTTCGAATACTACCTCTTCCAAGTCATTAACAACACGAATTCCGCGTTCTGCCAAGCGTTTCACAACCTGCTGATTATGAATAAGTGGCCCAAGAGATACTGCTGGTGAAGTTTCCACTGTTCGTTCTGCCATATCCAGGGCGCGCTTGACGCCAAAACAAAACCCAGCTTTTGCCGCCCGCTTAACTTTCAAACTAAGTACCCCCCTAATATCGTAATATAAAAAGAATTAGTTCTCTACGCTGTTCCTAAATTCCTGCTATTTTGTGGAAAATAATCACTTTGCCTCGGGCAATTCCAGCATTGCTTGCATAATCCGTTCGGCAATCCATTCCCGACGGTTTCCGACCCCTTCCGGAGCCTTGAGCATCTCAGCTGTCAGTGGCTCACCTACCACGACTGCTAGGGTTCCCCAGCCTTTAGTTAACAAGTGCCGTGTTCCATAAACCTTAATGGGGACGACGGACGCTTTGCTTTTCTCCATTAGTAGAACCATTCCCGGCAGACCCTTTTGAATTATCCCAGTCTTTGATCTTTCCCCTTCAGGAAAAAGCCCCAAGACACGCCCCTCTTTTAAGATCTCCAAAGACTTTCGGATGGCATTCATATCCCCCTGCCCCCGCTTAACAGGGAAAGCACCAAGCTTTATGAAAATCCTACCTATGACAGGCTTAGAGAATAATTCTTCTTTGGCCATAAAAGAAACCTGGCGTGGAAGACTACATGCCGCGACAATAGGATCCCAAAAGCTAACATGATTAATCGCTAAAATAACAGGGCCTTCGACCGGCATATTTTCCACGCCTTGAATTTTCCAGCCCATTAACTTGAACTGTAAGCGAAACATCCTTTTCACAAAATCATAGAACGTCATCTTCCATCCTCCAGCGTCAAAGCTATAATTTTAGCTGCCATCCCTTCCACGCTATAGCCCGTCGTATCAAGAATGACGGCATCTTCGGCAGGCTCTAACGGTGAGACTTCTCTCTCTGTATCTTGGCGATCGCGTTTTTGCATATCTTGAGAGACTTCTTCGAGAAGGACATTTTTTCCGGCCTTAATAAGCTCCATCCAGCGACGCCTCGCACGTTCGTGAGGAGTTGCAGTTAAGAAGATTTTGATCTTGGCATCTGGTAGAACATGTGTGCCAATATCACGACCATCCATAACCACCCCCCCTCGCGCTGCCTCTTTACGTTGCAATTCGACCAATCGTTTCCTGACTTCTCCATAAGCCGCGACGATTGAGACGGCACGCGAAATTTCCGTACTCCTGATAGCCAGAGTAACATTCTCCCCATCACACCAAACACTTTGTTCCTCCGAATGATCCAGAATAACTTCCGTGGTTTTAGCAATTTGGCTTACGCTGGGTTCATCTTCTAGCAAAATTCCGTTTTTTAAGGCTTTGTAAGCGATTGCCCGATACATGGCGCCAGTATCCACATAGAAAAGATTTAATTGCTTCGCTACAAGCTTAGCAACCGTACTTTTTCCAGCCCCGGCAGGACCATCGATGGCGATTTGCAAGGCTAGTTGTTGTTCCTGTTTCACCCTAAAATCCTCCTCTTATTCATGATAAACTTGCAGCGATCAGTGTAGCGACTATGTTGTTCAAGGCATGTAACGCAACAGAAGGATAGAGAGATTTATACTTGTCATAAAGGTAAACCAGAGCAATCCCTAAAATAAAGCGTGGAAAGAACCCATAGACTTGGAGATGTAGACCGGAAAATATGGCGGCACTAATCACAGCCGAGGTCCACTTTCCGAAGTACGTTTGTAAACCTCCAAAAATAATTCCACGAAATAACGTTTCTTCCACCAAGGGGGCTAAGACACCTGCTAAAAGCAAATTAAGGATCAAAGTATACCAAGTAGTGTGCCCTAGTAACTTGGAATAAACATCTGAGCTCGGTGGGGTTAACCCATATTTAAAAAGGACAAGTACGTAACTAATATTGATAACCCAGGCTATGGTATATACCCTGAAGATCTTTGACGCAATTCCCTTTAGGGACACAGGTCGCCAACCAAAATCTGCCCATTCCCAATCACGGATTTTTTTTAGCACCCAAATCAAAAGTACGAAAGATAGCTGCGTCATAAACGCATTCAAATACATTAAGGCGCGCTCGTGAGGCCACCACGCCATGATCCTGAACGTTGCATGTGCCAATAAAATGTATATTACAACAATCCCACCCAAAATCGAGACAAGATCTTCCCAACTCAAGTTTCGTTTCAGCAGAGGGCTCTCAGCCTGGGCAAAATTTAGTTCAGTTTCTTCGTCCATACTTACCCTCTTTCTTTCCCCATTTAGGACACATATTTATTTGCTTATTTCCCCAAACTAACCCTTAGGCATATGAAAGAAAAAAACAAGTCAAAGATGCCATGGATATTTTGCGTCAGACAAGGAGGTATGTTTACCTCATAGCGGGGCTATTAGGTGAACATACCGACGCAGTATGACACAAAATAGACTGGCAGACTGACTGGTTTTTTACTTGAATGTGCCTTAAAAGGGAGGAATCAATATGCAACCACCAGATACAACACTACAACTTTATCATCGTCATTTTAAAATTCCCATAGTGCGTTATTTAAATACAGTGACTGATTTTCTCGATCCTTGGGATGAGCGTGCTTATCAGTTTGCTGTTCAACAGTACTTAGAAGAAACGCAGGATAACGGTCTTGTAGGAATGGTACGGCAAGAAAAAGACGAGAATTATGTCTACCTTGATGCTGCTGTCCGGTATGCGCTGGTCATGACTTAAACAGGATGTTTAAGGTTAGAGCGCCGCCAAGGATGGCAAGGCGCCGTGATGACCGAGTGTCCCTGTAGCCATGACTCGAACAAGGATGTTCGAGATTAGACACCGCCATGGATGGCAAGGTGTCGTGACGGCGAGAAGGGACCCATCAACTAGAAAGTAACTTTTCCAAGTCTCTGACATTCGAGACTATAAAATTAGGAGCGGCAAGACTCAATTCTTCAATCGTTCCATAACCATATCCGACCGAAATTACGTCAATACCGTTGGCTCTAGCACCTTCGACGTCATAACGGCGATCCCCAATCATTACAGTTTTTGCTCGTGAACCCGCTGGCGCTTTTTTTAGCACTTCCGCTATCAAGACATCCTTCTCCACAAATTGACCGTTCAACTCGCTTCCCATGATAACACTAAAGTAAGAATCCAGTGAGAAATGTTGAAGTATTTTTTTGGCAAAGACCCTGGGTTTTGACGTAGCCAACAAATGCAGGCAGCCCTTTTCTTTTAATTGAGCGATTAACTCCAGAATTCCTGGATAAAGAATATTTTCATAGAGACCGATCTCTTGATAACGCTCCCGATAAATTGTGATCGCTTGATCCAAGAGTGTCTCATCCATCGTTTGAAGCAAGATTTTAAAACTCTCTTTTAATGGTGGACCAATAATCCAACCTAAATCATCAGTCTCAGGGAAGGGATAACCTAACCGATTTAGCGCGTATTGAACAGAGAGGGTAATTCCTTCCTTAGGATCTGTCAACGTTCCGTCTAAATCCCAAAGCAATACATCATAACGCACAATAACACCTCCAAGCTAATTTCCCGAAATTTCCTGCATAAAGAAAACCAAAACTTACACTTTCTGACTGGTATGAATTCTGACCAAGAAGGCCATTCTAAAACAAAGGGGGGATTTGAAAATGTTTTA
Organism: Desulfosporosinus sp.; assembly: GCA_031292095.1. Lineage (GTDB taxonomy): Bacteria > Bacillota > Desulfitobacteriia > Desulfitobacteriales > Desulfitobacteriaceae > Desulfosporosinus. Next base: position 24,194 of record JARLHU010000240.1, read on the forward strand.
TCGACAAAGACAACACTACCATACTCATGGATTACTCTTTGTTCTCAGTCTAATCGCAGCTTTTTTACTCGGTCGAAAATCCGAACAGTATGGTTATACCATCATATCACGAGGATGCAGTTGCTCTAATGAAAATAGTGAGATGGATATGATGGACGATAGCAAAACAAGTAACGGCTATCCACAATAACCTTGTAACTATAACTCAATTAACCTTACTTAACTACATCCAAACTCCGAGATTTCCTCGGGGTTTCTTTTTTATACTATCAGAAAGTATAACTTTCAGTTACATACTTTCTAAGCATAAGAGCAACTAGGCTGCCGCTGGCCATGGATGGCCGAGTGTCCCTGTAGCCAAGGATGGCGAGAAGGGACCGCCTTCGCCAGAGGCTGCAAGAAGGCTAATTCGTGCGAAGACAGTGTCTTCGGGCGCCAGCCAAGTTTTCTTTATCACCTCGTGAACTATTTTCAATGGGCTCCGTTCGGTGGACCATCTCTCCAACTTCAAACTAATTCTCCTTAAACGAGCAATCTCCTGCTAATCGAATCTTTCCCTTTTGAACTTACGCGCCATTTTTGGCCAATATTATAAGAAATCACCTCATTACGAATACCTGCCAGTCAAGGAGTGACAACAAAAAAGATGCCTTTATTGCGAGACATCTTAAACTTTATGGAATTCCGATTCTATTTCTATATCACTGAAGAAATTTATCCAATCCCCAGAACACACTCATCCCAAAGATAATTCCCAGAAAAAGATTCGGAACCAAACGGGCAAAAAGAAACGTTAAGACCCCTGCCCATAAAAAAGGATTATGTATTATAGCAATTGTTTCTCCCTGTATCATCAAGTCCGGAATGACTAACGCAGCCAGCAAGGCAATTGGGACAAGTTCAATAAAATCCCGGGCAAAGCCTTGAACATTCTTTCCCTTGAACAAAAGAAACGGTAAAACGCGCGAACTATAAGTGACGATGGTCATTAATAAAATCGTCTCCAGAAGTTGGACTGACATAGATTTTCCTCCCTGCTCTTATCTTACAGCTTCGGAATCTGCCCTTTTTGCTGCTCAATCTGAAGTGAGAGTGCCTTCCGATGCCACCAGGCCCCGATACCAGCGGCGAGAGCCACACTCAAAATCAAATAAATTTTCCCAGGGATAAGCAGTTTGAAAACGATGGCTAGGATTGCGGCCAGGCAATACGTCATAAGGTTTTTCTTAGACAAAGACGCTGCAGTTAAAATAATGAACAAAGCTAAGAGAGCGAACTGGAACCCCGAGAACTGAACCGGCAACCATTTCCCGATTACACCCCCCAGGATTGTAAAAGCGACCCAAGATGCAAACGCGCCGAGGTTAATTCCTAACATGACCCGGCGACGATTCTTTTCTTCGTTCACATCCTTCAAAACCCTGGTATTGAGCACAAACGTTTCATCTGTGAGCCCTTGGGCCAACCCTAAAGACCAGGGAAGCGTTCTATTGGGAAAGTTAGGAACGATCGACAAACTCATCAACAAATGGCGGCTATTGAGAATTAAGGTGGTCAGACCGATCATCCCTACAGTAGCCCCCTGATGAAGCATTCCAATCCCAATAAACTGCGCTGCACCCGCGTAGACAAAAAAAGACATCAGTCCGGCCTCCCAAAAGGTTAGACCGAACTGCGTCGCTAGAATTCCAAAGGTTACCGCTACAGGCGCATACCCAATCGCTATCGTCAACGATTGTCGCAAACCATAAGCCAAGCCCTTTTTCTCTTCTGGAGATACCCTCTGATTCATTGAGCTACCTTCTCAATCACGGCCAAAAAGTCAGGATAGGATACATCTGCTGCAGCCATGTCCTCTACACTGACGCCTTCTTTAGATAGCATACCCGCAATAGCCCAGGCCATGGCCAATCGATGATCTCCAAGGCTACTCGCTTGTCCACCACGCAAAGAAGGTTGACCTTGAATGCGCAACCCATCGGGAAGTTCTTCAACCTTGGCTCCTAAGGCGGTTAATCCCTCAACTACCGTACGAATGCGGTCGGTTTCCTTGACCCGTAGTTCTGCGGCATCTCGAATGATCGTTTCCCCTTCGGCAAGGCTTGCAGCCACTGCCAAAATCGGGATTTCATCAATCAGGCGCGGAATCATGTCCCCTCCGATTTCGATCCCTTTAAGTCGCGCCGGGCGAACACGCAACGTTGCCCTAGGTTCACCACAGATTTCCGAAACATCGAGCAACTCGATATCCGCACCCATGGCTCTGAGGGCGTCCAAGATTCCGGTACGCGTTGGGTTCACACCGACATTCGGCAAGATAATCTCTCCACTTCCCACCAAACTTCCTAAAACGAGGAAGAAAGCAGCCGACGAAATGTCCCCAGGTACTGAAACCTCTTGACCAGAAAGGCGACTTCCTCCGTTAACCCTCACGGTAGTTTTATCGCTTAAAACCTCGACTCCGAACCCCCTGAGCATACGTTCGGTATGATCCCTAGAAAGAGCCGGTTCCTCCACTCTCGTTTCTCCACTCGCTCTCAATCCAGCCAGAATAATGGCTGATTTTACCTGGGCAGAGGCTACCGCTGTTCGAAAGGTTTGTCCTTGCAACTGACCACCACTCATCGTCAGAGGAAACAGATTGCCACCTTGCCGCCCCATAATTTGAGCGCCCATTTGCTTGAGCGGGTCGATGACACGCCGCATTGGTCGAGATCGAAGGGATGCATCTCCTGTAAACGTGACCGCAAAAGGGCTACCTGCCAAGACTCCTAGCATCAGCCGAGACGTCGTCCCTGAATTACCAGCATCAAGGACATCCGTTGGCTCCTGCCAGGCTTCCATACCCTCGCCGCGAATCCAAACCTCCGTCCCTTGTCTTTCCCAAGCGACTCCCAGTTGTTTTAAACACCGAAGCGTACTTAAACAGTCTTGGCCTAATAAGAAATTCGAGACATGGGTTTCTCCATGGGCCATCCCGCCTAAGAGGGCCGCTCGATGGGAAATAGATTTATCGCCCGGAACTCGAATTTCTCCTTCCGCGACGGTGACCGGCTTTATAAACACGCCTAGCATAGACATTCCCCCTTAGTCATCATCTACAGATTCAATCGATACATTTCCGTACCGCATGTGCCTTACGAAACGCTTCCGCAATAGGCTCTCTTTCTCCCTGCTGAAGGTGCTCTCGCAATTCTTTGATTCTTTGTTCCAAAAGGGTAAGGCCGTCAAGAATTGCATCGGAATTTCTCACCAAAACTTCCTTCCACATTTCAGGAGAACTATCTGCAATACGCGTTATGTCTCGAAAACTCCGTCCAGCTAATGCAAAGGCCGATTCCCCATCTTTAGAAGCGTCCTGAGTTGCTAAAGTTAAGGCCACTGCCAACAAATGGGGGATATGACTGACCATTGCTACTTCTACATCATGGTCCTGTGGCTCTCTAAACACAACATTGGCCCCAAACCCCTGAACAACTTCTGTAAGCTTTTGCACCACGACTGGAGGGCAATCTGCAGCTGGGGTTAGAACATAGGGATACCCCCGAAAAAGATTGGGATCGGCAACCATAAACCCGGACTGTTCTGAACCAGTCATAGGATGTCCACCGACAAAATAGAAGGCACCAGATCCATCTTGAGCATTAATCTTTGCTTTGTTACAGATTTCCGCCTTAATGCTTCCTACATCGGTAACAACCGCTCCCTTGGGAATCCTGCCCACCAATTGGTCATACCCATTCGCAAACTTATGAAGGGGAAGCGCTAAAACGACCAAATCGACATCCAGAAACAGTGGTATTTCCGTCCAACCTGCATGAATCCAGCCCCTAGATATAGCTTCATCAATGCTGGCCTTCTCCGGGTCAACCGCAGACACTTCCCATTCCATCTGATGCAATGCACCTGCCCAAGAACCGCCGATCAGTCCTAAACCAACGATGCAGGCCTTCGTCTTGCGAAGGCCTGACCATCCCGGTGTCAAAATTTCCTCTGGCCCTTCAAACACGAACTCACCATCGTCAGGCGCAGACTACCCCTTGTTCTAACGATTAGGCGGTCTGCGCCCGTTCCTTTCTACACGTAATTATTTCCTCAGCCTTAGCCGTTGGTTACTTAACTTTCCCTAATTTGCGATCAAGTACTGGAACAAGCCTTGCCAAATCATCCATCATAATTTGGAATAGTTCAGGCGTCAAGGACTGTTTTCCGTCAGAAACGGCCTTTTCTGGATGCGGATGAACTTCAACAATCAAGCTATCTGCTCCTGCAGCCAAAGCTGCTTTCGCCATGGGATGGACCAACGACCGCCGCCCAGTTCCATGACTGGGGTCAACAATGACCGGTAGGTGAGAAAGGGCATGTAAAGCAGGAACCATACTTAGATCAAGCGTATTTCGCGTATAAGTTTCGAAGGTTCGGATGCCCCGCTCACAGAACATTACTTGGTAATTCCCTCCAGCCATAATATACTCTGCCGCCATCATCCATTCCTCTAAGGTTGCCGACGGCCCTCTTTTGAGAAGAACAGGTTTCCCGCACTTGGCTACTGCCTTGAGCAGGACAAAGTTCTGCATGTTCCGAGCACCAATTTGGAGAACATCCGCATAATCCGCCACCAAGGGGACGTCCTGTGCATCAATAACCTCTGTGATCACCAAAAGTCCCGTTTCAGCACGGGCTTCTGCCAAATATTTCAATCCTTCTTCCTCTAATCCTTGGAAGGAATAGGGAGAAGTGCGCGGTTTAAAGGCTCCACCACGTAAAAAGGTTGCCCCAGCCTCGCGCACAGCATGCGCAGTTTCCAAGATCTGTGCTCTACTTTCAACGGCACAAGGGCCCGCCATAACATGGACCGTATTTCCTCCAATTTCTTGTCCTCCAACACGGATAATGGTATCCGCAGGATGAAACTCACGACTGACTAATTTATACGGTGCCAGAATAGGCACAACTTTTTCTACCCAAGGCAGCGCTTCTAGATCAAGTGCTTCAATCCGCATGCGATCTCCAATAGCCCCCATGATCGTTTTTTCCACCCCTTGAGAAAGATGTACTTTAAAGCCCTCTTCTGTTAACCGATTGGAAACCTCTTCAATCTGCTCTACCGTCGAACCCATTTTTAAAACAATAATCATTCTCTCCGACCCCTTTCTACCATACTACATTATTTCGCTCAAGTTTCTAAAATATACAAGTGCAAAAAAGATACAAAAAGGCACCCTGAATAGCGGGTGCCATGACTCCTAATCGCTCCCATCCTACTATCCTACTTATCATTGTCAAGTCCTTCTCTGCGAAGCACCTCTACAAACCCGCGGTCACCATCCTACATAAGCTTTGCCAAACAAAGCTTTCAAACACATCATAAAGTCTAAATTTTTAAATTTAAACTATCTTACCACACATAGTGCTGTCCTCACAACCCCTATTTTCCGATTAGAATGCCTCACTGCCCATATTTCTTAACTCTCAGCATCGACAAGATCTTTACGTAAAAAAACGGCATTGCGCAAAAAGATATGCCGGATTTCCTTTTGACTTCGCGTAGTATTAGCGTGTAACAACACCCTAATGCAGCGTGGAAGTGCCCCGGGCACCGGGATTTCCGTCGCACAGAGCAACGGTACCAATTGCCAACCTATGCCACGTGCACTAGACGCAGGAAAGTCTGCGTTTAAATCCGACGTAACTGTAAAAATGGCGCTAACCAGGTCTTCTGTACATAGCTGATTCTCAGACAATATCATCTGCAATAGCTCTTGGGTCGCTGTTCGTATCTCCTCGGCATCATTGCTTTCTACCGTTATCGCACCTCGAATTCCTCTTACCATGTTCAACCCCCTTATTCTTTTGGAGCAACGCGATGTCCCAAACCCACTGCTACCTCGTCCAAATGTAAGAGCCCAATCCCAAAAAAAACCGCGACGCTTAAATGATCATCCTGACGTGCGATTCCAATCTTTCCACCAATATTCAAGCCTATAGCTTTGTTCATAATTTGACTTAAGGCCTCACGAGTCGCGCCTGCAACTGCTCCTTCATCCCCATGTGTCTCTTTGATTGCCCCTTCGCGTTTGGCTGCAACGATAGCACGTTCTACAATCTTGCGAACTGAACTGATGTACTCTCCACCATAGTCTACAGCGGCAGTTTTAATTCCAAGCCGCAAATATGACTCTTTTAAATGAGTTTCTTCTTCTCGGCTCTCTGTCATAGCCATCTTTAAGGCAGCGAGCGCAATTTTCTTGCTTTGTGCCATCATCACGTTCTTCCTTTCCCCTAAAGTTATACTGGCCGCGCTGGTCAAGGACTCAAACAAGGATGTTTGAGTTTATAACACCGCCATGACTCGAACAAGGATGTTCGAGATTTGACACCGCCATGGATGGCAAGGTGTCGGATGGCCGAGTGTCCCTGAAGCCATGACTGAAACACGATGTTTCAGATTAGAGCGCCGCCAAGACTCAAACATCCTTGTTTGAGGTTAGAACACCGCCATGGATGGCTAGGTGTCGTGATGGCAAAGCGCCATGATGGCGAGAAGGGACCTACCCGAAACTTATACTTTCTGACTGGTATTAAATAAAAAGACACCCTTCAGGTGTCTTTGTTTGCTTCGAAACCGTCCCACCGTACTTCAATCCTTAAATTTAGTTCCTGCGCGTCTGATCGAAAATGAAAAATAAAATTTTAAGCTAAGCCTCTTCCGTCCTACCGTCCTACCCTCCTTTTCTCACCTACCGAAACAAATTCCTTTTGGTTGGTAAAAAGTAAAATACTATACTTGACTGCAATTATAGTACGACAATGGGGGATTTGCAATACTATGGTCTCACCGTTATATTCTGAATATTCCCCTGTAACAAGACCAGCTGATTCTGACGTGGTTCAAGCAATTGGGCATCCTTTTTTATGATTTGTACTCGTATAGTCTGAGTTAGACCTGTCCCGTCCAACTGAATTTGACCGGATTGAATCATTATTTGCTGTTCTCCTTTAGCTAAAGTCGCAATTAGCTTCCCATTTTGAAGTACACGAACGGGAGCAGCGGGTGTCGCCTTTAACGTCACCTGCCAGGTCTTAACCGATTCGACAAGCGAACTATTAGCAAGCGAAGGCAATTCCAAAGGAGGAGCTTCGACCTTTGACGCCACCGCCATATAGAATTGAAGAGGATCTCTTGCCACACTTAGTTGCATTAAAATAAGTAGGACCGATGCCAAAACCATTACCCGGATGATCCGGCGTTCTCCCCGCTGGACAGTGTTCCACACCCATTCTAATAAGTTTTCTCTCCGACGCACGTACACCACCTCGAAAAGAGTTTATGCAGAAGGCATATTAAACAGACCACTAAACGAGAGCACTATCACAAGCAGCACGTCCTGCTCTGTAGCCCATTGCAAACGCGGCCTGAAGGTTATACCCGCCCGTAATCCCATCGACATCCACAACCTCGCCGGCCCAATAAAGTCCTTCTACACATTTTGAAGCCATTGTTTTGGGGTTGATTTCCTTAACATCAACCCCCCCAGCCGTTACAATCGCGGTTTCTATGGAAAGGGTCTCGGTAATCGTCAGGGGCAACTCTTGCAACAATCCAACCAAGCGCTTTCGTTCTTCACGGCTGATTTGATGCACTACCCCATCAGGGTTAATCCTGCTCAAACGGATCATGACTGGAATCAGGCTCTGAGGTAAGAGATCATCCAACGCATTCTTAAATTGCTTATTACTATACTTTTGAAAATCCCGTTGGACTCGGGCGTCTAACTGTTCTAACGAAAGTGCGGGCTTCAAATTAATTCGCAACTCAACTTGTTCCCCTTGACGAAGCGCATCTCCTGCCTGACGGCTTAGCGTTAGAATGATGGGGCCTGATACCCCAAAATGCGTAAATAGCATTTCCCCAAACTCCATATTTCGCTTCTTTCCACTCATCCACAAAGTGGCCTCTACATTGCGCAGGGCAAGTCCCTGTAGTTCTTTCGCCCAATCTTCGGCAGCTTTGAGGGGGACCAAAGCCGGTCGGGGTGTGATCACATGGTGCCCAAGTTTTCGCGCAAACCGAAACCCATCCCCGTTCGAGCCCGTCGCCGGGTAAGAAGCTCCTCCAGTACATACAATAACTGCACGAGCCAAATACCGTTTTTTGTCAGACCCTCGCACCCCAAGAACCTGCCCATTTTCAACCATAATTTCATCTACTGCTATGCCCGATCGTATTTCTACTCCCTTATCTGCCAAAAAGGTCACTAAAGCTTCAACCACTTTTTCCGCCTCATCTGAAACTGGAAAAACACGCCCTCCCCGTTCAACTTTCGTTTCTACCCCATAACCAGCAAAAAATTCCCGTAAAGCCACGTTATCAAAATCCCTCAAAATGCTATGTAAAAAGCGACCATTTCCAGGATAATGGCTAATAAAATCCGAAACATTCTCTTCATTAGTTATATTACAACGTCCTTTGCCGGATATGGCTATTTTCCTGCCCAGACGTTCCTTCTTCTCTAGTAATAATACCTTAGCACCGCCTTGAGCAGCCTGCCCCGCTGCCATCATCCCGGCCGCCCCGCCACCAACCACAATAACCTGATACTCGTTCATTCATTTATTCCTTTCTATATGGTCTGCCACACGACCAAAACTAGCCACTGAGGGTGTAACCAAAATCTCTCTCAGAAGACATTGAATTACGCATTTAATAAACCTTACAACATATGCTTAGCGTTTCTACAAGTGCACGCAAGCGTCTTTGCTTCAATGAACGCAAACAGCATCACAGACCCTATATGCAATCAGGTATGCAATCGAGAACCGTCCCTAGTTGCACACAGACCCTACATGCAACCAAGAACCGTCCCTAGTTGCATCCCTAGTTGCATCCGAATAAGGCATTTGATAAACCTTAGCATTTCATCAAGTGCACGCTAAGCGTCTTTACTTCAATAAACGCAAACAGCTTCACAGACCCTATATGCAATCAAGAACCGTCCCTAGTTGCATCCCTAAACCCTCGTCGACCCAAGCCTAGAGGAAGTTTCTTAGCTTAGTGAAGCACTTAGCGGAATTGCGTCAATGAGCGCAGACGATTTTGCGTGAAGAAACGCAACGGTTCACTTGCAGAATGCCCAGAGGTTTTGCGTTTTAGCAACATCGTCAAGCGAATAGCAATGCAGCGTGTGCGAACGTGCTAAGAAACTTCCTCTCACTCACGTCCACTACCGCTCTTTGCCCTCCGAACTCATCTATGCTAATATTGACAAAACACCCTCGTCATTAGACCAATACATGTGAAATAGGAGGAATCTTCCATGAGTCTTGACCAACGCACCCTCATTGCAACCCAGATTTCAGCTGCAGTAGCTTGTAACGCCCTAGCCGCACTCCGACTTGCGGTCACTGAAGCCGCGAATGTGGGCTTAAGCCCTGAAGAAATCAAGGAAATTATAGCCTTGGCCAGAGATATTCAACAACAGCCCATTTCTCATGTCGCCCATTTAACCGATCAACTTTTGCGGGAACCGAAAAAAGAGCCACACAAACATGGTGCAAACTGCGGGTGTGGTAGCCACCATGCCTAAGCTAGGGCAATTATAAGCTTATGCTGGCCTTCTATCAGACGATTCAATCCATCCATAACCCAATTATCGATGCTTTTTTTATCTTGCTTAGCTTTTTGGGAAGTGAGCCGACCTACATTCTATTAATTGCGGTTCTTTTCTGGAATGTAGACAAACGATTTGGTTTCAGGCTAGCCGTCTTATTCCTGACGTCCATGGCTTTGAATGGCTTACTAAAAGCCTTATTTCACACCCAACGGCCCATCGGCCAACCGGGTGTTCGCTCCCTCTATCGTTCGTCGGCTACCGGGAATTCTTTTCCCAGTGGTCATAGTCAAGGAGTAACTACCTTTTACCCCTATGTGTGGCAGCGTTGGCGACAACAGAAAGTATGGCTGTGGATAGGTATTTTCATGATCTTAGGCATTGGTTTTTCAAGACTTTACCTAGGGGTGCACTGGCCAGGAGACATCCTCGGCGGGTATTTATTGGGCGCCCTCATGGTGCTAGGATTTGAACGACTTGATAAAAACCTGTTCAAACTCCCAATTTCGCTTGCTTCAAAACTTCTCCTCTCCACCACTCTCCCCCTGCTTTTTTTGCTTGGTTACCATTCTCAGGAAGGATGGCAAATGGTTGGCTTTGTCATCGGCTTCACAAGCGGGTATTTTTTGGAAGATACCTTTCTGGATTATCAGGAGCGCACACATTTCGCTCCATCAGTCTATAAAACACTCGTCGGACTCACACTTCTGGGACTTTGGGTCTGGCTTTGGCGCTCCCTAACTCAACCCTATCCTTGGGTTAATCTGCCTGTTCTTACGTTAGGCGGTCTTTGGACGTCCTATGGAGCCCCTTATATGTTTCGTCGCTTCGGTTGGGAAGGCCCGCTAAGGGATGAAAAACCCGCGATTATCAGGACCACTGGTCGAACAGACCAGACATAATTCTGAGTTGTCAAAAATCCTTTTACCACACCGGCTACAATACCTCGGACTCCCCTCGTGAATCAATATTCTACCCGTCAGTAAACGATAAGACAACAGTTTAATGCTCAATGACAATGCCTTCGGTCGACAGGTTTCCACGCAACGACCGCAATGAACACATTTCTGAGGTTCTAGAATAAGCCGCAACGACGCGATCTTGTCCTCTTTCACCGGATCTTCTGGTTCCGAGTTCATTACTTCCTGCTTTTGCAACGCGCCCTGCGGACAGATCGCTACACATACCCCGCAACTTGTGCACGACTCTGCAACAGATAAAGCACGAAACGGAATTTTCTCTTCCGACGTTTTCTCTAATAGTTCCATAAGCCACTGACGAGATTTTGGTATAGCATAGGTGTCATCGGCCGCCAAGTTGGGCAACCATTCAGCAAGTTTTTCCCGGCCTCTTTGTCGCCAACTGGTCATCTCGACTGGCGGAACGACTGTGCGAGGAGATCCTACTTTAGACACTGGCTCCACAGCCTCAACAGCCTCTTCATCCGGACGAACTTGGATTTGGACGGCTGCATGTCCCGGCCAGTCCCCATGAACTTGCTTAAAGGTCTGAACACTAGCTGCACAAGCTTGGCGATCTTCGCACTCTGCACAAACTCCCGTAATGATCGTTACGGGTTTTTCTTTGGCCAAGAGCATAAGTGTCATCCAACCGTCCCTGTCCAATATCCCTAAACATGGAATCTCAAAACCACTTGGGATTGCCTGTGGACAATTTAAAACGATGTCTTTGGCCTCCCATAGATAATCATGGAGTTTATCCATTGTCTGATCCACGAAGCCGTCACTTGGGCACACGGCCATACAGGCTCCACATTCCGTACATTTTTTGGCCTCGAACTGCCGGTATTCCGAGATGGCTTGATGAGGACAACTCTCTATACATAATCTACAAGCATGGGCAAACGGTTTTTTCGTATTTAGGCAATTCCCGTTATGGTACACCATTTGACATGTCACATTTTTATCCTCACTATCCTAAGGTTTTGTCAGGACTATTTGCCTTAAAAATTATTTCTAAAAAAGAGGCACGAAGCACATTTATCTTTTGTGTTTCTGCCTCTTTTATCCGCTTCTAAGACTCCATTCAATAAGGGGGGCGTTGTTCCGCTTAATCTGAACTGGTTAACTTATTATCCGAAAGTAAGTAGTTCGCCAGCTGGTTTTCAACCCCAACTAAGTGATCTAACATAAGCTTCTGAGCTTTTTCCACATCATGATTTTTAATCGCCTCATAAAGGTGATAATGCTCTTGATATAATTTCTCGGGCGTATTCTTGTCTTCGTAAAGCCTGCTGCGACTGGTTTTCAAGGTCTTCCTCATGGTATCTGAGATCGTGTTCATCAAACGGAACAGGATCTTGTTATGGGTAGCCCTAGCAATAGCATAATGAAAATGATGATCCGCATCCTCACCCAGGCGTTGTATTTGAAGATCCATGCGCATAACTTCTAAGGCCTCAAACATCTCACAGATCTCATCGTCTTCCGCTCTCTCGGCCGCTAACCCTGCGGCCTGAACCTCTAGGATCTTGCGGGCTTCATACAGTTCCAGATCCGTATCTTTTTCAATAAATAGCATCCAAGCGAGCGGAGCAACTACCGAATCAATATTAACTTGTCTAATATACGTTCCTTCACCAGAACGAACTTCTATCAGCCCCATCACCTCAAGGGCACTGATGGCTTCACGAATTGATGCACGGCTGACTTGAAACCGCTCGACTAATTCCCGCTCTGAAGGCAAACGGTCGCCCGGTTTCAATTGCCCTTCAGCAACGAGTTGGCCGATCTGGTCGACTATCTGTTCATAAATTTTCTGAGTTTTAATGGGTTTTATAATCACCCTATGTCACTCCTTAAAGACTGTAGTTACCCCTAGTGTAACATATCACTTAAGCAAAACCCAAATTTTTATAAAAAGCATGGAAACACTCATTAAACAAAGCGTTTCCATGCTAAAGAACTGGTCAAACGTTATCAATTGGTATTCCAACTACTTAGACCGTTCCAGTTCTTTCTTACCGACTCGATAGGACTCGGCTAAGATCTGAATCGTGTGCAAGACTTCTTCGTCAACTCCTGCATTTTCAACTCCACTTTGCAATTGCAAGCGGCAAGCGGGACAGCCTGTTGCCACAGTATCTGTGTGAGTCTGAGTTATGTCGGAAGTTTTATGATCAGAAATTTGTACGGATAGATCTGGGTGGACAAGACTAAAGGAGCCCGCCATTCCGCAACAACGGCCCGGTTCTTTCATTTCAATCAATTCCACGCCGGGAATACTTTTTAGAATTTCGCGTGGTTCCTGATTAATCCCCTGTCCACGGTTTAAGTGGCAAGGATCATGATAGGTCACTTTACGCGCTACTCGTCCCAAGCCTTCTTTCTTAAAAGGCACTTGATGAATCAGGAACTCTGAAATATCATACGACTTTTTAGCCCACTTATCAGCTAGGGCTTTAAGCTCCGGATCATTCTCCAGTAACTCTCCAAAAACATGTTTCCAAGCAGTACCACCAGAAGAACAGGCAACTACCAGGGCATCCGCCCCCATCCTTTCAAACGCTCGTAAATTGCGCTTAGCTAAAGTACGTGCCGAGCCCACATCCCCATTAACCGAGGCTGGGATACCACAGCAGGCCTGGAACCTGGGAATAACAACTTCGATATCATTTTCTGTAAGCACCTCGACCACCGCTCTGCCAATGTCCGTATAGAAATAATTGATCATACAGCCCGTGAAGAACCCCACTCTCATCTTTGGGTTTTTCACCGTAATCACTTCAGGCAACTCCGAACGCAAAGTCTTTTTGGATAACATGGGGAACACTTTTTCCTTGCCAATCCCGATATCGACGCGCATTCGTGCTAATTTGCTATGTCGATCCGGGATATTCTTCAAGGCCACACCCTGAAAGATACTTCCGGCCTTCATTCCGAAATCAAACACCCGCTGCATTTTCAAGGCAGTAAAGGCAATCTTTTTGACCGCATGCAACCCTTTCTTACGGACGGCCTCAGCCCTTGCCGCAAGAATAATTTTATCAAACCGAACTCCACAAGGGCAATTAGTGTTGCAGGCCATACAGGTCGTGCAAAGGGAAAAACGATCCGCCATTCCCTCCGTCATTTCTATTTCCCCTGAGAGAAGGTATTCTACTAAACTAATTTTTCCCCTAGCAACTGCAACTTCTTGGCGTGTTTCCTTATAGATGGGGCATACTGCCATGCAGTTTCCGCATTTCATACATTTATGGAGTTCTTCAGTAATCGAATCCAACGAATTATATACGGACACGATCAGTCCCTCCTTACAATCTTCCCTGGGTTCAATATATAGTCGGGATCCAGGGCTTCTTTGATACGCCGCAAAGCCGCCACGCCGGCTTCTCCAAATTCCCAATCCAGATATTTCATTTTAGCGATACCAATCCCATGTTCACCCGAAAGAGTTCCCCCGAGAGAGATAGCCACTTGGAAAATTTCGTCCACTGCCAAGTGCACTCTTTTCATTTCTTCTAAATCGCGTTCATCCGTTAAAATCGTGGGGTGTAGATTCCCGTCTCCGGCATGCCCGAAGGTGGCAATTTGAAGATGATGTTTTTCGGCAATCCTGCGGATTGCTTTAAGCATATCAGGAATCTTGCTGCGTGGAACGGTCGCATCCTCAAGCACAGTCGTCGGTCGCTTCTGAGCGAGGGCGGGCAGTGCACTACGGCGAGCTAGCCACAAAAGATCACGTTCTTTATCATCTTTGGCTATTTTTACCTGAACGGCTCCTTCTTCCTCTAAAATCCGTTCCACCAAGACAGCTTCCCGTTCGACAACTTCTTGGTACCCATCAACTTCGCACAAGAGAACCGCTTGAGCATCGAGAGGAAGTCCCGCATGCACAAAGTGCTCCACGGTCTGAATGGTTACATTATCCATAATCTCCAGGGTGGCTGGAATAACCTTATTGCGAATAATAGATGCAATAGCCTTCCCTGCCTTATCGACATCGTCAAAGACCGCCAAAATACTTTTCCGCGCCTCGGGAGCGGGAATTAGCTTAACAATGATTTCAGTAATAATTCCCAACGTTCCTTCAGCCCCAGTAAAGAGGGCCACTAAATCATACCCTGTGACGTTTTTTACAGTTTTTCCTCCCCAGCGAATGATTTCTCCATTCGCCAAGACCAATTGCAACCCCATAATATAATGTTTCGTTACACCGTATTTAAGGCCACGCAATCCGCCCGAACACTCTGAAACTGAGCCACCCATCGTAGCCGTGGTGACTGTTCCAGGATCCGGCGGATACAATAAACCGAGTTTTGCTGCTTCATTATTGAGAGCCTGGATGATCACCCCAGGTTGAACCGTAGCCGTTAAATTATCCTGGTCTACTTCCAGAATTTTATTTAAGTTAAGCATAGAGAGAACGATACCCCCTTCAACGGGAATGGTTCCCCCACTGAGGTTTGTTCCCGAACCTCGCGGATAGATAGGAATATGGTAGCGTATAGCGATTTTCACGATCTCTGCAACCTGTTCGGTAGAAAGGGGCGAAACCACAACATCCGGTTTATGATGTTTCATCGCCGCAGTCGCGTCATAAGCATAGGTCAGTAAATCCTCCTGCTCTGTGAGGACATTCTCTCGACCGAGCACTTGAACGAGTTCTTGTAAAACTTCGTTAGCTAACATCCTTAAACCCCCTTACAAAATTTAATTAAATGGTCTGCCTGTTAGACCATGCCACATTCTAGTTATATATTAATCCAAATGTGGGCAAAATTCAATATCCCCCCTAAATTCTCTTGTTGCCAAAACAAGGCGGGAAGGGATAAAATAGCAACCCCTTCCCACAATACTTTACTTCGCTAAAATTTAGTGTATCACCGCTGCCATCGCTGGAATCATGCTTGGATACAGATACGTTTGCAAATAGATCAGGATACCCACAAAAACCAAGAGGACTAGAGAATGTTTAAAGGTGAAACGGAAGAGATCTGATTCTCTACCCACCAAACCTGTTGCTGCAGCAGCCACGGCAATAGATTGTGGCGAAATCATTTTCCCGAGGCCTCCCCCAGAGCAGTTCGCCGCAATAGTCAATAAAGGATTGATACCAATTTGTTGGGCTGTAACCTTTTGCAACATACCAAAGAGTGCGTTAGCGGAGGTGTCAGACCCGGTGAGGAATACGCCGATCCAACCGAGGAACGGTGAAAAGAATGGAAATAGATGACCAGTTTGAGCCAATAAGAGACCCAGGGTATAAGAAAGTCCAGAGTAATTAGCCAGATAAGCGAAACCAAGAACCGAGGCAATCGTAATGACAGGATAAGTCAGTTGTTTGAGCGTTGCACCAAAGACACTGATCCCTTTACTTGGACTAATCCGTAGAACCAACATGGTGATGATCGAGGTAACCAAAATCGCAGTCCCTGCTGCTACGAAAAAATCCCAGCGATAACCGGCGCCATAAATCGTAGGTTTTGAAACAAACGGTGCCGCTTTGTAGACGAGCCCATCTAAACCAGGCCAATGTGGGATATTCACAAACCATTTAAGCTGATTCCCAACAAAATTTTTAAACGCATCCGTTCCCCATAGACCCACGACTAACGTCAGAATGGCGAAGGGAGACCATGCTTTAAGGATTTGACTGAACGGATACTTTTTGTGCTCTACAAGCTTGTCATTTTTCTCATGCGGAAAACGCCAGATGTTTTTTGGTTTCCAGAATTTTATAAAAACTGCTGTAGAAATCAAAGAAAATAAGGAAGCAATAATATCGGGGAGATAAGGTCCCAAATAATTTGAAGACCACCACTGAGCGACGGCAAACGTCAGCCCTGAAACGGCAATAGCCGGCAGGACCTCTTTGGCCCCTTTCCAACCAGCCATAATAATAATCAAGTACAAGGGCACAATAACGGAAAGGAACGGAACTTGTCGTCCGACAGCTATCGATATAAGGTTAGCACTAACCCCAGTTGCTGTACTGGCTGTAATAATCGGAATACCAATTCCTCCAAAGGCAACTGGCGCAGTGTTGGCAACCAAGCATAGTCCTGCAGCATAAAGGGGCTCAAAACCAAGACCGATCAAGATTGCGCCGGCAATTGCTACGGGAGTACCAAATCCGGCTGCCCCCTCCAAAAACGCTCCAAATGAAAACGCAATCAGAAGCACTTGTAGTCGGCGATCGCTCGATAACGAGGCGATCGAGCTTTTAATAATTTCAAACTGTCCCGCTTCAACCGTCAAATTATATAAAAAGACCGCGGCTATGACGATCCAAGCAATCGGAAACACTCCATTGAGAATTCCGAGTAAACTAGCAGAAATTGCACTGCCCAGTGGCATTTTATAAACAAGTACGACATCAACTATTGTTAATAAGAGCGTAGTACTCCCCGCAAGGTAACCTTTCATCCGTTTGATCGCTAAGGCCCAAAACAGATAAAAAATAGGAACAGCTACTGCGAGCGCGGTAAGCCCGATACTGTTGCCAAGAGCGGCATAGTTCTGTGTCCATGGCATCGATGATTCCACCTTTCCTTAATTTTGATCTGGCTTTACCTTTACTTTTACCTTAACCTTTCGACCTTATTCAGCTCTATCCTTCACTTGATCTTACGACTCACCCCCCGTTCTTCGCCTCACTCAGGTGAAGGATGCATGATCATGCCTGCTGATTGTATGGCTGTCAGACCACCATACCCATATATTAACCTAATGTTGTGAAAATTTCAATATGTATATGATCCCTGAAAAGAAAATATTTATTAGGCTTATCTTGTCGAATATATGCTAAATGAATAAAAACAGCGAAGAAACCTTAATAAAGGCCTTCTTCGCTGTTAAAGTAGTAAATTAAATTTCCTACAGCCCACGAAAATAATTTTCTTAACGCGAATATTTCTGTTCGAGCAATTTTATTTCTTGCTGGAACGATTGACTTAACCGGAACAGTAATCGTTCCATGTCCAAACGGTGAAGCGAGACACTTTCGGGGCTTAGAAACTCAACTTTACGAAATTCAGGTTTAATTAAAAGAGGGAGCAGATCATCTAGGTTTTCAACTCTAAGGGTCATAATAATAGGCGCAAAGGCAGCCTCATGATTGCGTCGGCCGTCCCCTTGACTCACCGCATAGACATCAAGACTCAAATCAACATCTTCTATAATAATTCCTTGAAGAGGAATATTACGCAATAAAGCAACCTGTTGTTCCCTCATAGTTTCTGCTATTTGTTCTTTACTTCTACCTCCAAAGAAAAAACGTCCACTCCGCGATTCACCGCGGAAATCTAAGCGAATCCGCACCCGAACGTGTTCTGTTAGAAGCTCATTTCCAATCCTGATTTTCATGATCCTATCTCTCCATTTCTCTATTCTAAAGCATTAAACTTTTTATATCGGCAAAAAGCACCTTCAAGAAAATAACCAGTCAGTTTGCCTTGGGTATTTTCTTTCATATGCCTAAATTATTCTCCATAAGTTTTATTTTCTCCTGCAAAGTCTTGCTTTAGGGTTGTAATTTGTGGACATACTAAAAAAACCACCAAAGGTATTCCTAAGCTAATTATTAAAAGGAGGAAAAAAGCAATGAGGAAAACAGCCATTGCCATTTTCAAAGGACCTCAACAAACGAAAGAGGCGATTGAAGAGATTCAAGGGGAATCTCTAGCGAATAGTAAAATATCGGTCATGGTTCGAGTTGAATACATCCATCAAGGGGAATTTCGCGAAGAAATTGCTAACGAATTAGCTTATTACCCCAGTGAGATTAACTTAGACAAATTTAATGCCTGGTTAGTCCAAGCTCCGCCGTTTACCGTACCCAACCTTGGTGAAGTGGTAGTAGCCGGTCCGCTAGCCAATCAGCTCATGCATCTACCGCAAGGGCAGGGGCTTGTTGAAGTACTCCTTATGTACGGCCTTTCTGAAATCCGAGCAAGACATTATGAACACGAAGTGCGGACAGGACATTGGCTTGTTTTGATCCAAACAAACCACGAAAAAATCAATTCGGTGGCGAATGCTTTACGTAACTATGGCGGAAGGGATATCGAGAAATGGAATACAGAAATCGAGCATCCCCTCTACCCTATTGGTTAATAGCAGGTGTGCTTTAAAGTCCTACTTGGGAACGCAATTGCTGCACTTCTATTACAGTAAGTGGCCGATATGTTCCTGAACTGAGGGTCTTCTCCAGAGTTAACGGTCCAAAACTCACTCGTTCAAGTTTAACTACTAAATATCCGATGGCTGCAAACATCCGACGGATTTGGCGATTTCGACCTTCATGGATCGTCACCTCTAAGACTTCTAATTGGCCGCCCTTGAAGTCCGCCTGCATTCTCTTTGAAACACCGCTCACGCGCTCAACTTTGGCCGGAGCGGTGTTTCCGTCTTCAAGGGCGACCCCTTGGCGTAAATTTTCGAGAGCATTAATGCCCACGGGACCTTGTACCCAAACCCGGTAGGTTTTCTCTACCCCATACGAGGGATGCATTAAGCGATGGGCTAATTCTCCATCGTTGGTCAGCACCAATAAGCCCGCCGTATCATAATCCAACCTTCCGACCGGATAAACTCGTGCTGGAACATCTTTCAATAAATCAATTACTGTGGGGCGCCCTTGAGGATCACTGGCACTAGTAATTACGCTGACCGGTTTATTGAGTAGATAATAGTACACCCCCTCAGCTCGTTGAACCGGATGCCCATCTACTTCAATCTGGTCTTGCATCCCGACCTTGGTCCCCAAAGCAGAAATTTTATCGCCATTGACTGTCACTCGACCGTCTAGAATAAACTGTTCTGCCTGCCGTCGTGAGGCCACACCGGCTTGGGCAAGCACTTTTTGCAATCGTTCTCCAGCCCGTTCATCCTGAACCAGGTTCTCACCATTCATAAATCTCCGTTCTCCTTCTTCTACGTAATACCTGTCTTAATTAATGGGGTTTGGGTTTTTTTAGGTCAAAAATACCTGGTCCAATTTCCGGATATCTAGCCCGTACATTTTTCCAAAAAGGTTCTTGATGGGCACTTTGGGGGAGCTGAACAAAGTAATCACCTGGAAATCGTTGCAGTATTTCAATGGGATTTTCTTCATCTCCAACCTTAATTAAACGAAATCCTACACGATGCGCATAATAAAATGTCATCGGTGGCGGATCGCTGAGGACAAGAATGCTTGAGGTCGAAGTATGGTCTTTAATCCACTTTGCTTGGCTGAGGTATTCCGGATTCCACTGATACTTTGGCGTTAAGCTGATATATGAACCCCGGTTAATAAAGACCAAGAGCACCACGGCTAGCACTGTTCCTGGTAGGCAAGGTATCCCATCCAGGGCATAAGCCCCTAATAATGCGGCTAGGGGTAAAATAGGAACTAAGTAGTAATCCAAGGGAATACGGGCACAAACCACCCCAATATAACAAACAGCAATGCCTACCCAAGTCAAGAGCGCCAGGCGCGCTGGAGAACGAAAAAAGAACAAGCGGCCCGTACCTACCCCAGAAAGAAGGAGAATACCGTCGGTAAATCCTCGTCGCATAGTTTTACTCAATAATTTCCAGTCCAATTTGCTCGTATCCGCCACTTGTCCAGTCAAGATTCCCGAGACGAACTGACTAGAAGTCGCAACGTTAAAATGCACCCATAAATAGTATACCATAGGTGGGATAAGCGCAATCATACTATAGCGAACAAGCTGACTTAACCGCTTATTGTTCAAAGGGAAAAACCCAAATAAGAGGGCCACCGGAAACAACATAAGCTGAGGGAGTTTTGCCAATATTGCCCCTGCCATCAGCAATCCTACTTTCCAACTCCCTCTTTCCTCCTGAGAACTTCTCCGGTTCCAGATCATAACTAAGGCCCAAATACTCCAAGCTTGGGCCATCGGTTCAGGCATCACAACTCGTCCATAATAGATCGACAAGGGCATCAAGGCATAAATAACTGCCGCTAACAGCCCGGCGCGGTCCGTAAATAGCTTCCGTCCTAACTCAAAAATTCCGCCCACTGTAATTAAGGATAAGAATATTGACCAGAGACGCCCCCAAATATCTGACCAACCGAACAAAGTCCATGTCCAAGCCAGAAGATAAGGTAAAAAGGGGAACTCCAATTCAACCCTTTGGGGCGTAATCCCATCATAATTGAGCTGAGGCAAGAAAACGTTCGGAATATCCGTTAAATGCCCCAGCATATGTGAGGCCATACTCGCCGTATCGGCCTGTCGCCAAGCTTGATTATCTAACAAAGGGTTCGTTATTCCGCGCAGACGAACTCCCAAGGCCACGAGCAGAACTAGAAACAAGAGTACCCGTCTTATTCCTCGGCCCATTTTACTGTACTCCACCTTTGGCGCTTTATCTGATAGATTAGCTGAACATATCCCCAGATCGTTGCTATAATTCTCATTTTACTGGCACCTTTTTTAAGTTCATAATGAAGTTTTAAGGGGACTTCTGTCACTTGCTCTGCCAAAGGAGCAACTTTCAACAACAATTCGACCATCCCTGAAAAGTTTCGACTCTTAATTATATCCGGGCCATAGAGTCGAGCCCCTTCGGCCAAGATTGACAATCGATAAGCACGGTAACCACAGGAATAATCTCTCACCCCTGTGATGGGGACAAAATAATGCATGACTCTCCCTGCTCCCCAAGATAGTACCCTCCGCCCTAAAGAAAGCCCATGCTGCTCTCCGCCTTGAACATAACGCGAAGCAATCACAAGGTCAGCCCCCGAACAAATTTTCTCATAAAGCAAGGGAATGTGGTCTGCCGGCTGGGTATTATCCGAGTCCATCGTTATGACCATATCCGGACCTTCTTGCTTCATGTCCACACGGTTTTCAGGCACGTTGCCTTGATCTTGATTTAGGTTCAAAACATACTGGAAGCCGCTGTTTAAGGCTGCCCCAAGTCCTTGGTTTTGAATATGGTTTACTTTGTGAACGTTTTTATGGGTTAGGGAATATTGGTGGACGACATCCAGCGTACGGTCTGTACTCCCATCATTGACAACGACGATCTGATGAGGGATTGGCGCACAGTTTTGTTCAATATCTTCGAGCAAATCAGGAAGCGCTTCGTCTTCATTGTACGCGGGTAACACGATATAAAGCATACTACACAATGGCCCCCTTTCGGTCCATCGTTAGTATGCACAAAGTATGGATCAATAAAACGTCTTGGTGACAATCCAAACCGAGACAATCAGACCAATGAGATCTGCTAATAAACCTAACTTAAGAGCATAACGATACTTTTTAATGCCAACGGAGCCAAAATAAACGGTTAATACAAAAAACGTGGTGTCCGTACTTCCCTGGAGGGTTGACGCTAACCTTCCAATGTAGGAATCTGGTCCATATTGATTGATAAGCTGTGTTGCTACCCCCAAGGCCCCCGATCCGCTTAAGGGGCGCATAATAGCCAACGGTATAATCGCAGCAAAATTAGGATCCAGTCCTAAAATTGCGAAGAGTGGCTGTAACCCATGCGACACTAGATCTAGTGCTCCGGAGTCTACGAAAACTCGAATCGACACAAGCATTCCGATTAAAAAAGGGAGAATCCGCACCCCGGTTTTAAACCCATCTTCCGCTCCTGCGACAAAGGATTCATAAACAGGGACTTTCCGCAGGTAGGCGAGCACTGGGACAAGCAATAAGAGTAATGGAATCGCCCAACGCGAAACCTCAGCAATAACGTTCATTTTTACCTCCTGCGTCGAATAAGGTAATCTACGATGATGGCAACGGACATAGCGCAGCCTGTTGCGACGATGGTTGTGCCAATAATTTCGGTCGGATTAACGGAATTTGCTTTAAGACGTACTCCAATAATCGTAGCTGGGATTAGCGTAATACAAGAGGTGTTTAAGGCAAGAAAAGTAATCATTGCCGGGCTTGCCACTTCAGGGGTCTTATTTTCCTTTTGGAGTTCTTGCATGGCTTTCAACCCAAAAGGAGTCGCAGCGTTACCCAATCCCAAGATATTGGCACTTAAATTCATGATAATTGCCCCAAGTGCAGGACTATCTTGCTTCAGGGATGGAAACAAACGACGAATTGCAGGACCAAACAAATGGGCAATTCCCTTGATAAAACCAGCGTCCTCTGCCAACCGCATGAGGCCTAACCATAAGCTCATAACACCGATAAGTTCAAGAGCCACCTCTACCCCCAGTTCTGCCGCTTTCATAGCAGAGATCGTCACACTTTCGATGTGGCCATTGAGCGCAGAGACAATAATTCCAGTCGCTAACATTAAAAGCCAGATGAGATTAACCATTTCCCACCCCCTGCATAGAATGTATGATAAGGACAACCAAAAAAGAACGAGATCATCCCGTTCTTTTCTGGTTGTCCTTATGATTACACTTTCTATAACTCAGGCAGGATGTTTAAGATCACTTAGTCACGGGCAAGGATGATTTCATCTGAGGTTCTCTTCTTCTTTTGAAACATTCCCGTAATCCGATCTAATAAATCAGGCACCGTATCGATCAACCGGTCAACGACCACATTACCATCGACAGGAAGAAGTCGAATCGTTCCATTACCTACGACTAAAAAACCGACAGGTTGGACGGACACTCCGGCTCCTGCACCACCTCCGAAAGGAAGTGGGGGCGCTTGTGCGGGTGTTCCTCCTGTATTTCCATTCTCTTTATTATCCTCCGGCGGTGCAAATTCACTACCACCTGCTGCAAAACCACAAGAAACCCGTGATATTGGAATAATCACGGACCCATCAGGAGTTTCTACCGGATCTCCAACAATCGTATTTACATCCACAATCTGTTGGATACTCTCCATGGCCGTTTTCATCAAGGATTCAATAGGATGATTCCCCATACTTCTACCCCCTTATACCCCGCTTAAACGTTCGCAATACATTTATTCCTATAAAAATAATATGGCCGATTCTTAATCGGAATATGCATTGAAGATCACATAAAAAACCTACTTTTTTAAACTGTGGAACAACAACTAACACCGGACAGGGGACCTCGACCGTCACCTGCTGATAAAGGCGTGCCAGAGCAAAGCCAAACATAGTCCAAAAAGCCCCCGCCGCGATCGCCGTCTGGGACGCGTCTTGATATCCAATTTCGATGCGCCAGTTAATGGACTCACAATGGATACCTTTGTAAAATTGACTCTTGACTCGCTTTATGTACCGCAACAGACGGGGTACACTAAGCCAAAGACGATATAACAACCCTCTGCGCAGATAGCGAAAACGTGCTTTTGCCGTTGCCTGTCGTTTCCCTCCCTTTCCTTTGGCAACCTGTTCAATTTCCATCTGTGGTCCTTTTTCCCATTCTAATTGCAGGGTTGGAATTTGATATTGAGTATGCCATAGCCCGTGGAAGGCAGAGAAATGGATATCAATATGATCTTCCTCTTCGATACGTCGGTATCGAAAATCAACTTCAGCTTTTAATGCTAAGCTAAGCAGTAGCAGAATAGCCACAGCAAGCAAAAATGCTAAAACCCGCACCAAAAACCCCTCCGTACTCCACATCGTCGCCATAGTGACTGCCCTCTAAATAGGTAGGATACCCGAATTGGAAGTTTTCTATGCAATAGTAAAGTCCAAAAATCTGGTACCTTGAAAATTAATCCATTAACCGAAGTCCGCATGATGGACACTCTTTTTCCTGTGCGGAAACTCCTGTTCCACAACCTGGGCAGTTTTCTCCTAACAGATCAGTTTTACTATTCGATAATGGGTACGAATTTAAGTAAGGCCTTAGTATTTCTCCTATTCTAATTCCGTCTATCTCTATTACTTTAAGTTCAATGGTTTGAACCCAACTGATCACGCCATGTTCATCGCTTAAGGCAGCGCACTTTAATTCCCCTTCTTCGTGTGGAAAAAGCGTACCTCCCCCAAAACTTGGTCTAGAGTCTTTGAAAAATGAATATCCAGTACCAATTAGTACATAATGCTTGCCAGTAACCTTATGTACAACAATCGCTGACATAACTCGTTCTTCCTCCCCTTATAAATAGCCTAAACAAACATAGAAACCCAGTAATGACGCATAACGTTCCGGGATTCCCGACGTCGGGTTACTACCTTCATCTTCTCTCCGACATTGCAAACCCTCTGTTAGCTGACGTGGCACGTCATTTCTAATTTGCATCGGAACTGAAGTTTGATTTTTCCACCCAGTCCGAAAGAGCCTTTTTACTAAATAAGTCTTGGCCACCAATCCTTACATGTGGTATAGCATCAATTACCTTAAGCAACCGATCATCTGAAATCTGCAGGTAATCAGCCGCCTGAGCTTGGTTTAATATATCATCTTGAGAAATGTTTGTCTTACTCATATAATCCGTAATGTTTTGCGAGGCTTTAACAATACTATTTGAATTACTTATAATACCATTCTCGATTGATCTACTAATCCAATAGCAGCCAACAAAAATTGACAATGCAAGAACCATGATAGTTAAAGCCAATAACTTTTGCCCTCTCTCCATGGTACCACCCTCCCTCTAATTCTCGTCTATATCTGTGTTCTAAAAAATTCACTTAAAGTAAGAAAAATATAACAAACAGCCAAGTAAACTGAAACCAACAACTTTATTGTTTATCGTTCTCTTGGTAAATGAATGACCTCAACCCATGGTGCGAGCGAGAACCAGTCAAAATCCAAATGATACTCCCTTGCAAACACAACTCTTCTTATCCCTGATGAAATGATTAACTTAGAGCATTCAGCGCATGGGAGATCCGTGATATATATGGTTGCATCACTCCTCTCTTCAGGGCTACATTCCAAAAGTGCATTTACTTCAGCATGAATTGTCCTAACACAGTGATCATTAATAATAAGGCATCCTTCATCTGTGCAATGCGGTAGTCCTGCCGCACTCCCGTTATAACCAGTGCCCTTTATTCTTTTATCTTTAACTATCACCGCTCCTACACTACGTCTTGGGCAGGTGCTTCTGCTGGCCACTTGATAAGCAACATCCAAAAAGTATAGATCCCAATTTTTACGCATGACACTTCCCTCCTAAAAATTTTAGCCCTAGAAACTCTCTTTATATAAGACCAAGTGGTTTCGGATAATGTCCCGAGGGTTTGCGACGTCGGGTTACTACATTCATATTCTCTCCGATGTTGCAAACCCTCTGTTATGTGGAGTCAGCCTGCCCCAAAGCATTACCCTCATTTTCACTTATTACTAATGACCTAAACATTCTCCTACCTTATCGAAACTAGCCAGAACAGTATAACCAAATATTATTCCACTTATTGTAATAACTTCGTTATTCAGAATCCATAGAGATAGCACAGGATACAAATACTGTCCTAGATTTGCATAAAACATTAAATATGCACAAGTCACGAATAATGATGGTAACCCAATTACAACCAACCTAATCCAATTTAGATTCCATGAACCTGGCTTATTGAGATTTAGCACAAATCCTGGAACAGCTATAAGAACGCCAATTACAACAGGGAAAAAACTTGCAAAGAGCATTGAAGGAAACGGTTTAAATGTCCGTCCTGCGAGGATTTTTAGCTCTCCTCCATATTTCGCACCCCAGTAAACAATTAACCCTAAGAATACAATATAAATTAAATAACTACCCAGCTTCTTCATCTAAGTCCCTTCCTTCTTAATCAGCTTCTCCTCCTACCTCATATGTTTGAATAGTACTTTAACCAAACAATATGAAACTTCTTCATATCCCAAGTGAAATTTTCCTTAGTCTTATATTTGGCTGATTTCACATAACGTCCCCAGGGTTTGCGACGTCAGGTTACTACCTTCATATTCTCTCCGATGTTGCAAACCCTCTGTTAGCTGAAGTTGTTCCCGTGCTCAGTTTATTACTTAAGACTATATCCCTTCAAATTGAATAAGGGGGGTAGTCGGTTAGCGCCAGTTCATTTAAATAATGTATAATTATACATTAATATCTCCTAGCTGATATTATTTAACAATATATGAGATTTTCACCTACATGTAATGGCACTCCAGTCATAACCACATGTTACATCGGACTCTGTTACTGGACTAGTGACAACCGCCTGCTCAAGGAGTCTTCGAAAAACAAGACCGCGACTTCGAGATGTTCGCCGGTTGAACCGAAAAGTAA
>JARLHU010000241.1 GCA_031292095.1 Desulfosporosinus sp.
GGGCTTGGGTCGGGGAACGGAAGGTTGGGGAGACGGCACATTTCATGTGCACCGTCTTAAGGGTTTGTATCTATTGTCAGATTATAGATAACAAAGAATAGAGGGTGAGAGCGTGGCCGTTTACCATGCGGACGCGTTAGTGATCCGTAGCCGGGAATTTGGGGAGTCGGATCGGGTGCTCACTCTTTTTTCTCGTGAGCTGGGGAAGCTCCAAGCCGTGGCAAAAGGAGTGCGTAAACCTAAAAGCCGTCAAAGGGCTGGGGTTCAGTTGTTTACCTATGGGGATTTTCTAATCCATCGGGGGAAAACTCTGGATACGGTCAGTCAGTGTAGCCCGAGGGAAAGCTTTCCTTATCTTTGGAGTGATCTTGATCGGTCGTTTGCGGCTACGGGTATCGTTGAACTTTTAGACATTTCAACGCTTGTGGGGCAGCCTAACCCAGAACTTTTTTCTCTCACGTTGACTTGCCTATTTCTACTGGAACAGTTTGACCCTTTTCTGGTGCTTAGCGCCTATGCTTTGCGGTTAATGATGTTGTTGGGATATCGTCCGCTTTTAGGGAAATGTGCTGAGTGTGGGGTTAGTATTAGTGGAGAACGTTTATTTTTTAGTTCAGATGCTGGAGGCACGCTTTGTGGTCAATGTCGGGGGGCTTATGCCGGACGACTGATTCGTGCAGGGAGTATCGCGTTCATGAGACAACTAATTAGGGCGGATATTACGAAAATTGATCGTATGCGTTGGAACGCTTGGATGCAGCAAGAGATTATGGAGACACTACGTCTCTATCTAGAGTATAAGTTTGAGAGGCCACTTAAATCATGGAGAATGGGAAGTTTAGGCATATGAAAGCTAAAGGAAAGGAAGGGAAAGAATTTGAGTGACGCGTTATGGACGGAACTGGAGAAGTTGGATGTCTTGCGTGAACGTTTGGGGATTGGGTATGAAGAGGCCCGTGCGGCTTTAAATTTAGCTAAGGGCGATGTAGTGAAGGCTTTGGACAATTTCGAGAAGGCTCGAGATGGGGAAGAAGAGAGCTGGGACTTTGTTGACCGAGGACGAGGAATTTGGGACAGTGTCAAAGATAAGTTAGGGAACTTTAACAATACTACAGTGAGCCTTAAAAAGAATGATAATACGATTCTAAGCCTTTCCGCCCCTTTAGGTCTAGCATTGGCGTATACGATTTGGCGTAAACCGGGTTTGCGGATCCTTGCTTTGGTGGGTGCAGTGGGAGCAGCCCTTAATCATTATGAGCTGGAAGTAGCTGCTACCGATAAGACTTCGTATGATGACGATGCTTTTAATTTCTGTTCGGATGAAATGGATGAGGAATTTTAGCTTCCGATTTTTCAGAAAACCCGTTTGACACAACTTCTACCACAGAATATAATTAGTTCATATAGTGTGCAATGATGGGAAAAAAGTTCGCGAAACCTTTCTTTAGCGAGTTCGGGTGGGTGGAAGCCGAATGAGAGAAGCGGATGGGGTAGCCCTGAGCATGTGAACGAAGGGGATCCTGATAGGGGTCAAACAGGGTGGAACCGCGGGAACAAGCTCTCGTCCCTGTAGCTTAAATGCTACGGGGTGAGGGCTTTTTTATTTCGCTAATCAGACCTCAAGGTCGCGGTGCATGACAAAATCAGTTCTCTCCAGGGCAGTAGAAACACGAGGAGTTATAACCTCTCAGATTCACATTTAGTTGTGTTTGTTCTACCCCAGAGCACGAGGTATTATGGCGCTACAAGGGTCTGTGCGATATTCGGACCACGAAACACGACCAAACATGTTAGTGGATAAAATTTGAATAAAAGAATATTTTATAAAAATAATAAATATACTTAGGAGGTTGACCATGAAGTTTCAAGACATAATCCTTACCCTCAATCAGTTTTGGGGAGAACAAGGGTGTATTATTGCACAACCCTACGATATGGAAAAAGGGGCCGGTACAATGAACCCAGCCACATTCCTGCGCGCCCTTGGGCCAGAGCCGTGGAATGTGGCTTATGTTGAGCCGTCACGTCGACCCACCGATGGAAGGTATGGGGAAAATCCTAATCGTTTACAACACTATTTCCAATACCAAGTTATCCTCAAGCCTTCTCCGAACAATGTTCAAGAACTTTACCTACTGAGTTTGGAACGGTTAGGAATTAATCCCAAGGAACATGATATCCGTTTCGTTGAAGATAACTGGGAGTCTCCGACTATGGGGGCGTGGGGGCTTGGCTGGGAAGTCTGGTTAGATGGTATGGAAGTAACCCAGTTTACTTATTTTCAACAGTGCGGGGGCATTGACTGCAAACCGGTTTGCTCTGAAATTACCTATGGACTGGAACGTCTAGCTACGTATATTCAAACTAAAGACAGTGTGTATGATATTGAGTGGGTAGGGGACATCACGTATGGTGATATCTATCTTCAAAGCGAAATTGACTACTCGCATTACAATTTCGAAATAGCGGATATTGAAGCTTTGCAGATTTGGTTCGACATGTATGAACGTGAAGCGAAGCGGGTCGTGGAGAAGGGATTGGTACTCCCAGCCTATGACTACGTGCTGAAGTGTTCTCATACCTTTAACCTGCTTGATGCTCGTGGGGCAATCAGTGTCACGGAACGCACAAGCTATATTGCCCGGGTGCGGGTGCTCGCCCGTCTTTGTGCCCAGGCTTATGTGGAGCAGCGGGAGAGACTTGGCTTTCCATTAATAAAGACAAATTCTCTGAAAGAGGTGGAGTAAAATGGCGAACGATTTTTTGCTTGAGATTGGAACAGAAGAAATCCCAGCTAAATTCTCCCCAGGGGCGATGACCCAGCTAGAGGAACAAGCGCGCAAACGTTTTGCTGAGTTGCGCTTGAGCTTTACGGAGGTAAAAGCTTACGCGACACCTCGGAGACTGGCGCTGTTGGTAACGGGCCTTGAGGAAAAGCAAGAGGATTTAAACATGGAAGTCAAAGGACCGGCTGTGAAAGCGGCCTACGATGCGAACGGTGCTCCAACAAAAGCGGCACAGGGCTTTGCCAGAGGGCAAGGCGTGACGGTGGAAGAGCTATTTGTCCAAGAGGTTAACGGCGTGCCCTGTGTGTTTGCCCGAAAATCGGAAACAGGAGTTGAGACACTTATCATCCTGCCCCAGCTCGCACGGGATCTCATTAATGCGCTTCACTTTCCCAAGCCCATGCGCTGGGGAGAGCTCGAATTTCGTTTCGCACGTCCGATTCGTTGGATCGTTGCGTTGTATGGGACGGAGGTCGTACCTTTTGAGTTCGTTGGGCTGGAGTCAGGACGCACCTCGCGTGGTCATCGAACGCTGGTGACAGAAGAGGTTTTATTAAGCCAACCTTCAGATTATTGTGAAGCCTTACGTAAGGCCTACGTTATTGTCGATCCGGAGGAGCGGAAAGTTAAAATTAAAGCACAAATCAAAGTTCTCGCAGAAAACATCGGCGGTGAGGTACCTGAAGATGAGGAGTTGCTAAGCGAAGTCATTCATCTTGTGGAGTACCCGACTGCATTATTGGGGGAAGTAGCCTCCCGCTACATGCACCTGCCAGAGGCCGTGATTACAACTCCGATGCGGGAGCACCAGCGTTATTTTCCAGTCAGGGCTGCAAACGGTGTACTTTTGCCCTATTTTATTACGGTGCGCAACGGGGATGCGTTTGCTTTAGACACGGTGAAGGCCGGGAACGAAAAAGTGTTGAAAGCCCGTTTGGAAGACGCGGCCTTTTATTATCGTGAGGATCAAAAGGTCCCGCTGTCAGAGTTGGTTTCTAAATTAGGAAAAATCGTCTACCACGAAAAATTGGGGACGGTTGAACAACGAGTAGAACGTTTGCGTGGTCTGTCGCGGTTCATGGCAGAGCGGTTGGGGGTCGACGGAGTTCAACAGGAGGCAATAGACCGAACTGCCTATTTGGCTAAAGCGGATCTTGTAACCTTGATGGTGAGCGATTTCCCTGAACTGCAAGGGATCATGGGGGCGGACTATGCCAAGCTCAGTGGAGAAAAACCCGAGGTGTGTCAAGGGATACTTGAACATTATCAGCCTCGCTTTGCTGGAGATGCTATGCCTGCCTCCGAGCCAGGTCGTGTGGTTAGTATTGCCGACAAACTTGATGCTATTGTTGGCGCTTTCAGTATCGGAATTCAGCCCACCGGATCCCAAGATCCCTATGCCCTAAGACGCCAAGCCCAAGGGATTGTGGGCATTCTCTTAGATTCCGGTTGGGAGCTCTCCCTCACGGATCTGTTGCGCGAGTCCTATCGCCAGCTCACAGAGCAAGGGACATCCCCGTTACCGATTGAGGATATCTTGCCCTTGCTTCAAGATTTCTTTCAACAACGGCTGCGTTTTGTGCTTCAGGAACGAGGATTGCGTTATGATACGGTGGAAGCAGCCTTGGCGACCGGAGGGGATGATATCAATCGTACAGTGAAAAGAGCGCGGGTGCTTTCCGAAAGAAGGACCGAAGAATCCTTTATTCCCTATGTCCAAGCCTATACTCGTTGCTTGAACCTAACCAAAAAGGAAGCACCTCAAGTCTTAGACCCCTCCCTGTTGGTTGATGCGACAGAAATAGCCCTTGAAAATGCGATATCCTTGCGTATTGAGCGTTTTGATCAAACCATGGCAAGGGGAAATTATATAATGGCCTATAGTCTAGCAGAGGAACTTGTCTCCCACATTGAAGCTCTCTTTCAAGCAGTTATGATTATGGCGGAAGACGAAGCTTTGAAGCGGAATCGTCTGGCTTTACTCGGACAATGTGTGGTAATGCTGGGATGCTTAGGTGATATAAGTGTGTTGGCAATTTAAAAAAATTATGCTTACTATCTATTCAATTAACGATATTATATGGTATAATCTGTCCTGTAAAGCTTGATTAGTATGACACATTAAACCAGTAAGAAACTTTAAGAGGTGAAATGGGTTGGAATGGACGGAACGTCAACAGCGAATTGTGGAAATAGTGAAGGCCTCAGGTTCCATCACTGGTGAAAAGATTGCGGCAAAGCTGGATTTGACGCGAGCCACTCTCCGCCCGGATTTAAGCATTTTGACGATGTCCGGGGTCTTAGAGGCCCGACCGCGTGTGGGGTATTCTTACCGTGAAAATCATGGACCGTCCCCGATCATGGAACGAATGCTTCAGCTACGGGTTAGCGCGTTTAAGTCTATGCCGGTCACCATACTGGAAAACGCAAGTATCTATGAAGCGACGGTAACGATGTTCACGCAAAACGTAGGCAGCCTGACGGTTGTCGGGACGGATCGCGTCCTATTAGGGATGATTTCACGCAAAGATATTATGAAAGCCTCTTTAGGGAAAAGTGACCTTCAACAAGTTCCCGTCGGCGTCGTTATGACACGCATGCCTAACATCTATATGAC
>JARLHU010000029.1 GCA_031292095.1 Desulfosporosinus sp.
GGCAGATATGTAGGTAGTAACATACGCATATGGGAAGCTACGTTTTCAAATCTGCAATACAATGGCTAACATATCCCAACCATTGCTGCTAATGACGATGCTTAATCGTAAACCATACCATTCTTTCCCTCGCCCCTAGTTGCCATGGATACTAGGCAACCGGTTGGGCTTTTCCTCATGCAACCCACCCCCGAGTTACCCCCGACGCAGTTTCGGACGGGAATGTCCCTACTACTGGGACATCAGACTGTAGTCTGCACTAATCTTTCAAGAAGAAGCCGCTTCTTGTCGCACTCCCATTATTAGCCTAATTATAACTTCCGCAAGCCCCTTCCAACTTCTAGTTATAAGAATAGCACTGGAAGTTCAAATGAAGAGGGTCAAATATGCCCTTCTTTCAGAGCATAAAGAATGCTATCGAAAGAAGGTCATATCTTTAATGGTATTTATGGCAGGTATTTCAAGAAAGTTGTTGAAGTATTGTTAAGAGTAACTGAGCGCATTTCTTATGACGTGACGTCTTAGTAGGATGTAGCGTATCAGTAGGAAGCAATAAATCACTAGTAGAAATAGTGACATTGAAAGGCCTAATATATAGTCTCTCGGAATTACGAGGACTGAAACAGGGAAATTCCCAAAAAATAACTGGGAATTACTGAAGTTCAACGAGAAATTAGGAAAAAAACAAAGGTTTTTAAAAATGAGCATAGCAAACAAATGTCACAGGTTTCCCTTTTGAGAACTAAACGATTGTTAAGCTGTCTGAGGTAGAATCAAGTTTTTAAGATCATCCAAGCTTTCATTCCGATGAGAAAACCAAGCATCCATGTGCTGACAGATCATGATGCCATAAATGCGAACGTACCACATTTTAGTGGAGCGATGTCGACCGGATTCCAACGTGTAATCAACCTTCTCTCGTTTATTGGAGCGTTCAATGGATGAGCGTCGGTTATAGATTAACGTCCATTTTTCCGAGTTGCGAGGAGTTTTTGGAAACAGCCGTAAGTTGTCTTTCGAATGTGTTTGATAGGTTCGTCCGAATCTCGCTTTGGAGCAAGGGGTGGCACAGGAATTTTCGGTACCTTTTGCCAGTGAGCATTTCCATTTATGACGATTTTGCAGGTTGTCATGACCATCGGATCTCATCTCTAAATTAGCTGAGCAAATGGGAATACCCTTCGGTGAAATCTGGATATCTCCCCCGGTCTTAGTATTTTTCTTACTTCGGTTGTTCAGATCAATAAATGGCTCGACATTTTGGTGATCTAATAGGAGGTAAATGGCTTCGGCATCATGAGCAGCATCCAACAACATTTTATCCACCGTGCCCAAGGTAAACCGTTGCTTAAATTCAACTGAACTGACGACGAGACTGACAGCATCATGCCTGGAAGCTGGCTGAAGTCTTGGATACAGCGGCAAGTCGTAGTGGCTATCTGTAGCGGAAATCATGTAGAGATGGTACCCGTTAAAGTGCTTTTCTCTAGAGCTGTCCCAGCCCGCATTGCAGTCGGGTTGAGAGTAGATACGAGGATGGTTGCATTCAGCAAGGCCTTGGGCACGACAATTACACGTTGATTTACTTCGGGTAAAAGCAGAAGTGACGATGGGTGTTCCGTCACCGGCTACAGTAAGCGAGTTCAGATCCCCAAGTAAACCTAGATTCGCAGAAATGGCAAGGATTTGAGTTTGAAAGAAGTGGAACAAACGATCGCTGGGCAAGTCCGATTTCATGTCGGCGTGACGAATCATCCATTCGACCAGACGTTTAACCTTCCCCGGCGTAGTTGTTGGAGCTTTTTCACCCTTTTTGCCCTTCTTAGGTTTGCGCTTACGCTTCATCAGCTTTTTAGGTTTAAGATTGTTTCCACTGGCAGCCCAAAGACGATCAAAGAAGTCGTAGAAGGTACCAACGCCAGGAATATCTCCAGGGTCGAAACCACTGAGAATGGCGTAATAAGGAATACGCTTCATTTCATTAATCCATTCGGTAATGCCGATCTCTGGATTCGTCATAAGAAAGATAAGATAGGAACGTAACATGGAAGCGGGATCGCGAGGTTCCTGACCTTTGGCACCATACTCATCCTGAAGCAACGTAGTAATGTAAGCCAAATCGGTTCTCCAGAATTTTGCAACCAAAGGCCAGTCCTTGTTGACAATGACGAAGATCCCGCCAGAATAATGCAGTTGGAGACGCTCAAGAACAGAATTTTGGTACGTTTCATGTAAAGTAAGTACAGGTTTCAAGCAGACCACCCCAAATTTGTAATCAAAGGAAATGCATCCCTCGTCGCTCAATTATGGGGACGTTCTGAGAAAGTCAAGTGTTTTAGCCTGCTTATTGAAATTTTATGAAACTTTAATCATTCGAGAATTTCCAGTTTTGTACGGAAAAAACAAATATCCTCCCACTAAAAGTAGGAGGAATGCAATAAAGTTGGTTCAAGGAAGTCCTTGTCCCAACTGCCTCGGCGAATGCCGAGAGGCTATTGTTAATATTGGAGGATAAGTTAAATTTCTAATGGTCAATGCGTGGAATACATGTGTTCGACGATGCATTTAAGCATTTTGGGCAGATATAAAAAGTGTGATTAGCCGCTGTAATTATTTTTATCTTTAATCTTTCGGCCGTGCATTTAATCCATGTGCTGAAATGATTCATGTTCTGACAATAGGGGGCCAACGTAATAGCACTGTCATTCACTTCCTTAGGGTAGCTTATAAACGACAGTAGACTAGGGTGACAAGATCCATTTGGATAAAATAAGCTCAGCAGAATTCACTGTTGAGCTTATCTTTATCTTCCCACCTCACCTAAGACACCCCAATCCCCCAACACACCATTCAATAAGCTGCCGGGTGTGCACTTTAACGGGAGCATTGTTATTAAGGCACTCTTCAAGGTCGTTCAGCCTTTGAAATTGCCAGCAAAACATTCCACTAAACTTGGTCGCTCTTAATTGCATATTTCGGTGTGGCTGAGCCACCATTTCCGTTTTGTACTGAGCCACGTGTTGAAGTGGCTCTCTCTTTTCGGTGAGCTGAACCCCCCATGGTGGACAGTTTACAAACTGAGCCATTATGTTATTATCACTATTAGGGGAGTGTTCGCAATGGGATCAAGATACACCAATGAACAGAGAAAAGAGATCATTAAGCTGCACACTAAAGATGGATATTCAACACGACTTCTAGCTAAGAAATATCAGATTGGAAGAACGACCATCCAATCATGGTTGCGAACATATCGTAATGAAACGGGAGAAGCGCCAGAACAGCAAAATCGAACTGTTATAAAATCCTCAAAGGAAGCAGTTTCTAAGAAAAAAATGCTCAAGGAAATTGAAATTCAGCTCTCGGTATTAAAGTCTTTTCAGAAAGAATTAGAAAGGTGGGATGTGCCCAAGTAAAATATAAAGTAGTCAACAAGTTGAAATCGAAGTTTCCAGTCCAAAGAATGTGTAGACTTTTAGGCGTTGCAAGAAGTGGATACTACCAATGGTTGCTAAAACAACAGCGAGAGTCTGTGGATACCGACTTGTTAATTGCCAAACACATCAAGAATTGTCAGGACCATACCAGATTTACATATGGGTACCGCAGGGTACAAATATGGCTACTTCGGGAGACTGGTTTGATCATAAATCATAAAACTGTTTTAAGAATCATGAATAAATATTCCCTCTGTTCCAGGGTTCATCGTGGAAGACGATATAACGGATTTGCACAAGCAACCTATCGGTACGAGAATAAACTTAAAAGGAAATTTTCTGCTGTTCGACCTAATGTGAAATGGGTTACCGACATAACTCAGTTCAGAACCATTAGCGGTATTTTGTATTTATCGGCTATCAAAGACCTGTATGACGGCAGTATTGTTGGTTTCATGGTCGGCAAAAACTGCAAGACAGCCTTAGTATTGGATACGTTAAAGCAAGCGATGACACGTGTTCCTGAGAGGAATACGGCAGGTTTAATGATACATTCGGATCAAGGGTGTCAGTATACTTCTTATGAGTATCACAAATTTCTTGATGAAAATGTAATAGTACCATCGATGTCACGCCCTGGCACGCCGATCGACAATGCACCGATGGAAAGCTTTTTTTCAACGATTAAGGTTGAATGGTTACCAGATACTTCGAAGATGACCATGAACCATGTCAATAAGGAGATCATGGAATATATAACGTTTTATAATAATGAACGTATTAAATCCGATTCGGGTATGCCACCATTGGAAAAACGCAAACTGGCTGCTTAACATTTGTTTATTGCATAATGGATTCGAATGCACTATTGTCAGCTGCTAATGTTTCCAGGGCCGAGCGATCAGGTGAGAGAATCCGGGTTAACACAATAGGCCGGTTGGTACTGTTATGCAAAGTATACTTCCGCCAGTGCCAATTCTGTTGTATGAATAAAGGAGATAATTATGATTGTTACGAAAAAATACATCCGTGATTTGAGAGAAAAATCCTTTCTCAAAATCTCTAAAGAGACAGAGAAACGTATTCTTGAAAAGCTTGGGAAGGAACCTGGACCGGACGACGATGGGCGCATACACACCTATACTGAACAAGACCTTTATGAACAGATAAGGAAGATGATCAGGAACTGAATAAGGTTAATTCCTAACTTTAAAGAAACATCAACATTAATATAAATAATAATAATGAGCCATCAGAAGTGTCCATTGGTAGGGGTTCAGCTCATCGGAACAGTGGCTCATTTTGACCCGGAGTATTCACTTAATGAGGGTGAAGCAAATTTGTACTTATCTATAATAGCAACTTTTTTCACTTCTGAAGCTATTCCAGTGATTCGACAAATTGCGGGAAGTACCAGTCCCCGAGGAGGAAAAGAAGACCCCCGAAGACGATCTTCGAAGGCCTTTTCCGACCCGAGCAGGAATTTCAGTGTAAATGACAATGGGCTTGATTTCTTTCAGACCGTCTGTATTTTCTATTTCAACTGCTATTTTCATCTTCATACTCAGATTACTTCCGCCAAGATATAGAGTTCTGAGTACCATCATACTTTTTAACGGCTTGTTTGCTCAGCAGATAAATACAATTAAGAAATTATTAACTCGTATAACCGCACAGGTCGATCTTATTTCGCCTATTTCACACGGAATGATCGCCAAATATAAACACCTATCGTGCCAAATACTAGTAATAAGGATATAGAAAGAAATGCTGTTCCTAGTCCCATTCCTTTGCCCATTGCACCCTTAACACTTATCCATTGAATATAAACTAAAATCCATATGACTTCAGCTTTAAGAACTTGAACCATTAACCTTACTAAATGATATTGTGCTTCTGCATTTTGCTCAGTTATGTCAATTAAATAGTTAAATCGGTGTGGATAACGGCTACTCAAGGTCATCAAGAAGTATATTAAAACGATTGCAATAACTAAAATAAATATTTCATATTTCGAGCCCCAGCGATCAACCTGTCCAGTCATATTGTAATGAGCTGGAATTTTGTTTGGTAAAGAGGACCATGCTTTAATGGGAATAATCAATGAAACTATTACCCCAATTATAGCCCCAAGCTCAAAGAGCATCTCTATAAAAGACCGACGAATTTCTACCCTTGGACGCTTCTCCTTCGTTGAATTCTTAAACATAGTTCAATCCCCCTCCTATCCTCCAGTTCGCAAGCCCCTCATTTTCTACGACTTTCTCTGGATCAACTACAAATCAATAATTTTGAAATTGGCTTGAGCTGACGTGGAATCCTTCTTTTGTCGTCGATAGAGAATATCTATAATTCCAAAGCGGTATATTAGATACTGTCACCTCCTTTTAAAGCTCCCTAATTTAGGATGATTTACAAAGTAGACTTATATCGTAATCAGTTCAAACAAAGTATCTTATCACAGAAAGAAACAATATAATCAGAATGAGTAATCATTAAGATAATTCTATCTTCTTTTAAGTTTCGAAGTATAGATAACAATTCTGATGTTGTATATTCATCTAAAGCAGAAGATGGTTCATCCAAAATAATAACATCTGACTTCTTTAACAAAGCTCTACAAATGGCAATTCTTTGTTTCTCACCTCCAGAAATATTATAAGAATTCTCATCAATAATTGTTTCTAGTTTTTTGGGTAATTTATTTATCATATCCATCATGTCAAGTTCTTGACAGATTTCAATTAATTTATCATCAGTAACTTTATTTGTTAATCCGTAAGTTAGATTATTATACATTGTATCGTTAAACATTCTTGGTTCTTGTTCAACCAGTGAAATATTTTTACGCAATGATTCCTTGTCCATATTATGTATATTAATATCATTTATTATTATTTCACCAGAGTCAGGTAAAATTATACCCAATAATAAATTAATCAATGAAGTTTTTCCAGAACCGCTTTTTCCAGTAATGGCATAAATGTGATTTTTCTCAAATTGATATGTAATATTTAAAATAGCTTTATTTTCATAACTGAATATAACTTGTTTTAAACTAATATTTTTTATACTTTTATCTAAAATTTGAATACCATTTTGTTCTTCCTTAATTAAATTTATTTCCAAAATTCTATTAAAGCTTACCAAATTAAGTTGATAGTTATTCAAATAGTTCAAGAAATCATTTATTGGACTTATAAGAAATTGGACAGTAATATTTATTGTAATTAATCCACCTATAGTTAATTTATTATGTAATATATCAAATGTACCGAAAATAATAATCATAATAGATAAAAGAAAACTAAATGAGCTATTTAATGATGAAAAATACGTTGATAGTTTAATGTTTTTTTGATAAGAATTGAAATATAATTGAAAATTTTTATTTATTTTTTGTATTTCAAAAAATACCCAAGAGTTCTTTTTAATGCTTTCAAACATGTTAAAGCTCTCATTAAATATCGAATACAATTTATTAGTATTCTGTTTCAAAGCATAATTCGTTTTATATAAATCCTTTTTAAGAATATTATATAAAATTATATATGGAATTATTATACATAAGGACCATAATAATGTACGATCTATTTTAATAATTATTAATAATCCTGCTATTAAAATAATTATATTTTGAGCAGCTCCTAAAATAATATTCAAGCCAAATGCTAATAATTGATCAGTATCATTAAATATCCTATTCAATAAATAATTCGAGTTAAATTTTTTGTATTCATTAATTGGAATACAATAAATATGTTGAAAAATACCTATTCTCATTTCAAATAATGAGACTTGAACAAATTTATTATATGTAATATTATATATAATACTACATATAACTTGAAAGAATACGAAAAGTATTAATAACAAACTAGTATTAATGACAAAAGAGACGTCTTTTTTCATTGTTACGCCATCCAATAAATATCCTTGGATTAAAGCAATTGGCATTGTAATTCCCGTTTTAATAACTAATATAATGAAAATTAATAATAAACTTTTTTTATTAATATACTTTAAGACATACCTAATCATCCTAAGAAGCATCCAATTACTCAAAAACAAGTGCCCCTTTACTTTAAACTGTGTTCCAGAATCTGAGTCTGGAATAAACTAATATTTATAATTTTACAAATTAATTGAATATTTATGCTCTGCAAGAGCCGCCGATACGTCAAGTTGTGCTAGCGTCGGCAAAAAGTGTTGGTCTTAATACAATTCTTGCATCGCAAAGTCGAAAAACGAGGCTACCGATCATGTATGGCCCTACTCAAGTCGGCCGACAAATACGCCATATTCCGTCTTGAAGCTGCCTGCGGCCAAATCCTAGCTGCAAAAGCATCCAGACGATTCTAAAAACAAGTCATGATAAAGTCGCCAGAGAAGAAACTGTTTCTAATGATACGTCTGCAAACTTCGGATTTACAAGAGGTACAGAGTATTATGGGAGGAAATCATAATGGTAAACAAAACGACAATAACAAAACTGAATGAGCTCAGATTACCTTCTATGGCTGAGTCCTACGCAAGCAGTTAGATGATTCCTCCTTCAAGAACCTGTCCTTTGAAGAACGTTTTGGCCTTATGGTCAATACGGAATGGGCTAGAAGAAAAAAATAAATTGGCCCGCCTTATTCGAAAATCAGAACTCTATTTTAGCAATGCCTGTATCGAGGATATAGAATACTATTCTGACAGAAACCTGATAGAGCTCAGGTTACACGTCTATCAATCTGCAATTATATTCAAGAAAACCACAACATTATCATTTTTAGTGTATCCGGGGCTGGATATGACTTACATGAGCTACGCCTTTAGAATTGCAGCTTACCGCAACTTTTACACGGTCAAATACATTCGTCTTCCAGACCTACTCAATGAATTTACAGTGCCCGAGGTGAAGGTATCTTCCAGATGGTTATGAAGCAGTACAAACGAGTCAGTCTGTTGATTCTTGATGAGTGGCTCCTTATACCCTTATGTAATAGTGAAGCACGTGTCCTCCTAGAGATCGTTGAAGCCAGACATGAATATCTACAATAATTTCTCTATGAAAGCTGGAAAGAAACTATCCGAATTAATCAAAAGTCAACTTCAACAAGGTATCCTGCCAGGGCAAACGCATCTGAACACCTTACTAAAAGCGGGAATCGAGGTTTTTGAAGAGTCTTATTTTAGAAAAAAGATTTAAAAAAGCCAATTGGTAATTTATGGGCTATGCAACCAAAAATGGATAATATATGATGTTGCTCAGAGACGTGTCCACAGGGAGGCATTGTAATGAGCACCGAAAAAAAAGAGAAAAAAACATTAATTGAAAGCTTCGAAGGTCTAGTAGATCCGCGTAATCATGATGATATACTCCATAAATTAATTGATATTATTGCAATAACAATTTTAGCAATGATGTGCGGCGCCAATGGTTGGAACGAGATTGAACTTTTTGGAAAAAGTAAAGAAAGCTGGCTTAGAACATTTTTGGAATTGCCAAACGGAATACCTTCTCATGATACGTTTAATAGAGTATTTTCAAGATTGGACCCCAAAGAATTTCATCAATGTTTTATGGAATGGGTCAGTCTATTGTATGAGAAGGTTTCTAGAGAAATCGTAGCACTCGATGGAAAAACAGTCAGAAGATCAAAAGGAACCAGCAAAAATCAAAAGCCAATTCACGTCGTGAGTGCTTGGGCTAATACAAATAAACTAGTACTTGGGCAACTTAACGTAAACGAAAAATCCAATGAAATCACGGCTATTCCAGAATTACTCAAGATGTTGGATATTAATGGTTGTATCATAACCATTGATGCCATGGGAACTCAGACAGAGATCGCTAAAACAATTATAGAATCTGGTACTGACTATGTTTTAGCACTAAAAGAGAACCAGAATACACTCCATGACGACGTTGAATTATATTTCAACGAAGAAGTTCTTAAAAAAGGGAAAAAGGAGCTTGTAAAGGAGGATATATATCATATAACACTGGAAAAAGATCATGGGAGAATTGAGAAAAGGGAATATTATATGGTCAAAGACGTTTCGTGGCTAGAGCAACTTAATCGATGGCCTAATCTTTCGGCGATTGGTATGGCGGTTTTTGAAAGACAGGAGCAAGATAAAACTTCTGTAGAGACAAGACTGTATAGTATGAGCAAAATAAAAAACGTTGTAGAATTTTCGACTGCAGTCCGTGGGCATTGGGGAATTGAAAATGAACTGCATTGGTGTTTGGATATGGGCTTTAGAGAAGATGAAAGTCGTGCAAGAAAAGACCATGCGGCAGAAAACTTAAACATTATTAGACATATGACGATGAATATGTTTAAAAAAGAAACATCATTAAAAGCAGGTATTGCAGGGAAAAGGCTCAAATGCGGCTGGGATGAGAACTATTTAAAAAAGGTTTTGTCAACAGGATTTCAGATTTAGCCTAGATGCCGGTGGTCTGCACAGGCCAAGACTTTCAGATGCGTTTGCCCTGGGTATCCTGCTCGCTTAGTTAGTAGCATCGACAAAACACCGATGACCGTGCGCTGGCAGGACTATATTCGATCATTGATGAGGTAAGCAAACTAGATTTGAACCGTCGCACTACGACAGCTACT
This sequence comes from Desulfosporosinus sp., assembly GCA_031292095.1. Taxonomy (GTDB): domain Bacteria; phylum Bacillota; class Desulfitobacteriia; order Desulfitobacteriales; family Desulfitobacteriaceae; genus Desulfosporosinus. The sequence goes on from JARLHU010000029.1 coordinate 10,055, forward strand.
GGAATAATGGATAATGGCTCGCTTACAATTACAACCTCCTTGTAAGGTTTACCTTACTTGATTATTAGGTGAAAAAAGTTGAGTATAATATTGGGGAACAATAAATGTCCCCCTTAAAGAATTAACCAACATAATTAGTATTTGCTAAGACATTTGCGTTTACGCCAAGATTTGCGTTTACACCAATAAGTGCATTTGCAGCAGCCACAGCATTTGCAACTAAAAAAGCATTAACTGCAATGGGTACTGCTAACCCGTCTGTATGAATACTACCATCATCAATTACTGGTTTTTGATACAGTTCAGCTTGCATATATGCATCACCTCCTTTCCTTCCGTTTTGGTTACACTTATCGTATATCACCTCCTTCTCCCGTTCCATTCATTTACATATCACCTTTTCGATATGATAGTTGTATTAGGGACACCGCTGTATTGAGATGATGACAAGTATCTCATCGTGTTTGCCCCGCTCGTTCTCAATGAGATCAGACAGGCAGTCTCTATTGTTGAATAAGGTCTGGTCCTAGCAGGACAACTGCATATAGACAAAGAGCGGTTGTCTATAACAACATTCTCACAACAACGAGGAAAAGAAAATTATCACTGGAATGCTAGATACATCAAACAAGGATCGGTTCCTTGTTTGATGTATCTGATTCTTTTAACCTTTTTGAATTAACCCCTTTTTTTCTAATATAAAGCATACATTAAGTATTTCAGACATTTTTTTTGCTGAGCCATTAACATTTGTGTTTTCAGAATTCAGCTTTTCTGCTATTTCATTAATTGTGATTTCTGAATCAAATAAATTAAGAATGTCTTTCGCTTCATCATCTATAGTAGCCACACATTCTTCACCTATTTTAACGAAATACAACGCGTTCGCTTTTTCTAGACTGTAAGATTTAGAAATTTTCGGTTTGTCATTTTTAGTAAAAGTATTTGACGTATTTATGACTTCAAATTTGCCCATTTTTTTAGAAGTCCTTTTAGTTTTAAATTCAAAGGTATAGTAAAAAGTTACTTTTAATTTCTCGTATAGTTCTTTCCATGACTTTGCTAATTCCTCTTTGCTGTTTTTATATTCTTGCTTTAAAATAACATTCAATGAAGATATTGTGTTTATATGAGATTCAATTGGAGATCTTGAACGGATAAATAGTGTAGTTTCAAAGTCATCACCTAATAACCCCTTTAATAATTCGATCAAATATGGACCTTTATCATCTCCAATTGCTTCACCAATCATTAACCCATATCCGCCTTCATTTAAATACATTTTATAACCTTTAATTATGTCTTTAACAATTTTTAATCCATCTTACCCTCCATCACCAGCAATCGAATATTTTATATTTTCAGGTACTGGAATGAAAGGCGGGTTGGCTGTTATTACATCAAACGTCTTACCAATTACCGGTTCATATAAATTTCCTTCAATAATATTAATTTTATTTTGCAAATTGTTTAAATTAACATTAAATTTGGTAACAGCAGAGGCTTGATTGTTAATTTCTACACCAATAACATTATTTGCACTCCTTGACCCTAATATTGCCTGAATACCACTTCCAGTACACAGATCCAGCATCGAGTTTACTTTTTTTGACGGCAATAACCGAACTAATCTATATGTATCTACACCAATGTAAACTGCAGGATCTTTTTCTATATTGGTTGGATAAAAATAAGGTAATCCAACCAAAAAATAGTGGTCGCAAAATGATAATAAAGAGTAACCATCAGTTCTTATTAAGCCATTATCTACAATTATTACTCCAAGATCAGCAAGTATTTTCACTATCGTTTCACCCATATCTTCAATAGCTTCGTTAATATTAATCTGTTGTCCTAATAACAATAGTTTAAAAACGGTTTGTTTTTTCCTTTCAAGTCCTAACAAAGATGTATTCAGTGCTTCATAAGCCTGCCATGGGTTATACAAATAATTAATCTCTCCACTTAGAATCTGATAAATCGCATCATAACAAAAGTTATCTAGATATTCCTTAAAAGCACTAATTAGATCAATATTTCTATAATCTATCATAATAAATTTCTCCCTTACTAATTTAATATTTTTACAAAACTGATCTCCACATGAAACTCATCTTTGTGTTTACCCAAGCTGTTTTCCTTGGGAGTTAACTCTGCGATTTAAGTAATCTGTTGATGAGGATGATGACTCTCATTTTGGTTCGGATAGAGCTCCTTACGTAGCAGTTCTCGTTGAACCAAAACAGCAGGACCCTTGATGTCATTTTGGTCGTTGAATTGATTCCAGCGAAAGACAAGGGAATTCTCCGTACTGACTTTTGATTAATTTGGATAATTTTTTTCCAGCCTTCCCTGAAACCTCATTAAAAATTTCCAATAGCTGTTGTAGTGCAACCGCCCAATCTAGTTCGCTTACCTCATCACATAATATCGAGAATAGCCCTCCCAGCGTCCGATCATCCGTGTTTTGTCGATGCTGCCAAGCAAGAAGAAATAACGTTCATAAACGATGGTCGTGTGCCTAATTAGCATGTCATAGGAACGTCCTTGAAACTCTTTTTGTAGCTTGAGAGACGATTTTGTGCACTTGATAAAGGGATGATTTCTTCTGCAGTTAACGTGAGATCGGTACAAAGGATTGCTAACCACTCATTTTTATTGGGGGATGACAACAAACGCTATAACCATCGGTATCCCTGGTACCATTTGGTACTGGCGTTGCAACACTATAAAGTTCTTTAAGGGATAACTTCTTACCGTTCACTAAATAACGCTGATTCGTTGGTTTAACCATACCGATGACGGCCAAGCCAGGCTGGGTAATTGCTCCGATTAGTGGAGCGAATGTTAAACCATCCATTAAAACATATGAAGCTGTCATTCCGGTTGCTAAAGCACGTTCAATCATTCATCAAGAGAATTAATTCTGGGGCGCGTCTTAAGGCTTCTGTACGTCGTTTATAACCCGATGTACGTTTGGTCAACCTTCTCGGAAATCCTAATAAGCTGGGATTTGTTTAAACTGAGCAAAGAGAAATCAACAGGAAGAAACGAATGTCCGTCGGACCACCCTAATGTGAGCATGCGAAATCCTTGATAGTGGCAACCTTTTGCATGATCCCAAAACTTAGCGAGAAGCTCGACGGCCTTTGCTTCGATTTCGCTCATACATTGAATCATCCACAATAAAAGCCTTGACTCGATGATTGGACGTTAAAGAAGAGACTTTTTTAACCGTTTCCGCACTTAAAAAGGTAAAGAACCGACACCAAGCATATCCTGAATGGTTTAGAAATCGATAAACAGAATCCTTACCAGGGAAAAACTCTCCACTCAGTTTCAAGACGACGGAACCAGTTTTTGTGCTGGAAAATCAAAACGAAGATAATCTGAAAGAGATACGCACAACTAAAGCCAAATCGTTTTTTGAAACCAGCGTTTCTGAGATGCTGTAAAACTTTTAGTTCTTTAAATCTTTAAATGCGGGTTGAATTTCTATAGGTAGTTGATTTCTCTTCTCCTTTTGAGCTATCATTATCATGTAGAAGGCACCTCTTTTTTCTGCGTGATAGTGGTTCTAGTCAAACTCACTATACCAAATAAAAGAGATGTTTTCTATTTTCAATGATCGTAGTGAAGGAATACTTTTTCCTTTAACACCATGGTTTTAAGCAAACTTTCGCTCTACGAAAGTTGGGCTCCTTCAATAATAAATTTTTTATAGATTAAAACATTTCTATCATTCAATTCTCTTTCAAGCCTAGCTTCTTTTTCAAAACCGATTTCTATAAATAAATCAATAATATTTTTAGTGATCTTATCTTCAAAGATATTTACTTTTATTTTTGATTTATTCATTTTTCTTAAATAATTTTCAATATGTAAATATGTTAATCTCAGGTCATTAATATTTTTAGGATTTCCCAAAACTAAGCCAATATTTACAGATGAAATATTTTCATTTAAGCCTATGATGCTAATAAGTGAAGTAATTTGTCCTTTTTCTTCAAAAATAAAATTAACTTCTGCTAAAAAGAATTGTCTTGTTCTAATTAGAAAATCTCTGTAATAATCCTCTGTATCTTCCATGGGTATAAGTGAAATTTCTTCTTGAGTATTTTTCAGTTTCATCTTTTCAAGAATAAATCTACTTATATTACCATAATCCATTTCACCTGCAACTTTAATACCATTTTGATTCTCAATACAACATTCCATTTGCACATCATTCTCCTCTGGTTGCCATTTTATCATTCGTAATGTTCTCAATGCATATAGTGTTTCTAATACGTCTTTTTTAATAGTAATTTTATCAACATTCCCATATTTATCATTTATGATTTGAATAATATCATTATGGGTATTTTTCCCGTTTATATTGCTGTATATCTGAGCAGCAGTTTTATTGAAAAATTTTACACCAATAACCGGCGAGAAAATAACCATATTTCCATTTGACTCATTACGTGTAAATATTCCATTGGTTTTAACAGGCATATTACCCATTTCGGTTAACCTCCAATTTTTCATCTCTGTGGTCATCTATAATGTCTAATTCTAAATGCTTATCTACCCAGGTTTTGTTTAATAACTCCTTAAAGTCATAAATTGTTTTGATACTTGATGCTAAATCCATTACTTCTGGAAGTTCCCATATCTTGTTATATCCACATTCCCAATATTCTTTTAATTTATGACGTCTAATATTTCCTACAGATATAGGGAAATAGGTAGATACCCCCAAATTACCATTTGCTCTTATTTCAATCTGCAGAGGTGTTGTCCTATTGAAATAAAATGCTGTATAAATATGTTCTAATGGATCGCCCCACATTATATCTAACTTTTGATTAATATACTGTTTTTGCTTTTTTTGAGTTGACATACAAAAATCTAGATATTCTTGTTCATTTGGTTCAAGTTCCTCAAAATTCTTTAGCCCTCTTCCCATTGGCAATAATGGCATCATCCTAATACTTCTACAACCAGTTTCAACTACTAAGTCAACGTAATCTTCGAATTCATCAATATTTAATTTGTTTGGAACAAAAGATGCAGCAGTGCTAACTTTCGCTTTCTCTAATACAATTAAAGCGTTTAGAGCTTTTTCAAAGGAACCCGATACTTGTCTGAAAATATCATGTGTCTTAGCCTTAGCTCCATCTAAACTTATCTGGACTAAGGTTATGCCAGATTCCTTTAGTTCTTTAGCCTTTTTATCATTAAGCAAAAAACCGTTACTAACCATATTTACCGGAATCCCACTACTAGATATTTTTTTAATTATAGTAGTTAAATCTTTTCTTAAAAGAGTTTCTCCTCCACATAGACACATAGAATATGGTCTTATTTCTATTATTTGATCAACCAAGTCGAGTGCTTCTTTTTCGGATATTTCATCATTAAAAGAATGTATATCTTGATCTCCACTTTGATTTAAGCAATGTAAACAATTTAAATTGCATCTATTTGTAACATCCCAAGATATTAGTAAGGGTCCGTCTAAAGATTTTACAAAAGTATTTTCATTTTTCATTTTTCTAGTAAAATTTTTATCGAATATTTTTAGATCATCCAACCTAAATCATCTCCTTCGAAATTCCTTTTTTTCTTCTAGCTAAGTAGAAAGTTCATGCGATCCTTTCGCCATATGTGAAAATCTGAAAGACCTCTTACGGTTTTGTTTACAGAGGAATTCCAACTACCAAAATACGGGGTTCAACAGATAACAAGGAAACAGATATTGGACATTCCTATCTCCCTTCTCTTCTAAAAATAACTCTCGACATTCGCCGAGCCTGTTTGGACAAGGGTTTCTTTGAATAATCGATATTGGGTTGCACCTAAAGAAATTTTTTAGTTAGGGGATAATACAAAAAGCTCCCTCCGTTGTAAAAATACCTACAATTTGTGTAGGGGCGAACATCTTCAGATCATTTGTGACTTTGCGGGTATTGATGATCTGGGGGTGTCTTGAAAACCATTTAAATACTTATCGAAGCTATAAAATGCATTTTTAGGAGTCACACTGGCATTTTGCGATAGCCTTAATGAATCTGCGAATTTCTTGATTTTGTTGATAATTAACTACGAAGCATTTGGACCAGTAATCTAATGGTACTCTCCGCTCTACGAAAGGTTCTTCTTTGTAGCACCTTACATGATTAGTATAAGCCTGTTCCAGAATTTGCACATCCGTATAAACTACAGGTTTTAAAAATTATTTTCCTGTTGTTTCCTGTAAGCGGTGGAACAATCACCGTCGTGTAGATCAACCTCCCCTTTGATACACTTAGAACAAGTGATCAGAGGGGAGGTTTTATTGTGAAATTCACAGCTGAAGATCTGCAACTTTGGGAGCAGCGGATAAGAGAAAGAGTCCAAAATGGCATGACAATCAGGGAGTGGTGTGAAAAAAATGGCGTGAGGAAGCATCAGTACAATTATTGGAACCAACGGGTGCGCAAAAGTCAAAAAAGTGTTGAAGAAAAGACCTTTGCAGATATTACCTCTATCATTTCACCTGATGATTGAATATAGCGGAGCAAATTGTGCAGTTGAATCGGAAAGTCAGTGCAGTCGTTTCGGAAAATGAGTGCATCCATAACGGAGGCTAGTGCAGTTCAGGATTTATCTGGTTAGATTACTATTTGTACTCAAGTTGAGTGCAAATAATAATTGGGAGGTCATCAAATGACCGAATACAGAGAAATCTTGAGACTTAGCAATATGGGGCTGAGTCGAACGAGTATCGGAGCAAGTCTTGGATACTCACGCAACACCGTAGCAGATGTCGTAAACCGTGCCCAGCTCAAAGGAGTAGAATGGCCATTACCACTTGATGTAACGGATGGCGATTTGCGAGCTCTTTTGTATCCAGAGAAGGGGCACAGTAGTTCAAGAAAATTGCCAGACTGCGAAAAATTGCACAAGGAAATGGCTAAAAGTGGTGTGACACTGACGTTATTGTGGGATGAATATTGCGGAGAATGTAAGCAAAATGGTCAATTCCCGTTCGCTTATACGCAGTTTTGCCATTACTATCACAAGTACGTCCAAACAACTAAGGCTACAATGCACATCCATCACAAACCGGGTGAGCAGATTGAGGTGGATTGGGCAGGTAAAACGGCTAACATCATAGATCGTATAACGGGTGACCCCATCCCTGCTTATGTTTTTGTCGCAGTCTTATCTTGCAGTGGCTATGCTTACGTAGAGGCTTTTCTTTCACAAAAGCTAGAGAGTTGGATATTGGCTCATGTAAATGCGTTCCGGCACTTTGGCGGTGTAACAAGGATCATCGTCCCTGACAATCTAAAAACAGGTGTCGAAAAGGTCGATTGGTATTCGCCGACTATCAACAAGTCGTATCACGAGATGGCAGAACACTACGCAACGGCCATCGTTCCTGCAAGAGTTCGAAGGCCAAAAGATTATCTTCAAAACCGCATTATCTTCAAAATCAGCAGAACTACCTTAAATCACATGGCAGTTCCGCCGTGTTTTGAAGATAATAAATCAGCTTAATCCGCAGTACTCAAGCAGATACTGCTCCTTGCCCTTCCAGTTTTTCTGCTTTGCAACTGTTTTACCAATAGTTCCTTCAAGATCAATAGACTCTAATGCTTTTGTGATGGTTTCTTCGTCCGAATAGGAATAAACAGTCGTTGTTTCAATACAGCTGTGTCCAAGGAAGTCCCTTATGTAAGAGATAGGAATCCCTTTTTTATGCATAGCCATTGCAATGCTGTGCCTTAACATATGGGCATGCAGTCCTTCCGGAAAAGCAGTATTGGCTTTATGGGCGAGTTTTCCATATTTCTTAAGGAAATAATCGACTGTTCCAGCTTTCATCTGTGTTTTCTGCGCATCATGTATGGTATAGAACAGTAAAGTGTCCAAGGGACTTCCTTTATGGAAGTTTGCAAGATAGGCGTCCAGATGCTTTACCGTTGATCCGAGAAGAGGGACATACCTTGTTTTATTTCCCTTGCCATGGATTCTGACTCGTACACTGGTATCGCCGCGGATGATACAGTTCAACCGTAAGTCAAGTAATTCCTGAATTCTCGCGCCCGTTTCATAAGCAAAAATCATGAAAAAACGGTCACGCCTGCCAAGTCTTGTTGTCACGTCGGGCAATGAGAATAAAAGTTTCAGCTGTTCCTGTGTTAGATACTCAACGCCCGGCTGTTTAACGCCCTTGAATGCGTGGATGTTGGCAACATCAAGATATACCGGCATCAGTTCCATGTCTTCCTCACTACAGTATTTTAGGAAGGATTTAATGGCTGACAGCCTCAAGTTAAGTGTCTGCGCGGAATTTTTCTGGGTGTTCTTAAGCCACATCAGGAAATCATAAATTATGCTCCTTGAAAAACAGGAAAACTCCATCCGATCAAAGCTGATACTTTTTTCCTCTCGCAGATAATTTCGTAGAAGATTTAATGATTGCCGGTAGGCTCTGGCTGTCTTGTCGCTGAAGTTCCTTTTTGTTATGAGATAATCGGTCAGAAAGTCACGGAGCAACTGGTAAAAGTGCATTTCATTCTTCTTCATGATGCACCTCCGGCAGGATGTCATCATTCACTGAAGAAAGCCGTTGTTCCATTTCAGGGTAAAAATCTTCCACAAGGGAAAGGTAATAATCCGTATCAGCATAGTTGGAATGCCCCATATATTCGCTCAAGTAAGGATAGAGGGCGTTTATGTCATGACCTTCCTTTACCCACTGATTCAATCGGTGAACCGCGTACCCATGCCGGAAATCATGAACTCTTGCTGGATTTCCTGTAATTGCACCAGATTCAGGCAGTTTATCCCAGAACTCATGGAACCAGCAGTCAAGCATTGATTTATTAAAGCAGTTTCCATACTTGTTGGGGAAAAACACTTGTCTGTCTGGAAACATGGATTCCATGATAGAATCATACTCCCTGCATACTTCCTGCAGATCTTCGCTCATGAATACGATCCTAGCCTTCCAGCCCTTGGATTCCCGGACGGATATCTTTCCCGTTTCGAGGTCAACATCCTCTTTTTTCAGCAGGCGTGCTTCCGAGGAACGCAGTCCGCAGCAGTACAGCATGCGGAAAATGACCGTCATGACATATCTCCTGGTCGGAGAAAACGGTGAAGGAGGGCAAAGATCAATGGCCTTGAAAAAGGCTTTCAACTCAGCAGTCGTATAAATATGGGCCTCATACTTAACCTGCCTATCAGGGATGTGACCGGGAATGACATAAACATTGTATCCAAGCCCTTTCATGTATTTACCAAGCTGCCTTACTGGAGTAACCCTCCTTAAAAGGCCGTTTGGATGCTCTCCAGGCTTTGACTGGATCCACGTAGAGCCCATTTCCCGTGTGATTGTGCTCTCTCCCGGGAACTTCTCAGCCGCAAGTAAATCAAAGTGATACAGTATTCGGGCTGAAGACTGGTAAGGATAACCCAATGCCTGTTTCTGGCTGATAAAGTCTCTGATGCAAACACCAAGGAGGCTTTTAAATATATAATCAGTCATCAGAAGCACCACCCCTCCATGAAACCCTGCCTATGACGGACAGATTCAGAGCACACATCCGGAGCATGGATTCCTCCATGGACAGATAAGGCTTGTCAGATTCCTTTGAGGTGTGTCCAAGTACATCAGTAATGACTTGGTGAGGTACTTTTGCTACTAGAAGTTTATGTACCAAGGAATACCGAAAAAGGTGCACGCCCGTAGCAGTACCGTTTACCGGCTTAATCCCCAGGCAACCAAGCAGTCTGGAACAGGTTGAGTAAACAGAGGTCAGTTTATTGTGAGGCGCCTGTTTCCGTAAGAATATATATGGGTAATGGTCCGCTCGTTTCGGTCTCTCATTCAGAATGTAATCCATCAGTGCGTTGCCTACATCCGGGAGCAATGGCAGTACGAGAGGTTCGCCAGTCTTTTTTTGGATCAGCCTGATTTTATCATTCCGCCAGTCAATCTCCTGAAAAGTGAGATTGCAGATATCACAATCACGCAATCCCAGATGCATGGCAAGAAGGATTACAGCTTTTGTGCGTTTAGACTCTTTAGCCAGCTGTGCAACCAGTTCTGCCTGATCTTTTTCAGAAATATATGCAGCAACCGAGCCCCGCTGTACAAAGCCTCCCATTACAATGCCGGACAAATCCTTTCTGATCAGGCCAGTTGTATGAAAGAACGCCAACAGTGAACGCAGAATTGGAAGTATGGTTGCCATGCTCCGTCTATTGCAGATGCCTGCAAACTTTGTAATGACAAGATGGATCTTTTCGGGTGAAAGAAACAGTAAATCTTTCGGTGTTTCTATCCCAGTGAACTCCACGGTTTTTCGGAATACATAATCGTGCAGGTCGATTGTGGATCTGCTGAGGTTGCGATGCTCCAGCGACTCAAGGTACTGTGAACGAATGGATTCTGTCTCTAAGCTGTTGCAGCTGGCATCTCGGTTGATCATTCCCCAAAGGAAGCGCCCTGTATTTGCGACTTCCATCAGGACATGTGCCGCCTTACGGTTAATTTTCCACTTCCATTCTTTTATGGATCCTTTATTACGTAGGTTGTTTATTTCTTGGATGAAGCATTTCATCAATGTTTCATCATATCCAGAGACACCAGCATCATAAAAATAGCGCCGTATGTCCATCCAGGAATGTTTGTATTGCCCGATAGTAGAATCCGTGAGATTGAGGTATTTCATTTCAATCTCAGCCTTGACAATGAGGTGATCAATGCGTACGTCTGCTGCTATCGGGAACTCCCGGCCCTGAAAAAACTCATGGACTTCTGCATCATCCGGCATGGGTGGTTCGTTGAACGGTATGCCGTGTTCATCTCGGGCTTGTGTACATGCTAATGCGTCAACCAGTCTTACGCAGCGAACATGCAGTGCGTGGCGTTCCAGCGAACCAATGTCATCTCTAATGAATGTATCATACAGCTCCGCGCACGGTTCCGTAATGCCAAGTGAATTAGCACACTTTAGCATCTGGTTGAAGTAACGACGTCTAGACTCCCAAGTTTCATTGGCAAGTTCAGATTTCAACTGCTGTAAAAGGGTATTGATGACAGTTTCCAGGTTTGTCATATGTTATCCTCCTTCAGGCCTGTATCAGGCTGTCTAAAGGATAATACTATATATGGATTATTATCTTCAATTTCATGCTATTTACTGGCTGTATGCTTAAGCAGTTCTGCTGATTTTGAAGATAATGCGGTTTTGAAGATAATCTTTTATATCTTCAATTGAAGATATAAAAGATAAGCCAAAAGTTGAAGGGACAGTAGGAGTCATCTCAACATGGATTATCGCAGCACTGAGAAACGATAAATATTTTAGTTTAACAGATTTAAACGAAGCCATCTCAGAAAAACTTAAAGCATTTAATGAAAAACCGTTTCAAAAGAAACTGGGAAGTCGATATACTGCTTATGTCCAAGAGGAAAAAGAATATCTGCTGCCAATGCCTAAGCATCAGTATGAATTAGCCCTATGGAAAAAGCTTATTCCTGGTTTCAATTATCATATTTCGCTTGAAAAGAACTTTTATAGTGTCCCCTATGAATATATTAAGCATGAAATGGATGTACGGATTACTCGAACTGTTGTGGAAATCTTCTATCACAACCATCGTATTTGCTCGCATCCAAGGATCTATGGAAAACCAGGTCAATATCACACCACACCATAGCATATGCCTGAAAAACATAAGAGCCATACTGAATGGAACAGTGAGCGTTTTATCTCATGGGCTAAATCAATTGGCATGTACACGGGTACCGTGGTAAAAGCCATCCTGACTTCACATAAGATTGAGCAGCAAGCTTATAGGTCATGTATGGGCATTCTGAAGCTTGGAGACAGACATGGTGTGAAACGACTCGAAGCAGCTTGTGAAAAAGCCTTGTCTTACACACCAACTCCCAGCTACAAACATGTTGACAGTATTTTAAAGTCCGGTCAAGATACGTTGATCTCTCCCGTTGAAATTCCGCATCGCATGGATGAAAGCCATTCTTTCACACGCGGAGCTGACTATTACGGGAGGAAAAAGTAATGTTACACGAACAAACGATCGAAAAATTGCTTGAGATGCGCTTAAAATCCATGGTTGGAGCCTTGCGTGAGCAGCAGAATGACCCAACTTACTCACAAATATCCTTTGACGATCGTTTTGGGATGATTGTGGATAAGCAATGGGCCGATCGAAAGAGTCATCATATTGGCAGGCTCGCGAAAAAAGCAAACTTTAAGTTATCGAGTGCAAGCATTGAGGATATCGAGTATTATCCCGACCGTAAGCTCGACAAAAACCAGATGATTCAACTTGCCACAGGAAAGTATATCCGCGATAAGCTAAATGTCATTATCATGGGGGCTAGTGGCGCCGGAAAGACTTTTATCGGTTGTGCTCTTGGGAATTCCGCTTGTAGACAGCTATTTTCAGTCAAATACATTCGGTTGCCAGAGCTTTTAACCGATTTGGCAATTGCCAGAGGCGATGGACTCTACAAAAAAGTGATTAGTCACTACAAGAAAGTGCAATTACTCATTTTTGACGAATGGCTATTGACGCCGTTAAATGAGAATGAAGCAAGAGATCTGCTTGAAATCATTGAAGCTCGTCATGGCGAATCCTCAACAGTTTTCATCTCTCAATTTTCGCCTGCAGGCTGGCATCAGAAAATTGGCGAAGGTACCATTGCCGATGCTGTTCTCGACCGCATCGTGCATAATTCGTATGAAGTCTTAATTGATGGCGATGAGTCCATGCGTCAGCGAAAAGGGTTGCACAAGTAATATAGCGCCACCGGCGCAGGTTTATCGCATTGGTTTTCTGGAGAGAGTGATGAAAAAAGAGCCATACGTCAGCATCCTGTGCCACGGTATCGCTCTCTCCACTAAACCTCATATACCGCTCGAGTCGCTCCTCAGCGTTGCTCTATCCTGAACATGAGTAAAAGCAAAATGATAGTATCACCTGAGCCACAAAACTTCAATAATTGGAGTGCACTATTTTTCCGATAGCTACGCACTTATTTTCCGAGATTGATGCACTCACTCACCGAATTGACTGCACTTTGAAAACGAAATATTCAGATGATACAGCAAGCCAAAACCCGGTAGTAACTTCTGACTTCCAGATCTTCTTCAAGAGCTTTCATGTGCGCGTTCCTTTTAATTTTTGCCCAAATTCGCTGGCAGAACTGATGAAGGTCCTGCGGGAATTATGATGCAACATATAGCCGATGGGGCGGACCATATCTACCTAGCTCTGGGTGCCACGGATTTTCGCAAACAGCAGAATAGTTTGGCTGCGTTGGTAGCGTTAAATTTTAAACTGGATCCCCATGCGGGAGCAAATGTATTCTTATTCTGCAATAAACGACGCAATGCCTTGCGGGCCTTACGGTGGGACGGGAATGGATTTATTCTGGTTACCAAAACACTTTCCGATGAGATGAAATTCCAGTGGCCGAAGGACCAGGGTGAAGTGCGGGACATCACAAGACGCCAGATGGTTTGGCTCCTTATGTGGAATTCGGAATAATGAATAGTAAGTTATCCGAAGTCAGGGTAAATAAAAGACTCATATGCCGAATAAGCACATGAGCAAATAATTTTAGATATTTACGAATTGCACCTGACTTTGGATAATTTACTATTCATTCATTATAGTGAGTCTTCTAAAATGGTGAGTGATTGTGATTAATGTTATAGATTCAGGCATCTAGCTTAGCAACGGAGCAAAACACTCACCATTTTCTGTATAATCAACCTTATCAGACACGCATTATCGCTATTATTTCTTACGAGGAGGATGATTATGTTGGAGAATCAAGATATCCACGGCGCCATACTGTCCATCATGGAATCGATGAGGCAACAGGGGACATCGTCGGCCAGACTCAAGAACTTCGAGAACTCTTACAATGTATTCGAACGCTATTTGTCGGGCAACAATATTGCCAAGATTGATGAAAACATCTGTCTGGAATACGTGTACGCCAAAACTGGCCAGCTTATTGAGCGTTTCGAGTGTGTCACGTCAAAATGCCAGGGCTGACTACCGCTACCGTATGCGTCCACTGCTGTTATTACTGCGTTATCTTAAAGACGGACAGTTTTGTTGTGATGTCCGGAAAACAAAACCACCTTTTGTCTGCCCGGCTTGTTTCAACTCAGAATATGAAGCCTTCTGTGAAGATCTGATTTATCGCGGATACAGTCAGGCGACGGTAGACACGAATTCCCAAAAGGTACAGGTGCTGATAGCGCACTTAGCGGCACAAGGAGTTACGTCTTCGGCGTACATTACCATCCAGCACATCGAGAGCTACTTGAAAACCATTGAGGACAAAGCTGTCAAGTATATCGGCGTTTTTTGTACGTTTTCAAGAATTTCCTCTCATTTATGTATGAACGAGGGTATACCGCGCATGATTTAGCTCCCATGCTCCCTAAAGTGCGCGCATCCCGCAATGCATCGATCCCCTACGTTTGGTCCAAAGTCGATATCAAGAAACTACTCGGAGCAATTGACCGCGACGATACCAAAGGCAAGCGCGACTACGCGATACTTCTGATTGCTATCCGACTGGGTCTCAGGATTGGTGACATCAGGAGTCTTAAGAAATCGTCGATAGAACCGGAACCAAAGCCGCCGGGTAATTTGACTAGTTTATTGTGAACGTCGGAATGGTCGGACAGGATCAAGAGGTTAATCGTCTGACCATTCCGAACTCACACTAAAAGCTTGCACTGCAGTCGAGAGAACCGGGGTTCGATTTCTTTTTAACCCAGTAATCCTGCATTCCCGAGAACCCCTAACGAGGATTCGACACTAACAGCCTCTAAAGCCGCATAAACACTGAGTTTCTTAGAGATTTTACTCGAATTGTTCATCGTTATGTGTTATAATATACATAACGAGGATGTGATCTAAATGGCTGCAATCGTATATCAAACAGACAAACGCTCAGGTATAACCTACGCATATGAATCGGTTTCCTTCTGGGATAAGAATAAAAAACAGTCTCGCGCAAAACGAAAGTTAATCGGTCGTTTTGACAAGGAATCCGGACAGATCATACCAACAGATGGTCGGTGTAAACCAAAAGATGATGCTACTTCAACGCCTAAAAGGGGGCCTGTGCCGACACTAGAAACAGCAAGATGCTTTTATGGTGCTACATATTTGTTTGATGCCATTGGCGAGAAACTTGGTATCGCCCTGGATCTGAAACAGTGTTTCCCCAATACATATAAGCAGATTCTTTCCATTGCTTACTATCTGATTCTTGAGGAGAATAATCCGTTGTTTCGTTTCGAGAAATGGAACAATCTGCACAAGCACCCCTATGGTAAGGATATTTCGTCACAAAGGAGCAGCGAATTATTTGCATCCATCTCCGAAGAAGATAAAACCACCTTCTTCAAGCTCCAGGGGAAACGTAGAATCGACAAAGAGTTTTGGGCCTATGATACAACAACCATATCTAGTCATTCAGAGCTGTTGCGTCAGGTGCAGTACGGAAAGAACAAAGAAAATGATCCGTTGCCGCAGTTTAATCTAGCACTGGTTTTTGGTGAAGAATCCAATCTGCCCTTCTATTATCGTAAACTGGCTGGAAACATCCCGGATTCCAAGACGGTCAAAAATCTGCTGTTTGACTTGAATGTTTTGGGATTTTCGAAAACGAAGCTTGTTATGGATCGCGGCTTTTACAGCGAAGAAAATATCAATGGTCTTTTGAAAGAACATGTCAAATTTCTGATGGCTGCAAAAATATCCCTTACTTTTGTACGAAAAGAATTGGATGCCATTTATGACGGATTTCGTAGTTTCGAGCATTTCAGCGAGAAGTATGAACTATATGCTCAGACGGTTCAGTCCGAATGGCAGTACACGCAGGCCCGCCCTTACAAAGGCGATACCCTTAAGGATACCAAACGGATGTACATCCACTTATACTACAACCTGGACAAAGCCACTGAGGACGAAAAAGGCTTTGACCGTAAACTGCTTGCAATGCGCAGTGAACTGAAATCCGGAAAGAGGATTCCTGAACACGAAAAACAGTACGCGAAGTACTTCGAGGTCAAGACAACACCAAAACGTGGAACAACCGTTACAGTTAAGGAAGCAGCGGTAAAGGAAGCTAAGCGATATTATGGTTTTTTTGCTATGATCAGTAATGAAAAAATGGATGCAATCACCGCACTTGAAATTTACCGCAACAAAGACGTTGTCGAAAAGGCCTTTGGGAATCTGAAGGAACGACTAAACATGCGCCGTACATTAGTATCATCCGAACAAAGCCTGGATGGAAAGCTCTTTATCGAGTTCATTGCACTTATCTATCTTTCATATATTAAAAAGCAGATGCAAGTGCATGATTTATTTAAAACCTATACATTACAAGGTGTCTTCGATAAGTTGGATGTCATTGAATGCTTTGAGAATCCCGGTCAAGAATTACGTGTTGGTGAGGTTCTTGAGAAACAGAAGGCACTTTATGCGAATTTAGGGGTTGCCCCGCCTGCCTCGTTATGAGATGGCGGGAATCCAGGAGTAATGGTAAGAAGTATTCTTCAAAGATCGCTTCTAAAATGAGTTTCAGCGCTCCTTGTACGACACGATCCCGACGACCTTGCACCTTCCTTCGTCGTCGTAAAAACGGATCGTAGATGTAAATTATGGCACCCTCCCATTCGGCATTGAGTAAGATATTTAGTTCACTCTTTTAACAGCTCTTACCACTTTCTTCTTTGCATTTCATATAAGTTAGAACAACCTCTAACCGGGATTTTACGGCTAATTTTGTCATTATATTACTGACATGGAAGTCCACCGTGCGGTTTTTAATACCCAACGCGGTGGTAA
>JARLHU010000030.1 GCA_031292095.1 Desulfosporosinus sp.
CTGACTTTGGAAGGTTCAGTTACAACGACCAAGACATCAACGCCAAGGGCTGTACCTCGGGTGAGTTGTTCAATACCTGCACCCATATCCAATATGACAGTATCTTTTTCTCCAAGAATTAGCGAATTAACCAAGGCTTGGAGGAAGCTGTTTTCCTTACAATAACAGGAGGTTCCTCCCCCTTTGATGTTCCCCATTCGGAAGAATCGAAGGGTTCCCATGGGCACACTGTAGTCATCTAAGATATCGTCCACGTTAGGGTTTAGCGAGTAGTAAGCTCCGCTGCCCCCCATTCGCTCTTCGATCAGCGCTTTCATGTCAACGATCGGTTTTAAATCCGCCAGAATATCTTCTGAGATTCCCATGACAGTCCCAAGGCTGGCATCGGGATCCGCGTCAACCGCTAAAACAGTGATCCCTTTTTGCGATAACCAACGCGCAAAATTTGCTGTAAAGGTGGTTTTACCAACGCCACCTTTGCCCGAGATTGCAATTTTCAACGGCCTCAACTCCCTTTGGGTATTTATTGACTAAACTTTTTCTCGCCGCCAAGTTTTCACTTACTAGATATATATTCTTTTTTTATTTGGAGAATCCTGCAAACTTTTTTAATTTTTTTAAATATTTTGTTTATTTATATTCTATAAAAAGAGAGGCAAGTTTATAAACTCATTCTCGCCACCTTTCTGTTAATAGGAATATTCAAAATATTCCATCCATAAAAAAATTATATTTCCCTAACATTCCGGATACGAACTCTTCTAGAACAACGCCGAAAGATTTGAGTGAATATTTCTTTATAAGATTAGTATTCGCTATGAAAGTCAATTTTCCTTGGCAGAGTTATAATAAAGTTCATTGGTGGAATGGTATACGTTTTTTTATTGCAAGATATAGCCAATCCTTTCTGTTAAGATTTTGAGAAGGCAGGTTATCAAAACAAGATTAAGGAAAATATAAATATCTGTAGACCAAGAAAAAGAGTTCATGTCTGACCACCACCTTCTGTTCGAACAGTGATAAAAGACTTGAACCCTTAATACTACCAGATGGTCTGGTCGGGGCGACGGGATTCGAACCCACGGCCTCTTGGTCCCGAACCAAGCACGCTACCAAACTGCGCCACGCCCCGTTTACTACAACGAAGATTATCTTAACAAACCTTTAGTATCTTGTCAACCTCAAGTTTTCAGTCAATTAAGCTTCTTCTAAATTTAAATAGCAAGTTACTGTAGTGTAGCTTGGGTTGAATCGCAATCCTCGATAAAAGCGGGAGCATTTCCTTCTCTTTCTTTTTCTAACACATTAATAACTCGTGCCATGTCGGCTGGAAATGGAGCATTCACTATAACCACTTGAGACGTGCGGGGATGCGCAAAACAAAGCGTCGAAGCATGCAACGCCTGTCTTTCAATCAGAGCAGAGCGCTTTCCATACATACCATCCCCTATAATCGGATGCCCGATATGTACTAGATGAACTCGAATCTGATGGGTCCTTCCGGTTGTGAGTGAGAGCTCCAAAAGTGATGCCTTTGATAAAGTTCGAACAGTTCGGAAACAGGTTACGGCTTCATCACCCTCAGGCCGGATCATACGTCGATTGGGTTTGCCAGGACAATGCCCGATAGGCTCATTAATTACGCCATCTTGCTCGAGCACGCCCTGTACGATCGCTAAATAGGTCCGTTTGAATGAACCGCACTGCAGTTGTTGCTCCATCTCTGTTTGAGTGCGTGCGTCTTTGGCAAAGGCTACGCAACCAGAAGTATCCCGATCCAAACGATGTAAGGGTCTAATCGTCATCAAACTACCTTTGCTGTGGAAATAATGAGCCAGATAATTCGCCAGTGTTCCCCCTTCAGTCTGACCCGCAGGGTGAACAAGCTGGCCGGCCGCTTTATCCAAGACAATAAGCTGAGCGTCCTCAAATAGAACACTAATCTCACCTTCTTCAGGTTGAACTCCATAAGCTTGATCTCTCATAACTAGAATCTGAAGAATATCTCCGGCTTTCACCTTTTTTTGCAGAAAAACATTTCGGCCTTTAAGTAAAATCCCTTTAGCTCGTGTTAATTTTTGGAGCCGACGTCCCGAACACTGTACTATTTGCTTAAGATAGATTTCTATTGTCAAACCCTCATGTTCCGGGGCCACAGTATACTTGTCATAGGTCTTCACATTTTTGTTCCTTTCTTTTATGGCCTGATCGATTAACTCTATAATATCATGAATTTTTTTTTATGCACTTCAGAACGAATACTATAGAACAGGGTTCCGCTGAGCGCAAGCACGTAGGGGCAATTCATGAATTGCCCCTACAATACTTCGGAAAGTTATACTTCTCTTTCTGGTTGGTGAAAATATACTGAAAATGACCTTGAATTCGGACAAAAATAAATGCTAAAATATCTAATATAAGGAACAAAATAGCGTATAAGGAGTCCTACATAATGTTAAAAGGTCAAAAAACATGGATTCGACCCATTGAAGAAGATGATATTGACCTTTTGTACCAATGGTATAATGATCAAGAGGTTAATTTATGGTCAAGTGGGGCGTGGCCCTTAAATACACTGCTTAGCAAAGACCAGATTGCGGCAAAGTTTCTAGACGGGTCACCGGATACCTACCGATATGCAATTTTAGATGAAAATAATCTCCTGATCGGATCTACAGGCTTTAAGGAACTCAACATCCCCAGTCAATCAGCTACTCTCTATGTGGTAATTGGGAATAAAGCATATTGGGGTCACGGATACGGTACAGATGCTTTAATCACTTTTGTGCGTTTTCTATTTACTCAGTGGAATTTCCACCGCATTTCGCTGGACACCTGGGATCAAAATCTCCGGGCGATTAAGGCATATGAAAAAGTCGGTTTTAAAATTGAAGGCCGTCAGCGTGAAGCTCGTTTTGTGTTAGGCAGCTATCACGATGCGATTCTTATGGGTTTATTGCGGGAAGAGTTCCTCGTCCTACATGGTAAATTATAGGGTTGCATTAATTGACAGCCTAGAGTAAACTGTAAGCAATTTCATAAACCATAATACTCCTCTGGGGTTGGGTGAAATTCCCTACCGGCGGTAAAGCCCGCGAGCCTTTTGGCAGACCCGGTGACATTCCGGGGCCGACAGTAAAGTCTGGATGAGAAGAGGAACAGCTAAAATTATGCGTATACGCGCTTTTTTGAGTTGTGACTTTATGACCCAACGCCCGGAGAAAAATCCGGGTGTTTTTTATTATTTATTTTTATAGTTTTCTGGAGACACTAAGTTGCGAACTACTCCTCATTAAAATGAAGAGTTTCAAGATTCTAAGTGACTGCTGAGGATCCCTGAAATGAGAAAGGGTTTTTTTATGAAAGCATCAAGTCCTTTTAATTCGATTGATGGAAAGTTTATGAAAAGAGCACTTGAGTTGGCGGTCAAAGCAATCGGCAGAACCAGTCCTAATCCTCTAGTGGGGTGCGTTATCGTCAAGGATAACCAGGTCATAGGAGAAGGGTATCACCATAAGGCCGGGACTCCTCACGCCGAAGTACATGCTCTCGCAATTGCCGGAAATCAAGCACGCGGTGCTACGGCTTATGTGACCTTAGAACCGTGTTCGCATTTTGGTCGCACGCCTCCCTGTGCTGATGCACTGATCGGTGCCGGAATCAAGCGGGTCGTCGTGGCCATGAAAGACCCAAATCCGCTTGTCGCTGGTCGCGGAATAGACCGTTTACGAGAAGCCGGAATTACAGTGGACGTGGGTCTCTTATTCCAAGAAGCCTCCGTCATCAATGAAGTTTTTATTAAAGTGATTACCTCAGGATTACCTTTTGTTGTTTATAAAACAGCGATGACTTTAGATGGCAAGATTGCCACTGAAACGGGGGATTCACGCTGGGTTAGTCAAGCAGAGTCACGCCACTATGTCCATCAGTTGCGAGATCGCTACGATGTCATCTTAGTGGGAAGTGAAACGGTCATCCATGATAACCCTGCCCTCACCTGCCGGCTTCCCGAGGGGAGAGACCCTATTCGCCTCATAGTCGACGGACAATTACGTATTCCAGAAAAAGCTCAGGTACTTTCCGCCTCTGAACACAGCCTTTGTATTATTGCGACCACTCAGGCAGCCTCTCCTGACAAGGTAGAACTCCTCGGACACCTCAAACAAGTTGAAGTATGGCAATATGATACTCCTCGACATGTCCCACTGGAGAAACTGTTCAGCGATCTTGTTCGTCGCGGTTGGACAAGTGTGTTACTAGAGGGAGGCGGTGGACTGGCGGGTACGCTCCTCAAAGAACAGTGTGTTGACAAAATTGAGTTTTTTATTGCGCCTAAGTTTGTGGGGGGAAACGGCCCATCGCCTCTTTCGGGCTTACATATCCAGCATATGGCGGACGCCTTAGAACTTCATGATCTTCAAATTGATATGAATTCGGGCGATCTCCGTGTTACTGGATATTTATCAAACGTCAGAGGTCAGAGATCGGAAGTCGGAGATCAGGGGTTAGAGCCAGAGGTCAGAACTGAGACGCTTTAGGGAGGGGATATACATGTTTACCGGAATTGTAGAAGAACTGGGTATCGTCCGAGCCCTTCGCCTCTTGCCAGATTCTGGGCAGCTTACGCTCGAGGGAAAAAAGGTCCTTAGCGGAACCCAGATCGGAGATAGTATCGCCATCAACGGTGTTTGCTTGACGGTCATTCGGCAAAGTGATCTGGAGTTCACAGTGGATGTGATGGCAGAAACGTTGGCAAAAACAAATTTGACGGAACTTAAGAGCGGGAGCCGTGTCAACCTGGAACGAGCTTTACAGCTTCAAACCCGTTTAGGTGGACATTTGGTCAGCGGGCATGTCGATGGTGTTGGTAGCATTCGCCGGATTACTCCTTGGGGCATCGCCCAAGTCTATGAAATAATGGCCCCTCCCGACCTGCTTCCCTACATTTTGCCAAAAGGGTCGATCGCTATTGACGGAATTTCCCTAACGGTTATTGATGTGGAAGCGGATTATTTTACTGTATCTCTGATTCCCCATACGTTTAAAGAAACTACGCTCGGATTAAAAGGAACTGGGGCAAGCGTCAACCTCGAAACAGACCTCATCGGCAAATATGTCGCTCGTTTTATGGGGCTGAATACGTCAATCGTCAAAGACAAACCCGCTCTTTCTCTAGGTTTTTTGGCTGAACATGGATTTGTCTAATCTATTAGTTTTATCTATTAGTTTTATTCTATATTAATATTTAAGGAGTGAAGAATATGTTATTTAACACAGTCGAAGAAGCATTGGAAGATATACGTCAAGGTAAAATGATTGTTATGGTGGATGATGAGGACCGTGAAAACGAAGGAGATCTGCTTATGGCCGCTGAAATGGCGACCCCGGAAGCGATCAATTTTATGGCAACCTATGGTCGGGGACTGATCTGCGTTCCAATGACTAAGAACAGGATTCATGCCTTACAACTCGAACAGATGGTCACTACAAATACGGATCCTCATGGGACCGCCTTTACAGTAAGTGTTGATTCTGCCGCAAGTTCCACAGGGATCTCCGCCTTTGAGCGTGCGGAAACCGTTAAAATTTTAATGAATCCTAACAGTGTACCGACCGATTTACATCGACCAGGACATATCTTTCCGCTTCAAGCGCGAGAAGGTGGAGTTTTAGTCCGTGCAGGGCACACAGAAGGTGCGGTGGACTTAGCGCGTCTTGCTGGACTCCAGCCCGCAGGCGTCATTTGCGAGATTATGAATGAAGACGGAACAATGGCTAGAGTACCTGATTTACAACTTTTTGTTGAAAAGCATAATCTCAAATTGATTACCCTTAAAGATCTCATCAGTTATCGCCGAAGATCAGAGAAACTTATTGAAAGGGTTGAAAGTGTCCATCTCCCTACCGGATTTGGTGACTTTCGGGCCATTGGCTACCTCAGCATTGTCGATCAAGAAGAACACATTGCCTTGGTTAAAGGGACAGTTGATGATGGAGAACCGGTACTTGTCAGGGTACACTCTGAATGTCTGACAGGAGATGTTTTCCATTCTCGACGCTGTGACTGCGGAGACCAACTCTCTGCGGCATTAGAGGAAATCGAACATGAAGGTCGCGGTGTATTACTGTATATGCGTCAGGAGGGCCGTGGCATCGGGTTGTTGAATAAATTGAGGGCGTATAAACTTCAGGAAGAAGGAAAAGACACGGTCGAAGCAAACCTGGCCTTGGGATTTCCTGAGGATTTGCGTGACTACGGTGTGGGCGCTCAGATTTTGGCAGACCTCGGAATTTCTAAAGTACGTTTAATGACCAATAATCCGCGCAAAATTGTGGGTCTCGAGGGCTATGGCTTGAAAGTAGTGGAACGTGTTCCTGTAGATATACCCTCTAAGCCAGAAAACTCCAAATATCTTTGCACTAAAAAAAATAAAATGGGGCATTTCTTGACAGAAGTTCAGTAATAACCTGTCCTTAACATGCCAATCAAGTACTGTATCATTACTCTAGTAAAGAAGGGATGTTTTACCAATGAAAACTTATGAAGGAAATTTAATAGCTGAAGGGTTAAAGATCGGAATTATAGCTGCACGTTTTAATGAATTTATCACCAGCAAATTAGTCGGCGGTGCCATCGATGCGCTCCGCCGGCATGGGGTGCTTGAAGACGATATTGAATTAGCTTGGGTTCCGGGTGCCTTCGAAATACCACTTGTGGCTCAAAAAATGGCTCAATCTAAGCGCTACGATGCGATCATCTGCCTTGGTGCTGTAATTCGCGGCGCCACTCCTCACTTTGATCTTGTCAGTAATGAGGTCAGCAAAGGAATTGCTCACGTGGGCTTAGAAACCGGGGTTCCTGTAATTTTTGGTGTCTTAGCCACTGATAGTATTGAACAAGCGATTGAACGTGCGGGAACTAAGGCCGGAAACAAAGGCTTTGAAGCTGCTATGACTGCGATTGAAACCGCAAACTTGCTGAAATCCTTTTAGAGTCATATTGTACTCATATCGTGGGCATCTCGCCATTTGGACATAATGATTAGTAAGATATGGAGGATTGTCCACAAAAAAGCCCTTGTCAAAAGGTATAATTTTTAATAGACTCAATGAGGTGGTTGTGTCTATTTTTTGATAAGGAGTTGAGGGCCATAACTTCCAACATAAGCACCCTTGATAAGGAAACGACCATGCTTGAAGCAGCACGCTCAGGTAATGAAGAAGCGTTAAATGCGATTATTCAACACTATGAACCTGAAGTTCGTATGATTGCTTGTAAATATTTTTTGCCAAGAGCAGATTATGATGACCTAATACAAGAAGGCCGAATCGCGATTTATAGAGCCATATTATCTTATGACTTAAACCTCGAGATCCCCTTTCTTCATTTTTTAAGAATGGTCATTAAGCGCAAACTCATCGATAGCTTACGTAAATATACTCGCCAAAAACACGTCAACTTAAATGAAGCTTTTTCGCTAAATAATGTGATTTCAGAATCAGAGGAAGCCGACTTCTTATCACTATTGCGGAACACCGAGGATCCTGAATCAATGGTTATTGCCAATGACGAAGCCCGTTCGATGATTCACGGTTTAAATAAGGATCTGTCCAGTCTTGAGCGTTTAGTGTTTGAACATTATTTTCTTCAAGGCTTCAAACAACGTGAAGTGTCTGAACACTTAGGACTTCATCCAAAATCTTTAGACAACGCAATTCAGCGGATTCGACGTAAAACAGTACTATATCAATCGCGCCAAATGGTAGGCTAGTCTACTCTACCCGTTGATTTGAGGAGGTTTCCGATGTTTTCGTTTTCTGCATTCGTTTATTCTTGGCGAATGCGCTTGTCTAAGTTAAAACAGCATAAATTAGCTGTTACTTTGAGTGTTGTATTTGTCATCACTATATTAGTATTGGGCCCCTTTGCCTATCAAGAAAGTTGGCTTGATCCTTTTAGTACGCTCAACGTCCCCAATCGCGAGCTTCACCCCCATGCGATTACTATGCTGGGAATGGTGAATTCCGAAGATCCGTTTCATCCGTATTACTATGCTGATGTCGGGAAAATTCAGGAGTTAATTCGAGACTTACAACATGCCACTCCCCTCTCCTCTTCAGATCAAGCCTTAGTCTCATTAGAAAATCAAAAGGTACAGTATTTCACGTTACATCGGGCGCTCTCTCACTACCATACGACAGAAGACTATGCATTGCAGTACTACCCAGCAAAGAGTATTGTACGTTTTGGACAACAAGAGTTTAGAGTTAATGCTTCTACTGTCTATGCCTTCACCAAAATCACCGGTAGCATGACCTCGGGCTGGTGGAAATAGTTAATAAAGAGCCAGGAACATTTAGTTCCTGGCTCTTTATTTATACGTTTGTATTAGGCGATGCCACCGTTTTGGTTAATCAACTTGCTAACCTTACTATGGGCATTAGTCGCTTCATTGGCTAAACGTAAGTAGATACTTCTCAGATCGCCATGGTGGGCACGCGTAGCCAATGTCATGTATCCCATTGCAGCACTCGCTGCGTCTTTTTCATAATCATATAGCATGTCCAAGTCCGTAAATTGACTCATTTTCGAAGTCCCCCTTTCTATTGTAGCTCAGCCATTCCTTTGCTAAAATAACCCAATACATCCTCTAAACCTTTGGCTTGTTCTTTGAAAAATCCTTTTACAGCATCGTCTTGTGCCATTTCAGTGAACATTTGGCATTTCTTCATCGCAGTTTCCGTTTCAATACGACTTCTAGTTAACATTCCTTGATCTAGGATTTTCTTCATTTCCATATCATTTAGTTGCATCTTAGATCCCTCCTTTTTTTAGAAACTAATTCTAAATAACAGTTTCAGGATGTGTAAAAAGAGCGCAAATTATTCACAGTTCTTAATAAATTTAGGCATTTAATGTTTTAATATTAAGAGAATGTCATCTTTAGGACTAGTGATACTTCACTTAAAGCATAGGAAATGGTACATTGTGATTAGGGAATGTGGGAAAAGGAGGCTTTATAATTTGGAAGCACCAGACTTCAAGCGAGTTATCCGGGGATATGACCCGGAGGCTGTCGAGCAAGCGTGGGCAGAAACAGATCGTCAGTTATCTGAAGCTAATGCTGTGAACAAAGAGCTGCGCTTACAAATCAATAGTTTACGGGAACAAAACTCAGAATGGGGAAATCGACTCAAATACTATGAACAAATTGAAATGGACCTCCGGGATGCCCTCTTGAGCGCCCAACGCATCGCCAACCAATTGAAAGAAGAAGCTACAGGACAGGCAAATGAGTTATTACAGTCTGCCCGCTGTGAAAGTGAAACGTTACTTTACGAAGCAACTCGTATTTCCGAGTTAAAGGAAGTTGAAGCAAAAACTTTGCTCATTAATAAACAGGCAGAAATCCGACAAATCGAAGAGCAAATACGAGGATTAGTTGATCAGAAAACAGAACTTCAAACGCTGGTTGATCAGGCAATTCATTATTTAGAAATGGTCAAGGGATTGCTCGAGCCCGCGACGGTATCAACCAAATCTCCTGTACAAGTATCTTCTGAACAAGATAGCGAATAAACGCCATTATTATGAAACCACCCGCAATCAGACTTCTGCTTCTGATCTCTGGCTTCTGACCCCTGTCATCTGAATATTCCATATTCTTTCCAGCGTTGATCGACAAGATTCACGGTAGTTGCGTCTGGGAGCACTTCTCCTGGATAGCCCGGTTTCATTCGGGCATCAATCAGGATTGGGCCATGGTATACCAACTGGTGCAAGCGCATTTCTGTCGCAGCGTAGATATCATGTGCGGGGTCAAAGCGAGTGAAGACTTGCCAAAGGAAACCGGTTGGGTCTAAGGCGAGCGCCAGATCATCGACCAGAATCGCCAAAGGCCAATCTTGAAACGGTTTAGCTTGAAGATACGATAACACGTCATTTGCGAGCTCCGGCGCCTTAGCAAACGAGTGGGCCTCTAATAACAGGCACCCTGCGCAAAAAGGTTTAATCCCGTTAATACCGGGTAGCGAACCCCCTTCAATATGATGGGGCAAATCACGCTTAGGTGTTCCTAAGCCAAGCATTATGGCCTTGCTGCCGTGATTAAGGCGTCGACCAGTATAGTCCAGAGTATCCATGGACGTTTCATTGAGAATTAATAGATCAGATTCCGGTTCAAAGCGAGCCAAAACAGTTTCCAAGAGAGTTTTAAAATCTTGTAAATCAAGTTGAACATCGGTTAGGATCAAGAACTTCGTCAAGGTAAGTTGCCCTTCGCCTAGGATTCGGAAAGCATGAGCCAACGCTTCACGGTGATAACTCTCCCGTACAATAGCCGCCGCTAGAGCGTGAAAACCTGTTTCGGCATACGTCCAGAGCGCTTTTACCCCAGTCATTACTACCGGAAACATGGGGGATAACAAGGACTGC
Source organism: Desulfosporosinus sp. (assembly GCA_031292095.1). Taxonomy (GTDB): domain Bacteria; phylum Bacillota; class Desulfitobacteriia; order Desulfitobacteriales; family Desulfitobacteriaceae; genus Desulfosporosinus. The sequence continues at coordinate 10,436 of JARLHU010000030.1, forward strand.
AAATATTCACCAATAAAATAATCTTCTTGTCTGGGCTTCCCTACAACTGTAGCAGGGTAGATCGCATCCCGCCTACGATAAACAGTATGTACGTTGAAAACCGGGAAATCATGCGTTAGAGAATAATAGCCATAATGATCTCCAAAGGGACCTTCCGGCTTTCGGGTGTTGGCGGGCACGGTTCCACAGATGGCAAACTCTGCTTCAGCGATCAGAGCATGGGGATGGGTCGGAACCTTGACACGGGAAAGCTTCTCCCCCATTAAAAAAGAAGTAAAGATCAGCTCGGGAAGCATTTCCGGTAGAGGAGCAATGGCAGAAAGAATCAGAGCCGGGGGACCACCTAAAAAAAGGGTTGTAGGAAGATCCTGTTCCAAGCGCTCTGCTTCATAATAGTGAAATCCTCCACCCTTATGAATCTGCCAGTGTATGCCGGTCTGATTGGGGCCATAGATTTGAATGCGGTACATGCCGAGATTGTGTTCTCTTGTTACTGGGTGTTCTGTATAGACTAATGGCAACGTCACAAAAGGGCCACCGTCTTCTGGCCAACTGGTAAGTACTGGGAGTCGAGTCAAATCCACAGAGCGTTCCTGAATCTCAAGGACAGGGGCGTGCTTTTGATTGACTGTACGAAGCCCACTTTTAACCAAGGAAAGCATCCAGTCCTTTTCCTGCCAAAGTACAGAAGGTTTTGGCGGGAGCAAACGATGCAAGGCCGAAACGGCACGCTGTACTGTCTCCTCGGGCTTTGGTCCGATGGCAAGATCAACGCGCCGACGTGTTCCAAATAAATTAGTGACGACTGGAAAAGAGCTTCCCTTAACTCGCTTGAACAAAAGGGCCGGGCCTTCTTCCGCAATGACACGACGGTGAATTTCTGCCAACTCTAGATAGGGGTCAACCTCTGTCTCAATCTCGACAATTTGGCTCTCCCTGCGGAGGGTTTCTATAAAATGACGTAAATTTGTATGCACAGTTTCACCTCTGAGTTAAATATTTTCGAGTCAAGGTATCGCAATTACTGATAATTTCGCTCAGTTCTTCTGGACAAAGATGATCAGAGTGAATTCCGGCCGTTACGACCACTGGACATCGTAGTTCACGGGCCAACTGTTCGGCAACCGTTTTAGCGACGTCGACATCTTTATGTCCCGGAACTGGTGTGATGTACACATCGGCACTCCACCCTTTACCGCTTAGGCTTGGACGAGGAAGGGCCAGAACCACTCCACCGACATGAGGTTTTTCCCCGCCTGTCAGCAGTCCATTAAGCCCGTTCCCAGTATCAATGAGGATCAATGAAATATGACATCGTCCTTCCCCTTCGTGTCCTTGCCAAATGGGGAGATAGATCAGTTGATTATCAGGCACTTGGTTGATCCTCACTTTACTTTTTAGCATTCGGTATCTAAATTATACATTAGACTAGCAGACCACACCCCATCAGTTCCTTCAAGCATATGAATTCGGAATGATGGGTGTCGCCAATCATCAACGAACTGATGTAGCTTATCTTTGAAAAGGTCTCGAATAGGTTTAGGTAGTTTATTAAAGGCTCGTGTGAAACGTGGAAGAAATTCAATCTCCATCTGGTTCCACGCTCGTGAACCACTCTCCATTGAAATGGAGAGCATCTTAAGGATTCTAGGCAACGAACCGAGATCCGTTAAACCTGTACATCCATGGACGGCCCAAGCCCACTACTGGTCGATCTTGTGATTGATCACAAAATGCATCCAGATACTTTTTAGCAATATTACCCGCCCCATTAATGTCGGCGTTCATCACAGTCCCACAATCTTTGCACACATAAAGTCCGCGATGTATACGGTTCGCCTTCCGCGCATTGTCCTTGGACGGCAAATCCTTGCACACAGAGCACGTCTGAGACGTATACTCTTCCGTCAGGCTCACAACGGTCATCCCAACGAGCGCAGCCTTATAGCGAATCAGTTGCGCCATTTTTCGAAACGGCCACTTGTGAAACCTTTGGTTTGTTTTAACACCAAAGTTCTTCTCTTCACGGATACCCGTCAGATCGCCGATCACAATCGTATCCACACCATGCGCTCTAGCCCTGTTGATAACAGCACGCGACATCGTATGAAGTAAATGGTGAACTTGCTTTCTCCTTTTCTCGAAGAGTGCCGTCACTCGCTTACTTTGCTTCGGATACTTAACACCCTTAGCAAA
>JARLHU010000242.1 GCA_031292095.1 Desulfosporosinus sp.
AGTTATTGAGCTATATGGCAGAAGACGAACGCAAACGAATAAAGGAGAGGCAAGAGGAAGGTATACGAATTGCAATAAATAATGGCGTGAAGTTCGGAAGAAAAAAGATAGCTTCCAATAGCAATTTCGTATCAGTGTACGATGATTGGAAGCTGGGGAACATAACTGCTTTAAAGGCCATGGAACTTGTTGGTATGAAGGCTAATACTTTTTACCGAAGAGTTAAGGAACATGAAGCACCTATTTGAATTAGGAAGGGAAAATTCTGGCTTGCTGGTGTAAATATCCAAGTATCTTCTTCGGTAATGATTTTGATAATATATTAATATTATGATTCCACTGCATAAACCACGAATTTGCAAAAAGGTTTTCTGAACTATCGAAAAAAGTTGATCGGTTCTATACCCTATTGAACCACGAAAGTGTTTTATCCTTAGACGCGAATGCCGACCAGCCCCTGGCCACGAGATTAAAATATTCTTCGCTACTATCTATGACACTTTTGGTGACATTATAAGAATTATCAGAGATGTTTTGAACGCTTTGGATTTTTTGTATTTATTAAATTATTTCCACAATTAGGAAGTTTGGAAACCCTTTGTTCTCAAGACCGATTGGTTTATCTTAAAAATAAATGTTATAGATAGTATCTTTTTATAGGCATAAGACATAATATATGGTATAAATAGTATCAGAGGAGTAAGGAGTGTTAATTATGGAACAAATATCATTGGATACGTTAGGCATTATTGTTGAACAAAAACGCAAAGGTCTTGGATGGACCCAAGAAGAACTCGGTGAGAAGACAGACATAAACCGCCAGATGATTGGCCGGATCGAAACTGGAAAGTATTTACCCTCATTACCACAGTTGAATTCATTATTATCTTTGTTAGATATTGAGTTTTATCAAATTGTTGAACAAAAGGCCACACCTAATATATTCATGGCATTATTAGGTGCGACAAAGACTGAAGATGAAAAAGACGGTTTTAGAACCATGATTGATATGATGTTATGTCTTCGTAAACATGATCGTTTAAGGGGCATTATCAATGAATAGCATTTTAAGTGAGAAACAAATATTTGAAATCGGAAATGATGCAAAAAAGAGACGACGCGAATTTGATCTTGGGATGGGTCCGTTAGGAGACAACATTTTCAAACTTATTCGAGAACTTGGTATTCACCTTATTTTTCTTCCAGTAAAAACCGAAGGCAATGATGAACATCCATTTTCTGCTTTGTTTGTTGCGTTCGAGGAGAAATCTTTCTTTATTGGATTAAATACTGAGGACTATCTTGATAAACAAATATTTGCTCTAGCTCATGAATTAGATCATTATTTTGATCCAACTGATATTCATGTTTGTAGAATTTCGGATGATCCCAATAGTCCACGTGAACTTAAGGCAAATCGCTTTGCAGCGGAGTTCTTACTTCCAACTGATCAGTTGGTTTTAGAGATTAAGAATGTTAATCAAGGAAACTTGGACCTTCATCGTTGGAAACATACAGCACTACTAAGATTAATCGCAAGATTACATTGTGAATATAAGCTTCCTTATAAAGCTATAGTTCGACGTTTTGAAGAAGTAGGCTCAATTAACAATGATCAATACGAACTTCTTTTACAAGAAGGAGTTCGGGATAGAGATAGCCTTTACTATTCAATTGGTCTTAGTATGGACCAGACCGTTTTTGAAATGCTTAATACGCAAACGAAAAAACAGGGAATAGAAGGTGACGATTTCAGTAGTATAATTGGAAACTACGAAGAGGGTTTGATTTCACTGTCAGAGTTAATGGAAGATTTAGCACTTTTTAATAAACGGGTAGAGGAATTTGGGATTTGCAATGAAATAGACGATGAGAATATTGAGGAGTTAAATGAATTTTTGTTAGGGCATAAAGATAATGAGAAATAATGAAGTGAGACCTATCTTCAACCCGGCCCTGATAACACTTATCTCAAATCCAACTCAGATGTTAACAATTGATGCAAACTTTCTCATTCCATCAGATCGAAGTAGTTTGGGCGAACACGCGAAGGCTCTAGATTTCGATAGTTTTAAAGTAATATGGCTAGATCCATTAATATATACCTTTCCCGGATTGACTATTCACGAAGCAGTTTATGAGGAGATTATACAAACAAGGGTTGTTGCGGAGTATATTGATAGATTATTGTCTAATACCCCTCCACAATTGATAAAGCTCTCAGACAATGTTTTTACCGATACACAAGTAGTTTTTAGAGAAACTGTCGAAAGAGCAATAGCTCGTAACACTAACTACGACCCTGTTATTGATAATAAACGAGACCGTGGAGAGGTAAAATCCCTAGCTCATATAGCTACTATAGGTTTGTTATATTTTTGTTCTCATGACTCGAACGCAATACGCCTAATTGAGGATGCGAAAAGACTGCATACTTATTTGGATAATATTGGTGCAATAAAGACTTATGAGGTTATTTATTGCATGTTCAAATTTAAAACCGCTAAACCGGAAGGCTTGAGAAATCTGTATAGATACTTGTATCGTTATACAAAAGCAGAAGCAGCAGTAAACCCAAAGTGGAGTGATTTTCTCGATACAATGGACTTATTATATTCTCAGGCAGTAACCAACAGCCCCCAAAAGCCAAAACCAGTATTCTAATTGTATTCAGTTTAGCAAGTTTTCTCTGAGAACTTAGCGAGAGATCGTCAGGTAGTAGCTGACGATCTGGTCATTGCGCGACCGGGGCCGGGGGACACGTATTCCCTCCTGCATCGGTCATGCGCGGCCGCATTAGGACAGAAAGAAACGGTGGCAGGAACGTCGCTCGGCGCGTGCCCGCTGGAAACATTTATCAATGTCCGACTCTCAAATATAGCATCCAACGAACACCGCAGGATTTATGGCCCATGATACTAACATCTGTCACCTTATACCAAATCGTTTCAATAGGGTAAATGCTTGATTGGACACATTTCAAAATGCAATATACCTATTCTATTGAAATATGTTTCAGTTAATTCACAAAGGTATACCCTATTGAACCACTACAATGGCATTATATCCTTTGATTCTGATATAAGTCATTAGGATTATATGTACGACCATTGACGCGGCGATGGCCTTACTTCTGGTTCGGGTGAGCCTGTTGCCAAACACTTGGACCCGGGCACAATACTATCATCCTACCCCCGAACAACCTATCGGGTGTAGGATACTTTTTAGTCTTAATAGGTTCCAGCACGCATCGTTTCTTAAATTGCGACATTGACAGAAGAGAGTCACATGAAAGAAATACGAACCATCGAAGCGGCGGTTTTTGAAGAAAAGAAAATTGGAATAAAATCAATCAGCCTCCTCAAATTAACGATACTCAAACAAAGCCAGTAGAAAATCCAATAAAATCTAATGATACAAAGTCGAATGATTCTATAGAAACAACAGCCCAAAATCCTTCTACTACCCCATATGCTCAAACAAGCCAAAATGCTAAAACAACTATGCCTATAACAAATAGTGTGGACTCTTATATTACTATGCTTAATCCATTTGTAACCGCTCAGTTCCCCAAAGATGCTTATACTATAACCCGAGTTTGGCGACATTTATTTCCAAACCCTGTGATAGCAAGGGCTCCAGGTCTTTTTCTAAATATTGTAGTCCCAAATAATTAAGATTTTAATACAATTTAAGCCTTATACCATGCGGGTTTGTGGTACAATTGGCGTAGTTTTCAATTTATCGGATACAGAATAGGATCTGAACTTAACAAATTTAGTTAATTATCTAAATTCTGTAATAAAGTGTAATGAAAACTCCTGAATTCAACATTCAACTCACTGGAAACCCAAATGTTGTAAATAAGGTTCTGTAAGTCGACAGAGAATAGGCGGTAGTCCCAAATATTCAATCTAGGGACGCTGCAACCCTTGCTGTGCCTAGTGATGGAAAATTATGTCGCCAAACTCGGGCTATAAATGAAATAATACCGGGTGGGCATTTAGCCGATGCAAAAATACTATTGAAGAGGGTGATAAAACTTGGCCAGTATTAGAGTCCTAAACTTTTCAGCCGCTTAGCATATTTTGGATCAACCAGTTTACCTATATCGTTTGTCATTTTTTTTCGCAAGTGTTCGTTTAGTTCGTCATCACTGTATCTGCGTTCAGGACTATAGCATTGATAAACTATACCTGTGCTTGTGAATCCTTCTATTCCTGCATCACCACCTACTACAGCTGGTACTTTTTGATAATGAGCATCTTGATATCTCATTCTGCTAAATAAGCGTCTTTTGATCTAGTAACAAAAGAAGAACTATGATGTGAGGGATACGGATATCCTTATTTAATCAGGATAGAAGTTGGCTTAAGGAGTGGTTTATTTTATGATTTGGCTTAATGTTGATAAACCAACGAAGAAATGTACCTTACACACAAATGGTAGTTGTACTTACTGGCAAAAGAAAAGAGAAACACCATTAAAGGGCTTAGGGAAACTAAAGCGTGATGGTGGATGGCTGAATTTTGTGAGCGCGGAACAAGCCATGCTTTATTACAAAGGTAATTTTCCTGACTATGAGTTTATTGATCATTGTTAAGAATGGACAACTCATGTCATTTGTTCGCCGTTCTGACGATGAATAAGCGTCTATTTTGGGTTTAGTTGGATAAATTTAGAAACTTATGAAGAACTTGTTTGCAGGAGAGTTGAAACAAGTGAGGGTACAAAATGGTGATCGAAAGACAAATTACAGTCTATGATTGTTCTTTTTGTCAGAAGACGTATAGCCAAAAAGAAGACGCAGAACGATGCGAAACTTCCTGTGCCAAACTATCAGGTTCCCCTGACATAAGTATTTTAAATTTGACACCCCGGACTTTTAATTGCCTAAAAATAGCTGGCATAGATACCGTCAAGGAAGTTTTCGAAAAGACTGACAGCGAATTGTTAAAGCTAAAAGGCTTCGGAGAATGGTGTTTACGTGATTTACATAAGCATTTACAGCTGTTTGAAAACGAAACCGAAGGAATAGAAGAGCCCGAAGAGCTATTAAGGAATGCCCAACCACAAAGGTTTTATAGTAGCGATGGAAAGTTGGATTTGCCAGAGTTGCTGAAAGACCAAATAACACAGTTCGTTGATCACCAAGATTGGGTCAGATTGTATAAAGACTATCGGTGGCGCGACGATACTTGGAAACAGGGTTTTCCAGCCATTTTGCGTCTGGAAACTCAAATGCGATGTTCCTTACAGAAGGGTGAGATCAAAAGGCAGGATATATTGGATGTCGCAAATTGGGGTAAGTATTCCTCTCTTTCAAAGATAACTGCTCCTAAAATCATTCCAATTACTGATGCTAATGACGAGGTTTCTGTACTTCAGGCATTAACATCGCTTGAACAGTATGTTGGAGGTATTGAGGCGAATTATATTACCAAGATATTGCGTTTTGCTTTCCCAAATCGAGCAGGGGCTTTGGATAGCAGAATTGTACGAGTGTTTGGTCTTGGCGATCGGATAGTTAATCAATATCAATGGTTGACAATTCGCGCACAAAAATCCCGATCAGGTTGGTCTATATTTAGAAATAGAATGTGGCAGATGGATTATCAAAAATGGCTGATAATTCTATCGAAGATGGTTTCCTTAGTTAACGCAAAAGAAATTCCCTGTCCACATCCTCAAGATTTCTTAGACGCAGGATTGAGAACAGAGAGAATTTGGGTAAGTGCAGATGTGGAAATGGCAATTTTCTCATACGCAACGAATGCAATAAGATAAGTCAGATTGGAGTCTACCGACTATGCAATACACTCAAATAGACTTATACGTCCTTGGCATTCTCTGGTCAATTGGCAGCCCTACTGAGGATAGATATCCTTATTTTTACCTCAGACACCGTGACCGGTATTTCTTTGACGTTGTTCGCGAAGCCTTAAATTTAAATATTCCGACCAGTGTTTTTGTGAGAGAATCCCTAACGCGTCTACAATACAAGCTTAAGGTATATAATTTTGACATAAGCAAATTAACACAATATGGTTGGCAACCTCGCCTCAGCGAGCAGCGTAACTACCCAAATATTACAGAGCATGTCGATTTTATCCGTGCATATTTTGAATTGCATAGTGCATTAGATACAACAACCATACGTAAACTCAGCAAAGAAAGAACATCACCTAGGCTCCGTATATATGGAAACCAACATTTTCTTGGTCGGCTAACAGAGATATTAAGTGAACAGGTTAAAATAACTCCTAAATGCGTCCAAATGGCGACCAGACTTTCGGAGTCTAGTGGCATCCTATACTATCAAAGCCGTCTGGAGTTAGAAAAACTACTCGCCTATCTTTATCCTCCTGATCTCCCGTATTTTCATAAGGAATATTATAATCACTATCGGAGTATGCTTTGATTCATATTGGATCAAATTTATGCGGGAGGTGGAAACATGACCCAAG
>JARLHU010000243.1 GCA_031292095.1 Desulfosporosinus sp.
CTTCACAAACCAATATCTTAAACCCATTTTTAGGATTGCCACAATTCCGAAACTTCTCGACCTCTTTTACAACAATCGATCTTATACGATCTCCGTACTTTTCGACAAATCTATCCCAGTGTCTCTCATTATCAAAAAAAATCTGCCTCAAAATGTTATTTTCCATAACTCCATTTTAGCAAATCCGCAAGTAAAGAGGTACCCCGAAAACTTATACTTTCTGATACGTTAAAAAAAGACGCTTATTCAGCGTCAGAACGTCTAACAAATTGACATGATTTCTCATCCACACGGTTTTCTTAAGGATTTTTACATAACAGGCACTCTAACGGGGACCGTCAAATTCACAAAAATGAAAATCCTGCAAGCGGCCTAGGAGCAATTTCCTGTTATGAATAATGGCGGTTCAGGATGTTTTTTCCGTACTTGCTTTTAGGTGAGCGGCAGTATTACCCTCAAAATGGCGGTCTTCAGCCATATTCCATGGGTATACCTCGTCAAGCCTTCGAAGGAAATCAATTTGTACATCAGGGTCCGCATTTTCATTGATTGTTATTCCTGCCGTGGTATGAGGAGAATAGACTACGACAAGCCCTTCTTGGATTTTATCCAGAAGGGCTTCAACTTGCGCTGTTATGTCGAACATTTCGTCCCGTCTTTTAGTTTGCAGTTGTATTTCATGAATCATCTCTGTTCCCTCGCTTACCTAAATAATCCACCCAGGACATCCCTCAACTGCTTCAGTTCCTCTTTGCCAAGCCGAGACACCCTACCCGATCTTCTAATGATCTGTCAACTATTCGTATTTTTATTCTGTTACTTTAACTGGCTGAGTGTTGTATACTAGTCCCTAAAACTTCATCCCAGAAAGGTGAATATACTAGACTTAGGCGGACCTCATTATATTCCTCTTCAAATCTTTCACAAAATTGTTCTGAATCTCTAAGATCCTTAATTACAGTAGATAAATGATTTAATGCATTATCCGCTCTACTAATAGCAGGATGGTCATAGTCAGGCGACCAACCATCATCCCATTCAATGTAACCTTTGTTTTTCAAAGCATTTAGTTCAGAGTTGTCATACTGCTCTCCAATATAACCACCAACTTGGTTATTTTGTCTATCATGGTAAAAGATGCTGATAACAAGGTTAGGTAACTTTTTGAGTTGTTCTTCTGCTTTTTTAACTGCATCCATAAATGTTTCCCATTCATCCATTTGAGCATACTCAAATGCTTTAACTTCACTAGCATCTTTCATTTTACGTAGTGCATCATTTTTCTTTTTCATTTGGTCTAACTCTTTTTCAGCTTCTTGATAAGCACTCTTGTATTCCTCAATTTCTAATTTTAATGTTTTCATGACTTCTACCGTTATTGTTTCCCTCTGCCCCATTTCCTTTACGAAAGATGATAGAATCTCATTATAAAAGTTTTCAGCCCGATTTGTAAATCTAACTATGTTTATATTTCCAACTTCCTTTCTTTTCATTGCCTCCGCTAAACGCTGAAGGTCTTTTACGGAATTTAGTGTAATTGCTTGAACCCAAGAACGATAAGGAGTACTATCTAATGCATGGTGGTCAAGGGGGGGAATAATAACAGGGACAAGTGCTTTTTGGTTTACCCATGCTGCTCCCAACTCGCATAAACAAAATTGGCTTTCGAGGTAATTAAGAGTAATTAAAGGCATTATTATATTTGCATCTTCCATCCCTTTACGGATTTCCTCGATCCAATTGTCTCCGACTTCAAGTTCTTCATCCGACGTGAGGAAAAAATTAGACCTTTTTAAATTAAACTGATTTTGCAACATATCCATTAATCTAGTTGCGAAATTTCCGTCCAGAGTTGAGTGACTAATAAAAATTTTTGACATACCGATATCCTCCCTTTTTTAGATGCTCTCACCATAACATAGGAAAACATCCCCGTTCCCACATCTGAGCTTATCTAATTGCCCTTTGTTCTTAATCCCGCGTTCTATAAACTGATGAGGATGTAGACATTCGACGTCCTCATCATTAATTAATAGAACGACCTTCGATAAAATCCTCAACTATTTTCCATGTTCCAAATGCCAAATTCTATCCTTTTGTATGCCCCATCCTGAACTTGACTTTCTTGCTCTTTATAGTCAACCATTGATGTTTATTAACTGTCGGGTCGCCAATGCCAAAGAATCGCACAATTCTTCTAGCTAAATGATTTTCTTAATATGGACGCACTTATACTAGAAAGGTTCCTACTCCAGACTCTAATCCATTCTTCATCAGGTAAACCTAGATCTGCAGGTCTTAGTTCATGATTTGGTCGTTCGATTTTTTCGGCTGGGACTTCTGACCATACCCTCGTTAGGCCAATTAAATCATTACCATATGCAGCAATAAATCCTGGATTCTTCATAAAATTATCGTCTTTGGTTAAATATAAATTATCTTTACCTTTGATCTTTAAGACTCTGTTGGGGGTAACACCAACTCTAAATATTGAAGGGAAAAATACTTCCCACCATGAAAAACCTCCAAAAGGACCTGTACGTGTATGTGATTCGATATCGTGTAAGATTAGTGGATTGGGATCTAGCATGTCCGGTTCTACCCACACCTTTAAAGTTCCACACCTACTTAATGGATTGTCACGGTAAACTTCAAGTTCCTGTACTTCGCCCCGGTCAGTTAATACCCCAAGTCGAGTGCCTTTATCGGCCATTCCTATATCTGCTAAGTCAATCGAATCTATAATTTGTGTTATATCCGTAAAATAAATGTAGTTTATATTATCAAATTCTTGAGTCCCTTGGTAATTCCACTTACTCCCTTTAAATTGCCTACTAGAAAGAATTGCTTGTTTAGCCTCAGAATTGGTATGATGGTATAGGGCTATTCGGTTATCCCTCGTCTCAAGCGCAAAAACCGAATCGAACGGATCGCCTACAGTTATCACGTAACCTTGAAGAGTATGATACCCTGGTAATAAAGGGTTGTTTTTAGGTATTTCTAACCTTAGTGTGTATGTTGAATTAGGCGTAATCATCCCCTGAAGATCTTGAATTATCTTGGTTCCTTCTTCTGCAAATTGAAGACCATCAAGTGATAAAGGTCGCAACGACTTATTCTTTACGGTTATTAGTGTTGGGTACAAAATCTCACCTGCTGGAGTAGTTGAACGATATATTCTTACAGTACACTTAAATCGTTTTTGTTCAAACTCTTTAGGTTCAAAAACTCGATTAAATGCAACTTGTGAATCCCCAATTCGAAACATGTCTGTTTTCAATGTTTTCCTCAGAATCCCTAAATCAGTTATTTCTCCATGACAAACTTCTTGTAATTTACCGCTTCCACAAGGGCATTTTTGCATATCTCTCCCCCATTACCAGATAAAAATATGTGTATTCTTTATGCATCCCGAATTATTAACTTGGTGAAATGTCGTGAAAATTTTATGGTCTCGATTTTCGCTAAAACGATTAACCCACCCCGACAACACAGTTTGGCTAGACCTTACCCCAATGAGATATAGCTTGGAATATATGCTCACCTTAAATGGCCCGAACTGGATGCACTATCTTTACCTTCCCATGGTAAAATTTTAATAACCCATCCTATAAAAACGGACTGGTTAAGCTAGACAGCCAGGTCGGTCAGAGGAATTTCACCACCAGCCTCAACCTTTCGGACTTGAAGTAGCTTACGGCTGTTTTGTTCCTATAAACCAACTTCGATAGACCCATGCCTCTATCTCAGAAACAACATCGGGCTCTTCGAGCACGTTCTTGGCATAAGCCATCTTGGCGGGATTCACCCAGTTGGAGATGAGGGGTGGTAGCGGCTTAACCTCTTCTACGCCTTCGCAAATCCGCTGATCAGAATGGACGGCAGCCACTTGAACATCGCAAGGCTCCAATTACCTAATTAACGTTCGTTCAAGCTCTATTTCATTTTCAAGTCTAGGGAAATCATCTACGGGATTATAAGGTATCTTCTAACCGCCATGTAAAATATCCCATCTTTTATCTTCATAATTAAGCATTATATACCTCCAATTTAGACTTAAGCATTATACTAAAATACCCGCATTTTATGGATAATGAGTTTACAAGTATGATATTTTAATTTCATTGCAATTATTAGATACATACGCTTCATCAACTATTTGAACATACTGGTCTGAAAAAGCAATAGGAATATTAAAAATATCTGCCTCATCAATTTCCTTTTCAGGTTTAATTAACACATTCCGCGAAAAAGGCAAGATGAATGGATTCAGTTTATTTATCGGAAACATGAATCTCTCATTACGCTCAAAATAAGGAACCCCTGTTAATAATCCCGGTAATGGAATCTCCCCACTTAACATATGGACTAATATATTTTGATATAAATCAGAAATGAATATAAAGTCAATATTATCAAATGTTACAGCTTTACCTTTAGCATCTTTGTACCAAGAATTTTTTGTTAATAAGCCATGCAAAGGGTATTTTAGAGCTGTACACGGTTGGTCAGTATTATCATTCCAGCAAATAAATAGTATGTTGATTTCTTTCTCTTTGCCTGAAATAAAAGGAAATTTATTATTAGCATCTAGAAGAAAATCTTTAACTTTACTATCTGTAGCTGTCATATTTTTTGCTTTTTCTTCCTTAGTCAAATCGAACATCCTTGTTTCGTAATACATTACGCTACCATGTTTTTGAACTAACATGTTTAACTTTTCATTATAATGTTCAAAATTTGGAGATTTAACTTCTATATTATATTTAATTCGATTAATAACAATTGTAAATTCAACATTTTTATTATTATCGTCTCTAAGTTTTGGCTCATAAGCAAAACTTTCTCTTTTTTTGCTATTTTTAATAAAACTGTTCATTATCCCCAACTCACAAAGAGAAGATATTAATGAATGCATATCAAAACTATTACCTTTAGCCGCCCTTAATTTATGTAGCACAAAATCGTCATAAGCTTTTTTCTCTACAGTTTTGAGATTGAATAATGCAGTTTCTAACCCATGTAAAAAGCTATTTGCAAAAATCATATTTCTATTATCGTACACTTCTCTTAATATATGGTCTTTTGGTAATCCATAAATAAAATTCTCAATCAATTTCATATCTATTTTCCTCCATTTTCAATATTTAGAAAGACAAAAAATGGGCGTCATCTTACAGTTCCTTTCATTAAAATAATGTTTATCGAGCTTTTGTATTGGCTAGAAAGCTGTAGTTAACAGAGCAAATCTCATTCCAAGGCGCTTTATAACTTCCAAATTAGTTCTGCAATTAAAGGAGTTTCTATTCATATAGATTTGGCGATGCCCAATAAACTAGCTTGTTTAGCTCTTCTTGACGATTTAATAATGATTCAACGAGTTGGGATTCTGCACCTAGGATGGAAGTAAGAATCACCTCAATGTGTTTATTACCTTTGGAAATATCTATCCGAACATTATTTACAGCCTCCGCCCATGACGCACCTTCTATCAGTTTTGACATTAACAATGTGCCAAAGATTGTCGCTACAAAACTGCTGACTGGCCACAAATGCCCAACCACCGATTGGAAATTATTAGCAAGAGATTGAGACAATCCTACGTGCCCCATTGCTGTATAACGGATAGGACTACAACCGCTTTCACAAGCATTCAAGACCAACAATCTTCTATTTATTCTTTCTTTAACACGTAGGAGTGATAAACTTCTTAGAGTTATGTATTGATCTTTTGAAACATTCAACTTAGAACTTGGTGGGTCATTATTGTCAAAATTAGCATGACACATGATCCAAACCAAATCGAACTTCATATCTACATACTTACTCAGAAACAATTCGAAAGAGCATTGTGTGAAAGAGTAGGATTCAAAGTAGATACCATTCTTGTTTAGCAAAGTTTCCAAGGCTTCTTTTTCCCTGTATGCATCAAAAAGATTACCTTCAGGGTCACACCAGATTAAAACTTTATTTATTTCTGTTCTACTCTGAGGCTCGTCAGAAACCAAAGTTGACATTGAACGTTCACATAGAATGCCAAACAAAGAGGATAATGGTAAATTTAATCCTGGGACCTCAAGGACTCTTATAACTTCACTTTTAGGTACTTGTTTCAAAATATTTGTAAGTGATTCAAAGGACAACATTTGTCTAAGCGCCTCTTCGTAGCGATCACTCTCTGTAATAATAGGCCCCTTTCCATGGCTACTGGGGGGTTGTGAAGGGGTAACTTGACCTAATAAGACTGTCCAATTTCCTTCAAATTTGTTCTTTATTGAAATAAATGTTTCAGATTCAAGGCGATTATCAACCTCAAAAAAATGCGAATTACTGTTGTGATGAAATATAAAAACGGATTTTTGCAAATTAAATAGGGGTAAAGCTAATAAGATTGTTTGCTCGGAAAGTCGCGCCAATCCTGGACCATGTCCCTTTTGATATGTCATCCAAAGATAAGCACATCTAATTGCAAAAAAATAATCTTTTAGTTCAATCGCTCGAACAATTACTCGAATAGGATAATTACTTAACCTTTGCCTCTGTAAATCATTTCCAATCTCATCTGATGTGTTACCATTTATATAATCTAACATAGTAACTAAAGTGCGCCAGATAGCTTTTTTATTTAATATTTCTTCCTTTAAAAGAACCGTAAGTTTTAAGTCAACAAGGCTCTGCAATTTGATTTCTGCTTTTGGGACACTCAGTGCTTTTTTAGCCCACTCAACAATTGATTCACCACTAAGAACTGCAAATTCACTAGTCAGTACTTCCGCTATTTTCGTAGCCTGATTAGGATTGCGTGAATATTCAATACTATATTGTTCTTTTAGGGCACTAAGAACTTCATTTGCAATATCGGGTAAATAACTTGCACCTAATAAACTTCCGTAATAGCAAAGGTAATCAATATCCTCTTCGTTTGCATCAATACCAACTAATAATAATTGCTTAGTTTGCAAATATAAGGCATGCGCTTGTAAATAATTATGGCCCAAAATCCTACTTAAATAGAAAAAGTTCGAAGATAATGCCATAATTATTTCTCTTACCCCTGCAATGTTGTGTTTCATAGCTACTTCTATTTTTTCAATATTTATTGTAAAAGGGTCTTCACTCGCAAGAAAAGGAAATAAACCAGTTACTTCATAGTCCAAAGATAAAGAAGGCATACCAATGCTAGAAAGAATAAGAGCTTCATAATAATTATTTGTTGCATAGTCAACGTCTAATACCAAGGACTCCTTAATAGAAAAAGACTCCTTTTCTTTTGAAATATTTAATAATGCATTAAATAAGACTGTAAAATTTGTATGAATCTCATATTGGTCTGTAGGTACAGAATTTAAATAAGCATTAAAAAATACATTTAGTATACGTAATTTACTAAATGTAATCCCTTCTTTAAGGTTATTACAGATTAGTATACACTTCATTGCATCGTCACTGTTATATAATTCGAAAATCCTAAAATTTCTTTTTAATTCCTCTATTGTAATAGTTGCAATATCCAATTTAGAAAATCCTCCGCAAAAATATTTTAGCCGTATTTTTGAACTGATTAGTCATTATTGTTGCATCCCTAATCAGGTCTATAGGTATTTAGTAGTCTCATTTGATTGTTTACAACTAGCAATAATGATTTTTGTACTTTCTTGGGAGGAATTGAAGGAAAGATGTGGAAGGTGTAAAGGTGACGAATCTTGCCAAATATTTAATATCAACCACGCGTGATCATGACAACGTTTTGTGGTGCAAGAAGGAAGTCATAATCAGTCTATAATATCGGCTCAAACGATCAAGACACCGCGACTTTATGCCGTATCAAAAAGTACCATTACCATTGCTAACATATTCATTCATTTACGGTGTTGCATTGAGAACAGCATGGGGGTATAGCCAGACCGTCCAAACGATCTGGCAAATAAGTTCAGTGGCGACCTCGCTATATTTTTATGTTCTTGTTTCATTGGTCATGTAGGGTTCCGGTGACTCGGCATATAGAAATACGCAGTTATAAACCGTTAGGAAAGACAGCCAACCTGGCGGGGTTCGCCTTGGAGTATATGTATTGAGCACGATTCATGGGCAAGGGGTGGGATGGCATAATTTACTTTTTTGTGAACGGGATTAACGCCGGTACGACCTTTCGATACTCAATGTACACTGTTCCATGTTGTTTAACAAGCTTCCTTTCCTCAAATATGATTCCAACTAAAATATAAATGGTAAGAACGATATGTGTCAAAACGTCCGCTCTCGTAGAGTCTAAACTCCACATGAATATTATCGTAGCCAAATACATAGGGTGCCGTACTATTCCAAGTAAACCCTTCTTAATAATTGTCTTAGGATGAGTAGAATCCTTTTTCTTACTAAGGTCTATAATCTGGCGAATGCCAACGAACTCCAGGTAATCATAACTTAAGAAAGCCCAAATCATCACGACACATGAGGTTAACAGAGATATTGATTGTATGATTGTCCAAGGAGGAGAAAATTGTATAACCAACTCACTGTCGAGGGTTCTTGTGAAACTGAGTATAATGACAAATAATATTAGTGAAAATAAGTTGTAAGTCAATCGGTAGAAGGCAAAATATTGCCCCATTATACGTCTTGCCCAACTTGCAAAGCGAACACTAATCAAAAAACTATGTATTAATCCAAATACTGACCACATTAAAGCTATAATTAGATACTTCAATTCCTGTCCTCCGTAAATTTCGCTCGATGGTTCCATGTTATTGTTACTGAAAAGATGCTATGAACCCCGACACCTCTCACCCTTTGTTACCATACGCGACTATTCCGACAGCCACCCCGACAGGATTCGCACCGATATGAGCATCGAGCACGGGTTAAGGCGAGGGCCGCAAGGGCCTTAGCCTATGGCAAGCAGGGGAGTAATGTGGAGAACCGACTGGAGGACTGAGAAAACTGTGTTAAATAATACATAAACCGAGTGTCGCTCGGCAGGCGGTTCAGCGAACGAGAGATTCATTGAGGTCCACTATTCTGCTCTGCAGCGGCCCCCTGTCTTTAAACTATTGATTTAAATCGATACCTTTTCTACACATAAAAATCCCTGAATTTTAAGCGCGTTTTGTTATAGATCAGTATCGATCCAAGTAAATCCAAGAGTACTACGTAAGCTTCTAAATAGTTCTTTACTTGGACGGTCAACCTCCGTAATCTTAGTATTTGATGTGGTGATTGTCTCTTTAGACATTAATAAATCAAAATCAATCTTTAATTGCATTAAATTCGTAATGCAATGTGCATAGAAAAAGAGCATATCCTCCAATTTGCCTTTACTTGCTTGTTTCATATATAACTCTCTTATTGAATTACTTCGGCTTCTTAATACTTGTAAATCTTTAATGAAAACTACGTACCCTACTTCGCCTAAAGAAACACAAAGTGAACTGGTTATTGGGAAATGAGCAAATGTAAACTTCTGTGGTGAGCTAAATCTAAATGTAAAAACTGATCCAAAGGGTTCAGGGTAAGTTATAAATTTACCTGCGACACTATGCAGAAAATGTCTTTCCAATTCAAAAGGGTCATAAGATTTTATTACATCTCCAATCTTATAGCCTGGATACTTTCTGTCCCATTCTAAAAACTTATCCTTAAAGCTAAGGCCATAATGAATTTTATTAGCCCATTTCCAAATATCTAAGTCTGTTGAATTATTATTCCTAACTTTTTCTTCAAGCCTTCCAAATATTTCATTATTACATTTCGTACATGCTGGGATAGTTAATTGCCGGTAAAATATAGGCGTCCCATTCGGTAATGTTATCTGTTGATCCCATAGATTAAAACGATTCTGTAACCATTTTGGAATAATATGCTCAATTGTTGTAGCTGGATCACCACAAATAAAACAAGTATCTTTATCTATTAAAGCCTTACCCAAAAAGAATGACATAATATTTACTACCTCAATACTTTGTTAATTTCGGAGGTCGGTAGAGCACTCTAACTAAGAAACTTGAAGCTTGCCACGGACTACCCAAACTGTATGGGCTATCTTTCATCGTACATGGCAGGATACTGATAACCCAAATATATACAGACGAACATGTTCGCCAAGAACGCCACCCCGGCGGGGTTTGCCCAGATATCTCAATAGAGCACGGTTTGGAGGCGAGGGACGGCTTGAAGCTTTGAGATTATCAGACTTGACTACCTTCCACTCTTAACTGACGATAAGACTTTACCCAATCATATTCACCTACAAATTCTGGTTCTGCCAACCATATTTCATCAATCGGATTAGGAACTTCTAATTCTGAAAACACGTTGTCAATAAAATCCTCGGGAAGTGACAGGTCATCACCATACGGCTCTAATACTAATACTTTTACACAATGATTATAATTAGCAAACTTTGCGTCTACACCTTTTAATACTCGTCTAAGATAAGTCTTTAGAATTTGGTGGGCTTTTTCTAACTCTTCAGCAAAATTTGTCCCCCCAAGGTCAATCGGGGAGTAGAATCTTATCCCTACACCATTTTCCGGGGTATCGTCATCATATTCCATTCTCGTTAAGCGCTTAAACCTCCACGGAATAGGAGCATCAGAAGATAGATTACCACTCTGATCAAGCATTTGCTGGTTTGCAAGAATCTCATCTACTATCTGAGATGGGAGTCCTTGGATAAATTGTTTAGATCCATTTAAAGAATTTGCTTGTACTTCAAGAACATATACCCCCGTTTTAATCTCTTGGTTCATTGATGTAATAAAGGTTGAGCCAAATTCGTCATCAGTATTAAAATATTGTGCAAATTTAGGAGGCCACACTATTGCCTTTCTTTCAATTACCATGGGTTTACCGTCTTGAGCTTCTAGTAGTATTTCAGGCTGTGGATTAGTACGATCCTCTAAATCTAAACATCTTGATAATGAGTACTTAGTACCAAACTTGATATTATAAAATTCAACAAAGTCCTTAAGTTCTATCCATTCGCACTTTCCATTAGGTGGCGAAAACCAAAAAAACATCTTATTGATCCCCCCTACAGATTAACAATTGTACTCACGCCAGCGAGGCAGTTCATCCTTACATACCCCATCGACCAGTTCGACAAGACTTTACCCCAGCGGTGTTCACCATAGACTTGATGAGCCATGGCGTGATACTAGTAACCGACAAAATACAAACGCACTTGTTACGCCATGACAGCGATAGGGTTCACAAGGCCCTTAGCCTAAGTTAGGTGTAACAATATTATTGGCAGGAATGGGCAGGAGCGCTTGGACGCTGCAATTATCATAATTACTCAAATATGGATCTTTGCGAAGTTCAACCTGTCCATTGTAAATTAAACTTTTCCAAGTAACAAAGGCGTTTGCTTAAGCTGAATCATTGCTGCTTCAAGAGATAGTGAACATTCATTTACAGATGGTATATAAATATCGACATTACCAAAATTAATATAGTTCTTGCTATGTTTTCGCACCGAACTGATAGAATCAATCCCAAGGTTATATTCTTTCATTGTTAAGAACATAAGATAAAAACGCATAACATCATAGTCATCGACTGGTCGCATGTGTTCAATTTCTCTGGGCATTTTGTTGTAGACATATCCAGTTACCACAGCTGCAGTAATAAATTCCCTCGCGTTAGTGAAATCTCCTTTTTCCAAAAATGAAATAGCAGAAAAAACTGCATCAACGACCCTCTTGCTTAAGCAATCAAGATACGTATAATCTATATACGTATTTCTTAAGTAGCCTGTAATAATGTCCTTTACTTTTTTAATATACTCCTCTGGAGATGACGCCAATGTGGAAAAATTGACTTTATTAGCCGCGCATCTCTTATATCCCCGTTTTGTTATTTCTGTTGTTAATGAAACATCTGTTGTCACTTCTGTAACAACTAACGGTGAATAAAACGTAAATAACGCCTCTGTATTTAATGTTTCTAATTCTCCTGAATCACCGACTTTTCCCAATGTGCCAAATGATTGAGATGAATATTGGTTCATTCCCATCCTTTCCAAATACTTAATACTTAAATTTACATAACCCCGTTGTGAAGAAACATGATTATTCTCCCTCAGGGAAGAATTGTGCTTATGTCCAAAAACAGCCCAATAGTTATCCCGCTTTGCTAATTTTGTTTGCGAACTCCACCAACAATCTTTTTCCTTATTGGTGAAATCTATCATGGGGAAATGGGTGATTATGAGTACCTTTTTTTCAGTAGACAATATTTTATTAGCATATGTAACCCAATTCTCATGACTTTTGCGTATTTTTTTGGGGTCAAAATCCCTCACTTTTATAGCATCTTTCAAATCCCTAAATTGCTTTAATGGAACTACGTGATTTTTGCGTCTGAAGCTCGTCCATCCTGTATCCCCAATAACGCATACATCATTGATGTGGTACTTCTTTCCGGTAATAAGCAAATGAAAATAATTGTTATTTTGTGTTTCATCATCGAATAGTCTTATAATATCGTCATGACTCTTAGTTCCATCATTCCAATAGTCGTGATTTCCTAAGACAAAGAATCCGACAATCCTGTTTTCCTCCAGTTTTTTGATGAATGATAGTGTTTTTTCGTAGTTATCGAAAAAATCACCAGCTAAACACAATATACCTTTGCAATTTTCTTTAACATAATCTATAAATTCTTCTTGCCATTTATCAGCATTATCTGGCTTATATTTCCTTGAGGTGTAATCGAAATGCAAGTCAGATATAAATACTATAGTTGTAGTGGTCTGGTGGCTAACAGCACAAGAGATACTGTTGTTACCCAATCCAACAGTTGTTAGACTATCGTTTTTAATCATACCCTCCTCCTCGTATAAATCTATGAATTATTAACCAGGCTTGTTTTACTTTTTAACATAGAAATATATAAAATTATATCAAATACGTGGGAGGTATTGTTCAAGACTACCACCCCAAATTATATCCTAATACTTTCAACATTTTTATTTCATTTCCTCCCAAGATCAGTAAAAATAATCCAAGAAAGAATAAAAAAGGTCAGATCGTTACAAAAACAATCTGACCTTTCATTTTCAGCCTTATTCAATGGCTCCCCCTGGGCCCACGCAAAAATTACCAACAACATTGGAAAATTTTACATACCGCATATGTTCCCGTGCGCAATCTCTACCTCAAAACTCTCTAAACCAAACCCTCAGAACATGTTTCAGCGTTACTAGATGGTCCTATCGACCCTTTCACACAATTTACCCCCAAACCCTCAAACCAGCACTACAAGCCACTTTCAGCTGTCTTTCTTTTGCAGACAACAACAGGTCTCCACGTGCGTGGACACCCCGCATCGGCTTGATAGAAAGCACCTTGAAACCCCGTATTGGCTCTACAGAAAACAGTTGACAGTTTTAATTATAGTTCACATTCTAAGAATAACTGGAAGTTCAAATGAAGATGGTCAAATATGCCCTTCTTTCAGAACATAAAGAACACTCTGGAAAGAAGGGTTTATTTTTAATGGTATTTATGGCAGGTATTTCAAGAAAGTTGTTGAAATCTTGTTAAGAGAGCTGAACGCATTTCTTATGATGTGACGGATTAGTAAGATACTCCGACGCATTGGTAAGTAGGATGAAACATACAGATTTAGAAAGGCTCTTTACAGGCAGGATTGAGGATGAATCTATTCTTTGTACTGATTCACACAAGAGTTATATTAGATTTGCACAAAATTCAGGTATTGAACTACAACAAACGTGAGAAGCACAAGGAAGGCATATATCACATACAACATATTAATGAGTTTCATAGCAAACTAAAAGAATGGATGTATGGATTTCATAGTGTTGCTACGAAATACCTTGCTAACTACATGTACTGGTTTAAATGGTTACAGTTTTTTAATACAGAGAAGGATACTGTAAAAACCAAACACTTATTAGTCCAGTCGCATACATCTCATTCTGATACAAAATTAAAAGATTTTAAAATTAGGGAAGCAATTTATATTTAATTTTGTTAAATATTTGAATAATTATATTACTATGTTATATAATTATTCAAATATGGACACAATAGTAATTTGTGTTAAACCAAAAAAGGAGAAATAAGGTTGAATATAGTTGGATTGGCATTAATTGTCCTAGGTATAATATTTCTAATTTATTCTATTATGTCTAAAAACAAGGTCAATATTTACAATAGACGTAATAATCTAATCATAATAAATAAACATAAATTTTTAAAACTTCAGTTATATTTTTCAATTTTCACTTCAGTATGTGTTATTACGTGGGGACTGATAATATATAATTTGCCTAATTTGCCTAACATATATATACTACTATCTCCATTGTTATTCCCTTTTATGAATTCTATAATAAACCAAATAAGTAGAATTAAAGGATATATAAAATACGAGTAAATATATCATAATACTACGCAATTTTTTTAAAATTCAAATTAAGGGAAGCCGTTTTGGTTTCTCTTGAAAATTGTCATATTATCAACACTTTTATTAAACATAGCCATAATTTAAAATGATATTGCATATTATTCGTATTATGCGTTGTATTGCCCGTACTGCCAACTTCCAATTATCCTACAAATGGTATCTTTATTTTAAAAATTACCTATGAACCATTATACAACGTATTCCCCCCTGGATGTTCAAAACGCCAGCCGAGGTATCTTTAAACCTCGACCAGCGTTTTAAGCTTTTCTATGAATCAAAATATCTCCCTCACTTCTACCCCAGTCTTAAACACAAACATCACTTCGACCATCGACTGAACCTTGACCTTCTCAATAAGCCTGCGAAATATTGCTTCGTCAAATTTAATAACGTTGACTCCCTGTTCCCTGTTCATAACCCGTATAAAAGCCTGCTCTAAATCTTTCTCCTTGACCGTTTTTGTGCCGCATTTGTCAACTCCATTCTGCTCTCGGTTTATGCATCGCCACACATGCTGCTTATTTTTCCCTGTGCCCCATGATGCTCTTCTAAACTTCGAGCCACAGTTTTGGCAGAAAAGCTTCCCTGAGAAGGCATATTCACTGGTAAAGGCACTTTTGCCCGTCCGTGAATACCCCCGCATGTTTGTGCATCTTTCAAACTCATCCTGTACCGCAGCAAACTCTTCCTTATTAATAATCGGTGGGTGGGTGTTCTCCACGTAGTATTGCTGAACAATCCCGTTATTTTTCACACGCTTCTTGGTCAAGAAATCGACGGTATGAGTCTTTTGAAGCAGAGCCTCACCCATATATTTTTCATTCTTTAATATTGACTTTACCGTGCTTGCCCACCATGTTGCCTTTCCTGCACCCGTAAGTATACCGTCATGTTCTAAGCCTTTTGCGATCTTCAAGTCGGACTTCCCTTCCATGAACTCTCTATAGATTCTTTTTATTATTTCAGCTTCCTCCGGCACTATGATCAGCTCACCCTTGTCGTCTTTCGTATATCCGAGAAATCTATTATGATTCACTATAACCTTGCCTTCTTGAAATCGGTAGGCAATCCCCATCCGTGTGATCTGCGATATGTTTGAGCTCTCCTCTTGGGCCAAACTCCCGAGCAACGTGATTAAGAACTCTCCCTTGCTGTCGAGAGTATTGACGTTCTCCTTTTCAAAAAATATAGCGATCCCCTTTTCCTTTAACTGCCTTACATATTGCAAAGTATCGAGTGTATTCCTAGCAAATCGACTGATGGATTTTGTGATCACCATGTCGATCTTGCCGGCCATACAGTCCTCTATCATGCGATTGAATTCAACCCGTTTCTTAGTGTTTGTACCGCTGATACCTTCGTCGGCAAAGATTCCGCTGAAATCCCAATCTTGATTCCGTTTTATATAGTCTGTGTAGTGTGAAACCTGGGCCTCGTAACTCGATAACTGCTCCTCATTATCAGTAGACACGCGACAATACGCACAAACCCTAAGCTTCGCCGTTGCCTCAAGTCCTTGTAATTCTTGACGTGGTTTCGCTGGAATCACTGTCACATTTGCCATTTTCTAAAACCTCCCTAAAATAAATCACGGCCTCGTTTTAAGGTATATTGTTCCTCAAAGCGAAGGCCGTTTTTCAAATGAAACTCCAAGAGTTTGCCGCTCTGTGAATCGAAAATAACCTCAAGTTCCAAGGTTCTGGCAATCCGACTGTCCTGCTTTGCCAGTTCCGCCATCAAGGTGGTCCGTTCCGTTTGAAGTTCGGTCAACTTTCCTACCAGTTCTTTATGTTCGGATTTCAAATCGGTGTTTTCTTTTATTAAAAAGAGCGCTCGTTCTTGTTGGATAAGACTCTTAATCTCTTCATCCAACTTCTCGATACGCTCTTGGTCAATCTCCGTAAATTTATCACGTTCCAGCCTCCGTTTATAATCACCCAGCAACTTAACTCGCTCAGTTTTGAGCCGGTTAAATACCCTGACAAACAGTCCTTTTATGGTCTCTTCTTTGATCCTACCAACGTTACATGAAATTTTCCTTCCTATTACATAGGTACTACAAACCCAACAAACCGATTCCGCAACTGTACCGCAATTATCTAAATGCCGTTTGTAGGCTTTGCCGCAATGGCCACATTCGATGGTTCCGGTGAAGGCATATCGTTTCAAATATTTCTCACGAGTTCCCTCAATATTTCCTTTGGACTTTGCTCTCTCCACCATCAATTCTTGGGCCTTCTCAAAATCCTCTCTTGACACTATGGCTGGGTGGTTGTCCTTCACATAGTA
>JARLHU010000244.1 GCA_031292095.1 Desulfosporosinus sp.
TTCCCGAGCCAAGGCAAATGCCTGGTATTCCTGTTGAGTGGGGCTAAGTTTTTTTTCTTTTTGTCGGACATGTAACACCTCTTAATTCACTAATTTAACAAGTAAGGCCGTAGTTTATCGAGAAGATTTTCGAGCTTTTGAGAGTCTCTTATATACATGCCCTTGGCATTCTTATCGTCAGTTTGTAGAGAAAACGAAGCAAGATCTGCTTGTATTTTTTGAAGGTTAGCATAAAGTAATTCCTTAACCTTTGGTTGTGGAACTTCAACGGCATCATCAAAGAGGTCAAGAGATAAGTCTCCAGATGAGTCGACCTGAGCCAGAAACACATTTTCAAGGGCAACCCCCATTTTTTCAAGTTCTACTTTAAGCCATGCTTGGTTAAGACCTAAGGAGAAAAGAGGCTCATCGAGGATGTTCCCATCCATTATTACGGTTTGTGGTTCAGCCTGAGGTGCCACTTTTTGGCCTAAATCGTGGGCAGTCACTGGTTTTTTATCAGATTTTAGATAAGCATTGATCTCACCGTTTGTCTCCATAACTGCAAATTCTACGTCTGTCAGATTAAAGATGCTCTTTGATCGTAGTTCTGCTAGAAGGTCTTCTCCTGTCATTCTGAGTTGTAGAAGGTTTTCTTCCATGATCTTGCCATGCTTGATTAAGACCGTTTCTTTACCATTGAGCAACTGATGTATTACGTTACTCTTTAACGATAAATAATCAAGAGCTATTGGAAGGACAAGCCAGGTTAACCAAACGATCAACCCAGAAATGACGTTAATTAAGTTTAAGGACATTAAAGTAGCCACAATGGCTAAAACTATATAGCTCATAAAATTAAAGGGTATTACTCTGCTTATATTTCTTTTCCCTATTAGTCGTATTGATAACCAGACTAAAAAAAATAATGATAGTGCTCTTAGAATGACATAAATGGGTTCTTGCATAGTTTCACACCCTTTTAATTACCTTTATACTGCGGCTCTTCAAATTCAAGGACTTTTAACCGATCTTCCAAATCATTGATAATGTTATCGGCAATTTCTAGAGAATTTGTATAAACTGATTGAGTTTCATCGTCCCTTGTTAGATCTGTATACACACTTAACGTTCCCCGAACTCCTTTTAAACTGGCTAGAGTTTGTTTGACCTGAGAGGCAACCGTCATATTATTAACCTCCAATTCGTAACCTTATTATTACAATTACCTTTTTTTTAATTCTTCTTTTGAGTTGGTAAGATAAGGGAGGTTTTCAATGAGAGAAACATTCTAATCTATTACCTACATAAGATCAGACGTTTTCTCTCATAATACTTTTGAGATTTACTTTATCCACAATTAAAGGAGGGGTTTTATTTGACCGTTCAACAAGATATGCAGAAGGCGATTGCCGCTGCGCAATCTGCCTTGGGTACTTATGCGACTTTTTCAGAATCCACACAAGACCAATCCGCGAAGCAGATGTTTAAGAAAATGACACAGGATATGTACAAACACGTGGCGATGTTAAATAGCCGATTAGGATATTTAACGGAAAATAACGACTTAAATCCAAAAACTCAAGCTTAAAACTCTTGAATCTTCGTAATGATCATTATATTTTGGGCACTAAGAGGATTCCGTTTAGAAACAACCTTGATATCGTATAAATATCCAGACTTTAAAAAGATGCTGCTAGAGAATCAATAGTCAAAATTTCCATTTAGATAACGAAAAGACAGCTCCATCAATGAAGGAACTGCCTTTTTGTTATCTAAATGGAACGGACAACTTCTTGTAAGTTGTGGCTATATTTCTTCAAGAAGCCTCATCTACCATCTCAATTCATTATATCCAATTAGTGAGTATGTAAGCTGGAAGGTTTTGTTTATCCGAGTTGTATAACCTTAATTCTGTGAATGATACCTTTCGTAAAATCGCTCGTCCTACACATTGGCCTCCATCGGAATCGGTGGGGTCTTTTTTGTCGCCTAGTTGAAGTGAGGTGGTAACGGTCTGACACCACCATATAAACCGTCCAAGTTCAACACCCGCGGCTTTGAATGTTGTTGGATTGAGTGTCTTGGCGAGGTTGGAATAAGTGTTTGTCCGTTTGAGCGACCGGGTATTCAAGCTTATAATTAAAACCTTATCAGAGAATAATATACCTCAGCATTTGTTATCCTCCTTATTCGGCTCTCATCGGAAAAGGTGGGGGTCTTTTTTATGTACATGTTTCGCACCCCGGCTATGTGATGTTGTGCTTCAAGCGCAAGAGCGAATATTAATGTTAAATCACATAAGAAATAACATATTTTGTAGATAATTTCTTACTTTTCTCATCGAGCTGTAGCTGTGGGGGCTCTTTTTAAATGGTTACTACCTCTGTTATTACGACGTATAATAACCTAAATATCGGATAGAATATTCATGCCAGAACAAACTCCTTTCTCTATACTTTAGCCTCCATCGTTAAAACGGTGGAGGGTTTGGTAGTTCATAAAAGCTAAGTCTCGCACATAATATCTAACGTGTTCCGATTATCTAATCTCTTCCTCTTCTCTTCAAGCCTCTCGCCCTCATCACCCGGAACTGGTGAGGGCCCTTAAACTGGATCTTGAGTATGATGGATTAAGATCAAAAGGAGTCTTCGGTAATGATGGCTCTTTGGTTTTTAGTAACCAATGACAATTAAGTCGCCTTTCAAACAGACGGCCTTGTGACAGTAGATATGATCGACCAATCCTTCCATCTTACTTAGAACTCATTCTTTATATTTAGTTTCAAACGAAACGGTTGGAACTTTACTTTGAAATAGACTATCATCCTAATAAATAGATGATAGTCTATTTAGCTACTTTTAGAAAATTACTCCCAAAGCAATAAGAATTAGAATAGCGATTGCAATAATTCCTACACCGAATCCTACACCAGCAACTGGGGTGGCTGGAGTCACTGGAGCAGGACAGCATGCTCCGCCCAAACCATAACCTGCACCACCATAACCCATTCCGAACATAAATATTTCTCCTTCCTAAATTAGAATACGATTCCTAGTGCGATAAGCAGAAGAATAATTACAACAACTACAGCGATTCCTGCGCCAAAGCCAGTGCCTGTTCCACAAGCAGCTCCATCAACACCAATTCCACCGAATGCCATGTTCATTTCCTCCTTTGTTAAGAGATAGTACATTATTTTAGAAATTTTTAATTAACCTACCACCACCAAGGAAAAAGGCCAAAACCGAAAAATGGCGATCCGAAGCCAAAACCTCGGCCGTAGCCGTAACCCCACCTGCGACCCCACCACATAAGAACCCCACCTTTCTAACAAATAAAACAGGTAATCAAAGTTTGCTCAAGCCAGTGAATAAAGATATAGAGGAGTGGATATTACCTAGTACATCCTATGAGACCTTGAAGAAATTGGTGCTGTTTTATGTAAATGTTTCTAATTTAATTGTAGGAGATTTTTCTTACCACTTGCACTATGACTCAGCTTCCGGGCATATTATCCTTTGCAAATTTGCAATCCTACTTTGGGCGCTCACATCAAAATGGTGGGGACTTTTCTTTATTTGTACTTATAAACCACATGTATTCATAATTATAAGGTGAGTAGGTTTAGGGGGAAGGAAATGCGAATATTGGGTACTATCTAGAAGCAAAATTATCATATGTTTTACGATTTTAATTCTTTGCCTGTTTGTCTACGTTTGGAACGAACGGATTGCACCAACCATCGCAGGAACGTATACCATGGTACATTCTGATATAAAAGTTGTTGCTCTTACCTTTGATGACAGTCCTGATCCAGCATTTACTGAAGCGATTTTAGATATTCTTAAACAGAAACAAGTTAAGGCAACGTTTTTTGTAATAGGAGCAAAAGCTAGTCAAAACCCATTAATACTGCGTCGTATGGTTACAGAAGGACATGAAATTGGTAATCATGGTTACACGCACAACTATGGTATACGTGAAATGACCGGTGAACTAAGGCAAACTGATCAAAGCGTTTATTCAGTAACAGATACTCATACTCATACTCATTTCTACCGTCCTCCCGGAGGATTTGTGACGAAAAGCCAAATCAATCGATTAAGAAACAAGGTTATGTAGTAACTCTTTGAAGTGTAGACAGTAAAGATTGGCGTCGTCCAGGAGTTGACAGAATAGTAATTTTTCACTCCTTATATAGGTTAAATAAATTTGTCACCTAAGTTGCTTGATTAGTGTACCCAAAATTAGCACAAATCCATTGTGTATTGATTCAATACACTTGCCTCTAAACAAAGTATCCAACTAGATATTAATACATCTACTTCAACTTGAATATGTCAAAAAGTATATTTTAATTTATTTCCGAGAAAGCTCAAGCCGCCTGTTTTTGAATCCAGGCGGCCTTCAACACAAAAAAACTGTGGATAAGTCTGTGGATAATTTGATTGAAACATGTGGATAAGCGGGAAATAATGTGGATAAAACGATCAGAAGGAAGTTTAATTCCGTTGCTACCAATAAACCCGTCTAAGCACACACCCGGCGGCTTTATGAATGGCATGTTGCTGGATTGGGGTGTCTGGTTGAATTTCTCCCATTACCACGGAATTCAGGAAGAAAAATAGGCTCAGCAGAAATTATTAATCTGCTGAGCTTAATTTATTCAAATGAAACCTTGACACACCAGTTCACTGCATGAGTTTGGCGCATATCATCTATGACATCTATTTAGTTATCTTCTTGTCTCATCGAAAACGGTGGTAATCTTGATCAAGCATATGTAGATTCATCTAGTGAAGAAATTCTAGTAACAGTAATAGGGACATACACTAACTATGGGTGGTGCCGCGTGAGAATCGTACAGCTGTAATTTGGTGCGATATAGTATTAATTTTAAGGAGTGTTGTAAATGATTACACCTAAGCAAGCACACAATATGACCGGATTTTTTTCTAGAAAACGCACACCTGAGTTTGAGGCAGAAATGGAATCAGTAATAAGTGAACTAGATGCGAGATTCAGTTCACCGTCATACGAGACAAACACGTTCATAGCTATTAAATTAAGCAAGAATATAAGCGAAGAAGTAAGAGGAGAAGTAGTCAGCGCATACAAGGAGGTCGGATGGCCTAAAGTGACTCAAGAAGTTTCGAAAGAAAAAGGTGAAATAGTTTCCTTCTTTCACTTCTTTAAGGAAGATTAACACCCCAACATTATCCATAAACCCGTCTAACGGCAACACCAGGCGGCTTCTTGAATGGCGTGTTGGTGGATTGGGGTGTCCTAGGTGAGGTGGGGGTGTGAAAATAGGCTCAGCAGTATTACATAATCCTGCTTATGAAAAACATAAAGAGAGTAGCAAAAGATTAATAAGTACGTGCACGATATAAATTTGTCCCGCCATATATATGAATATGGAATAATTTGTTAATGAAGGGATGTCGTGTGATGTACTATTACGTTCAACCAGGAGATTCAATGCACAGTATTGCTCAAGCATATAATACAACGGTTAGTGATTTGATGTCTTTAAATCCTAAAATCAGTAATCCTCATAGAATCCATGTTGGCGAAAGAATAAAAGTTAGTAGCGGTGATCACTGGGGTCACAGACAATGGGGCGGCAATCAATGGTGGGGAAACGAAGCTCAAAGAGGCCATGAAGAAGCTCGAAGGGGCCATGAAGAATATCGAAGAGGTCACGCAGAATATCAAAGGGGCCGTGCGGAATCCTCAAAACACCATGGTTGGTAAA
>JARLHU010000031.1 GCA_031292095.1 Desulfosporosinus sp.
AGTAGCTCATATTGATCTCTTTATGGGTCCTCGTGGAAGTGCTGCTGAAACAGCTTTTTGTAACACTCTGGCAAACAATAAAGACGGTTTCACTTCGCTTTTAGCAGTTATAGCTCCCAACCTGATGTGTAAACCAGCAACAGTAATGTTTAATAAGGTGACAATTAAGGATGCGAGACAAGCTGTTCAGATGTTTGGCCCGGCTCAACGTGGTGTAGCCATGGCAGTGGCTGATTGTGTCGCCGATGGCACTATTCCGTCTGCTGAAGCCGAGGATCTATTTATTCTTGTGGGTGTATTTATTCATTGGGAAGCTGCGGATGACACCAAGATCCAGGATTATAACTATGAGGCCACCAAGCTGTCGATCAAGCGTGCAGTAGCAGGCGAGCCGAAAGTCGCTGAAGTTTTAGAGCAAAAAGATAAAGCTGCCCATCCTTTTGCTGCTCATAACTAATACTTTTGTACTATACATTTAGTCACTGGAGGCTAACGTTTGCCTCCCATTCTATTTTCTTAAATAGTTTGAATTTTGGATAAAAGATATATTGATAGGCAGGCCCCGTAATAGAGTCTGCCTATTATTCCAACTCAACCACTGAAAGGTGATGAATATATGCCAAAATGCTGGATGAAAACCGGCGCCCGTTTACACCTTGGTCAGTTGGACTTAAATGGTTCTTTAGGCCGTCTTTATGGAGGGTTGGGTTTGGCTATTGATCAACCCCAGTTAGAGTTAACGGCAGAACGGGAAAACGGACTTTATATCGACAGTCCAGGATTGGAAAAAGATAGGGTTAAACTCATCGCCCAACAGTACCTTGACCACTATTCCTTGCCGGGTGCCAGAATTAATCTTATTCAGTCCTTGCCAAGTCACTGTGGTTTAGGTTCCGGTACGCAGCTTGCGTTGGCACTGGGTTTTGTACTTACCCGTTTATACGGGTTGCAACCCCCTCTGCCGGAGCTGGCCGAATTAACTGACAGGGAGGGAAGCAGGTCCGGAATCGGAGTGGCGGGATTTGAACAGGGCGGATTCCTGGTTGATGGGGGGAAACCGGTTCAAGCGGGAGAGCCTTCAAGTTTGACGCAAATCAAGCGTCACGTTCCTCCCTTGCTTACTCGACTGCCCTTTCCTGAAGAATGGGCGGTCATTATAGCTATCCCCAATAAAGAAAAGAAAATGTTTGGTTCCGAGGAGGAACAGGCTTTCAGGTCTTTAGTGCCGATGGAGGAGCAGGTAGCTGGGAGAATCAGCAGGTTGCTGCTTTTGAAATTGTTGCCCGGCTTGGCTGAGAAAGACTTGGTCTGTTTCGGTCAGGCAGTGACTGAAATTCAGGAGTATTTGGGAGATTATTTTACACCGGTGCAAGGCGGAAGGTTTGCCACATCCCAAGGCGAGCAAGTTGCAAAATACCTTTTGTCCAAAGGAGCGGCAGGAGTGGGACAGAGTTCCTGGGGTCCTGCAGTGTACGGGTTTACGGACGATGAGAATTTAGCTGCTCTCACGAAGGCTACTCGGGATTTTATGGGCGAGCAGGGACAAGTATGGGTGGCTAGAGGACTAAATCGTGGTGCGGCCTGGGGTTGGTCATAAAGTCGGGGCTAGAAGAGGAGTACAGAAACAATGGCTGAACGTGGCAAAAAAATTCAATCCAGGATAGCCTGGGGGATTACAGGAGCCGGGCATTTTTTGTCCTCGAGTATCGAGAACCTGCTTGCCTTAAATGAGGTGGATGTATTCCTCTCCCAAGCTGCCAAAGAGATTCTGCCCAGCTACGGCTTATGGGAAACGTTAAAAGGGTCTTCGCACCGGATTTTTTTGGATGAAAGCGCCAGTTCTCGCTCGATAACAAAACTATATTCAGGGGAGTATAAACTGGTTGTCATCGCCCCGGTAACCTCCAACTCAATTGCTAAAATGATCTGTGGAATAGCGGATAATTTAATTACAAATCTGTTTGCCCATGCTGGTAAGTGCCAAATTCCGGTGGTATTGCTTCCCTGTGATTCCCAGCCGGAAATTAATTCCCTAACCCCTCAGGGGGTTCAAGTGTTGGTCCATGCCCGGGAAGTAGATTTGGAAAATTTGAGCCGTCTGGCTAATTGGCCCGGAGTGAGCGTGGTTGATGATATCGATGGGTTAAAATCTTATTTGGATACTTTTCTCGCTGAGCAACCCTGACAAAGATGGTTCGTGAAGCTACAACCTGTTGGGAATATTTTACTTGTTCTAATTCATTAAAGAGTATAGTTAGAGATCAAATTTTTTAGGTAGGTTAGGTGTTGCTAACGATGGAGAAATTTCTATTGATTACAGGAACTATTGCCTACCGGGCTCTCGTGAAGCTAATTGAAAAATCAAGGCTGGATTTACAGGTTGAGGTTAGAGCTCTTAAATGCACGGTGGCGGCCCTGATGACGACCGACTTTATCGCGCCTAAGCTTAGCGCTGAGTTTTCATTAAGCGGAGAGGAAATTATCATAATTCCCGGGTTATGTAAAGGTTCCCTTGAACCTATTGCGCGGGCTACGGGGTGTTTGGTCCGCAGAGGCCCGAAGGATTTAAAAGACCTGCCCTCCTTTCTGAAAGATGGCCATCCGAAACATTCATCTCAGGAACAGGAACAAGTTGAAAACACACCCCCATTTCAAATTCTCGCGGAAATTGTCGATGCCCATGAAATGAGCCTGACCCAAATTATGGAAAAAGCCCACTACTACCGGGAGAATGGTGCAGATATAATTGATCTAGGAGGAGATGTCGCTCAGAGTTTTTCTCATCTGCGTGAGGTTATTCGGACTTTAAAATCTGAAGGGTTTAAGGTGAGTATTGATAGTCTCCTGGAAGTAGATATCAGGGCAGCGAACCAGGCTGGAGTAGATCTCGTGCTTAGTTTGAACTCGCATAATCTCGAACTGGCAAAAATTCTCGATTGTCCGATCGTACTTATACCGGATGACGGGGAAGACCTTAATTCACTCTACCGCAACCTGGAGACTTTGACTAAGTGGAATACGCCCTTTATAATTGATCCAATTCTCCCCCCCTTGACGATGGGGTTAACCGAAGGCATCGTCCGTTACCACCAGTTAAGGCGGGAATTTCCGGAATGCTCATTACTAATGGGTTTAGGGAATGTAACCGAACTAATTGATGCCGATAGCACGGGAATAAATGCTCTGATGGTAGGTATTGCCGCCGAGCTTAAAATAAATTACCTCCTCACGACAGAAGTGAGTCACCGGGCCCGGGGAGTAGTCAGAGAAGTAAGCCTGGCCAGGAGCTTAATGAATCGAGCTATTGTGGAGGGAAGAATACCCAAACATATGGATTACAGCCTTTTAACCATAAAAGATCCTTTTGGCAACTCCTTTGAGGTAGCTGAGTTAAGGGAGATGCAGGAGGAGATTAAGGATAAAAACTACCGTATTTTTGTGGATGACCGCTCTATTTATATCTTTAATAATCTGCACTTTTTGGAAGGAACCTCGGCGGAAGAGCTTTTTTCCCGGCTTTGTATAAAAGATTCCGCTCATGCCTTTTATCTGGGGCGTGAGCTCGGCAAAGCGGAGTTGGCTTTGCAGTTGGGGAAAAAATATGTGCAGGATGATTCGTTGTGTTGGGGGTATCTCGATGGTAAAAGTCCGGTGGAACAATAAGGAGTTTGAATCGAGTAAGTAATATTAAGTACTGACATTTCTAATGAAGAAACGAGAAACGATTGAGGGTAATTGACATGATTGTGGAAACCATTATTTCTTCGATCAGTTATGATGATGTCGCAAATTTCGCCCCCATGGGCCTTCATATTTCCGATCTGGATCATGAACGAGTTGGACACTCTCCGGCTGGTTCAATTTGTTTGCGTCTTTTTCCTGGTTCACGGACCTACGCGAACTTAAAAGCGACAGGACAGGGAGTCGTCAATTTTACCAATAATGTTTTGGATTTTGTTGATACAGCCTTATTTTCAGCTTGTCCTTCCCATAGGCCTTCCCTGAAAGTTCGTCCCCCAAGTATGGAGCAAGCGCAGACAATCTGGGAATTTGCGGTGACTCGCTTTGATTCGGCCAGCGTGCCAGCGTTAGTGGAGGGAAAGATTGAGTACTGTGAGAACAGGGGAGGATTTGCCGGATTCTGCCGGGGGCAAGGGGCGGTTTTGGAAGCGACCATTGCCGCAACACGCTGGCAGTTCCTGCCGTCGGCTGAAATCACCCAGCCTTGGCCCATGTGGCTGGAATTGGTTAAGAAAACAGGGGGAAAGCGGGAATTCGAAGCTTTTTCGAAAATAAGTAGTTTTTTGGCTGAAAAAGGAATTCTGGTACCGGGAATGCTTCAGGGAACCACTAAACAGGAACTCTAGAGCTTTCCGGGTGTATTGAGATAAAACGTTTATATAACGCAAGTTTATACTTTCTGACAGTACAGGAAAAGAGTTTCCCATGTTGATATAGCTTTCTGCATAGGATTCAAGCCTAAAACTCGCATTTTTTTATACCTACAAGGAAAAACACTGTAAATACGCCTTGGGGAATTCAGAACGGGGAACCACAGATTACACAGATTACACAGATTACACAGATTACACAGATTAAGAACAATTAGAAGATGGGAGTCAATGAAGAGGCACAAATTATAAATTATCTGAAATCCACAGGGTTAAAACGAGGCCTTTTAATCAACTTTGGCGATCATCAATTGAGTTACAAGCGATTTGTAGTTTAGAGCCAAAATGTATTTAGTCTGTGTTAATCTGTGTAATCTGTGGTTGATTAACTGAGTACCTGAATAGTCACAAAAATAAGGATTCGCAATTCAATTTGTAGGTATAATTTTTATACCTACAAAAACACCAAAATGCCTGTAAAATCAGGGTTTATTAATGTAGGTATAATTTTTCACGGGAATCAAGGTTCAAGTTAAGCTGAACTGGGGAGGGGCTAGTTTGAAAAAGATTTTAATACAAATCGAATCTGATCCAAAGACGAGTGTTTTTGATCAAATTACAGCCTATGATGCCGGAGTGGATCAGGTGTTGCCTTATGGAGAAGTTCAGCCGGAAGATGTGGCCAACCTGGTTTATGGGGCAATTTTTACCCGCGGTGGAGAAGAATTGCGCAATACGGCTATTTTTATCGGCGGTACCAATGTTCCAGCAGGGGAAGAGCTTATGAATAAAACCCTGGCGACATTTTTTGGGGATTTCCGAGTTTCGGTAATGCTCGATGCCAATGGCTGCAACACGACAGCAGCAGCTTTAGTCCATAAAATTGTCCACGGGAGGGATCTACGGGCTAAGAAAGCTTTAGTTGCGGCCGGTACCGGGCCGGTAGGGATTCGGGTGGCCACGCTCCTGGCGCAAGAGGGCTGTGAGGTCTATCTTTCATCTAGGGATCTCTCCCGAGCGCGGGAAGTTTGTCGGCAGGTGGAAGAAAAGACGGGTACCAAACTGATGCCTCTGCAAGTGGTTAGTCCTGAAGATATGAATCAGGCTTTGGAGGGGGTTAACATCGTAGCCTGTTGCGGGGCTCCGGGTGTGCGCTTGCTGGATCAGCCGCTTTGGTCTTCCGCCCGGACATTGGAAATCATTGCGGATCTTAATGCCGTCGCACCGTTAGGGGTCGAAGGTATAAAGGTTACGGACAAT
Organism: Desulfosporosinus sp.; assembly: GCA_031292095.1. Lineage (GTDB taxonomy): Bacteria > Bacillota > Desulfitobacteriia > Desulfitobacteriales > Desulfitobacteriaceae > Desulfosporosinus. The sequence goes on from JARLHU010000031.1 coordinate 5,652, forward strand.
GGCAAAGAAAGGGAAGGGAAAATCTTCTATGGTGCTATTGCCATCGGTAACTTAAAGATGAAAGTACACGGTGCTGCTGTTCAAGCCTTGTTTGAACGCAATGACCGTATTTTGGATGTTGCAGAGATTTACGATTTAGCTAAGCAGGTGGAGGGCTAAAATATTGTTTCTTCTTGTGGGGGTTAGCGTTCGCGCCCTTATGGAATCAGCCGGAGAATCCGGGTATCCGGTTCAGGGAATTGATTTCTTTGCAGATTTAGATAGCTGTCGCTGGGGAAAAACCATGAGCCTTAAGAATGATTTTGGTCTGGCACCGAGCGTAGAGCTTCTTTTGGAAGTGGCGCAAAATCTGCCTTGTGAGGGGCTGGTCTATACATCCGGGCCGGAAAATTACTCCGCAGGATTAAAGTTCTGGGAGGAGCGGGGTTTGCTATTCGGGAACAAAGTTGATGTTTTAGATCAAGTGCGGGATCCCTGGAAACTCAAACAAGCCTTAGCGGAAATCGGAGCTGTAATGCCCGAGTTTCACCTGGTGAAAGACTGGGATCCGGATACACAGGGGAAAATAATGCTAATTAAACCTCTTGACGGAGGTGGGGGGCGGGGAGTCAGGGTATTACCTTTACCTAAGGAGAAGGACACGGCTCAGGGGTTGATCTCCAGTCTTCAGGAGCCGGCCCGGTATATTGTTCAAGACTATATCTCCGGTATTCCTGCTTCGGTAACTTTCCTGGCAGACGGGCAGCGGACGGAAGTTCTGGGAACAAGCCGTCAGCTAACCATTAGGCAGGGAGCCAACAACTTTATTTATGCCGGAAATATCGTGCCTTTAGATACTTCCCTGATTTCAGGGGCTTCAGGGACTCTTGATGTATTTGAAGAGACCCTTTGGCGTATATGTAGTCACTTGAGCACAGTTTTTCGCTTAAGAGGAATCAACACCCTGGACTTCGTTATTAACTCCAAAGGAATTTGGGTGCTGGAAGTGAACCCCCGCTGGTCGGCTTCGGTGGAGTTGATTGAGGTGTGGAGGGGAGAGCGCTTGTTTGCCCGACACCTTGCTGCTTGCCGGGCAAGTCAACGCAGCCTCCTTTTGGATAGGTATGAAGGCAGACTGAACCAGAACCAGAACCGACCTGGGTTCTGGGGAAAACGTATTGTTTATGCCGAATCTTCGTTTCAGGTAGGGTGTGGCTGGGAGCTAAGTTATCTTTACGAACAGGGAGTGCGTGATATTCCGGTCGCCGGAACTAAAATTGAGAGGGGAGAGCCCATCTGTACAGTTTTAAGCACTGTCGCTGCCGCGAGTGATGCCGCTTGTCTGCGGAAGTTGCAGCTTAAAGCAGGATGGGTGCGTAGGTTCTTAGGAGATGTTAAGTCATCGACCTTCAAGAGTAGAAAGAAACAGTAGAACAATAACTCTTACCTAAAATCCCGCATTTTTTTATACCTACAAGGAGAAACACTGTAAATACGCCTTGGGGAATTCTGAACGGGG